>PMKP01000228.1 GCA_003157775.1 Myxococcales bacterium | reverse complement strand
CCAAACCAAGGGTGAACCAACCGAAGTCATCGCGTCGCGGCTTCTGGCACCTGCACGTGCACGCGGATGGGACCCCGCACGGATGCGTCGCCCGCTGCCGCGCCGACGGCGCGCGGCTGGGGCAGCATGAAGGTCTCATTCATACAACCCGCTATGGCGCTGGCCTTGCGCTGAAGCAGAACCACCCCTGCCAGAAGAACCAACAGGATGAAGACGCGCGTGATGGTCCCGCGCGGCATGGTTGCAAACAAACCCCGGCGCGGCTCTTCCTCGCCCTCGCGCTGCCCGCTCACGACGTCCTCCGCAAGATCTGCTTGACCCGTACGCGCGGCCGCCGGTTTCCCCTGAAGCTATCGACCTCGGCTGTGCCGATGATGTCAATCTGCGCCCCATCGCCTGGATCGCGGTCTGCCATGCCAAAAGCTATCGCATGGCTGACGGCCGCGCCGCAAGCGAGCGTGATCTGCAAGTGCGACGTGCCCACCACCCGGGTGGAGCGCGCCACCACGCCGGGCAAGGCGAAGAGCGGCTCGCGGTTGCCCACGCCGAACGGCGCCAGCCGCTCCAGTTCCTCGACCTGGTGGAGGTCCAGGTCAGCCAGGTCAGCCACTGCATCCACTTCCAGCGCGGAGTCTTCCGGGCGGCCGTCGAAATGGCGCTGGGCCTGGGCGACAAATGAGGCCCGAAATGCCTCCATCTGCGCGGCCGACAATCCCAAGCCGGCGGCCGCTGCATGTCCTCCGAACACGGTGAGATGTTGCTGGCACGCCGCCAGAGATTCGTACAGATCGAGCCCTCCCGTGGTACGCGCGGAGCCCCGGCCGCTGCCTTCCTTGAAACCGACCACCACCACCGGCTTGTGGAATCTATCGACCAACTTGGCCGCCACAATGCCGACCACGCCCTGGTGCCAGCCCTCGGCGCCCAGAACTAGGGCGGCATCGTTGGGGAACTCCTCCGCCGCGCGCACTGCCTCGGTCCATATCTGGTCCTGGATCCTCTGCCGCTGCCGATTCATGTCATCGAGCTCGTTGGCCAACCTGCGGGCCTCGGCTGCGTCGGAGGCCAGCAATAGATCCAGGGCCACCTGTGCGTCACCGAGCCGGCCAGCCGCATTCAGGCGCGGAGCCAGACGGTAGCTCACATCGGACGGGATCACCGAGCCGTGCTCGACACCCGCAATCTCGGACAGGGCGCGCAGCCCAGGACGTCGGAATTCCGCCAGATCGCGAAGACCGATCGATGCCAGGATGCGATTCTCGTCGCGCAAGGGGACCATGTCCGCGACCGTGCCCAGCGCCACCAAGTCCAAGACTTCGCGTGGATCATAGGCCTCGGCCGCCGGGTGCCCCTGCCCGCGCAAACGCGTGCGCAAGGCTGCCGCCAAGTAGAACGCCACCCCGCACGAGGCGAGGCCCTTGAAGGCGAACTTGTCGTCGCTGCGATGGGGGTTTAGCAGCGCGTAGGCGGCTGACGGGCCCGAGGGGACGTGGTGGTGATCGATGACGATCACGTCCACGCCGCGGGCGCGACAAAGCCCGACCGCCTCCGCGTCGGTGGTGCCGCAGTCGCCAGTCACCACCAGCGTGCAGCCCTCGTCGAGAAAGCGCGTGGCATCAGCCGGCGATAGGCCGTAGCCCGACGAACGGTGCGCCACCCGCGCCACCACCTGCGCCCCGAAGGCACGCAGCATGTTGGTGAGCACGGCCGCGGTGGTCACCCCGTCCACGTCATAGTCTCCAAACACGCCGATGCGTTCGCCCGCGGTCACCGCTGGCATCAGCCGGTCGAGCGTGCGATCCAGATCCGCGATCCCATCAGGCGGTCGCAGATCAGCCAGCCGAGGTGCCAAGAAGCGGGCCGCCGCCTCTGGCTCGCACAGGTCACGCGTCGCCAACACTGCGGCGGTCAAGCGACGCAGGTGCAGCTCATCGCGCAAGCGCGCTACCGAAGCGTCATCGCCCGGACGGACTCGCCAGGTGAGGGTCGGCGACCAGCCGGCGGGCATCGCCCCGGTCCCATCAGGTCTCGACCGGTTCTTCTTCGTCACGCCGGACTGGCCGGCGCGCGGGCCGAGCTGCCTGTCGCTTCTGCGCCGCCACATACTTCTCATTCAACCAGATGAGGATGGGGCTGGCGATGAAGATCGACGAATACGTGCCCACAATGACGCCCACGTTCATGGCGAAGGCGAAGTCCCGGATCACGCCGGAGCCGAAAATGTTCATGGCCAGGGTCACGAAGAACACAGTGGCGCTGGTCAAGATGGTACGCGACAGGGTTTCGTTGATGGCGTGGTTGACCACGCGATCAAAAGCGCGATCGCGATAGCGGCTGGCGTTCTCGCGGATACGGTCAAACACCACGATGGTGTCGCTCATCGAGTAACCGATGATGGTCAAGATCGCCGCCAGGGTGGTGAGCGAGAACTCCTTGTAGGTGATCGCGAAGGCGCCCACCGTGAGGAGGGCGTCGTGCAAGAGGGCCACGATGGTGCCAGGGCCGTAGCGGAAGTCGAAGCGGAAGGCGATGTAGACGACGATGAGCAGGATCGCACCCATAAGCGCCCGGATTCCGTCGAGCTGAAGCTCCTTGCCGGCCTTGGCGCCCACCGAAGACACCTGCGGGATGCTGGTCACCGCACCCGCGCCCAGCTTGGCGTCGAGCGCGGCGCGCACCTCGGATTCCATGCCGACCAGGGTGGCTTCGTAGGTGTGGTCCTGAGGCGGGCCGAATTGCTGCACTCCCTTGTCGGTGGTGTTGGTGCCAGCCGCCTTGAGCGCAGCGGCCAGCGTCGCCGGATCCAGGGCCTTGTCGAAGCGTATATAGACCTTGTCGCCGCCCTCAGAGAACTCGAACTTCTTTAGAATAGCGTCGCCCACCCGTGCCAGCGCCACCTCCACCTTCTTGGCCTGCTCGGGCGACATGACGGACACTGCACCCAAGCGAATCATGTAGGCGTTGTTCGATCCGCGCTCCATCGCGCTGCCGTACTTGACCACGTCCGGGTTCTCGAATCCCTTGGCCTCCAGCGCCGCGCGTATCGCGCCCGCCTCGACGGGCTTGGAGAAGTCGACCACGATCTCGGTGCCGCCGCGAAAGTCGACGCCCCAGTTCAGCGCGTGCCCACGACCCTTGATGACGTAGGCGTTGATGGGGAGCATGAGGAAGGTGACAAGCAGTAGGGTTATGGACGTCCCAATCCAGTACTTCTGCGTGCCGATGAAATCGAGATCAATGCCGGGCTTGATGACCTCGAAGAACTTCTGATTCGCCGCCATCGGTAATTCTCCTGCCTGCTAAATGGAAAGGGTCACGGGAACCGACCCGCGGCGACCCACGATGAGATCGAACATCCAGCGCGAGATCCAAACCGAGGTGAGCAGGTTAGAAACGATGCCCACCAGTAGGGTGACGGCAAAGCCGCGGATGGGTCCGGAGCCGTACGAGTACAGAACGATGCCGGCGACGAAGTTGGTCACGTGCGCGTCGAACACGGTCCAGAACGCACGCTGGAAGCCAGCATCGACCGCCGTGCGCGGCGACTTGCCTTGGCGTAACTCCTCTCGTATGCGCTCGTAGATGATTATGTTGGAGTCCACCGCCATGCCGATGGTGAGCACCAAGCCCGCAATACCGGGCAAAGTCAGCGAGGCCTCGAAGGCAGCCAAGATCGCCACCATGAACAACATGTTGAGCACCATGGCTAGATTCGCGATCAATCCGGCCATCCGGTAGTAGATGAGCATGAAGAGCACTACCGCCACCGCCCCGATGAGCATCGAGAACTTGGCCTTGTCGATGGAGTCCTGACCCATGGTGGCGCCCACCTGGGTTTCAAACGACTTCTTGAGCGGCGCGGGTAGAGCACCCGAGCGCAACACCGCCNNCAGGTCCTTCACCTCTTGCTGCAGCTTGAAGGGATCCCCGTATCCGCCCATGGTGATGCGGCCGCGCTCACCGATCTTGGACTCGATGACCGGGGCGCTGGTGATCTTGTCGTCGAGCACGATGGCCATCTTGCGGCCTACGTTCTCGCCAGTCAGCTTCTCCATCATGTCCGAGCCCTGTCGGTTCATGGTGAACGAGACCTCGGGCCGGCCCATCTCGTCCCAGGTTGCGTCGGCCATGGCCAAGTACTCGCCGGTCACCCCAGCGCGCTTCTTGAGCAGGTAGGTGCGATAGAACTTCTCCGGCGCCGCCTCGCCGCTCTCGCGTGGACTGATCTCCTCGAGAGCCAGCTCGCGATCCGGGGGCACCGCCAAATCGCCCGACAATCCGGCGATAAACTTCTCCAGCCCCTGACGGTCCTTGCTGCGCAGAAACACGTCTTCATGTTGCTGGCCCGAGTGCTTCTCGGTCCAGGTTTCGGGCTCAGCCTTGATGGGGCCTTCCTTGGGCAAGCTGGCACCCAGCTTCTTCATGTACTCCGTGCCATCGTCGACGATCTTGAACTCAAGCTGGGCGGTGCGACCGATGATGCTCTTGATGCGCTCGAAATCGGACTGTTTCAGGCCAGGCAGCTCGACCACGATGTCCGTGCCCTTCTTGATGATGGTGGGCTCGGCCACACCGAACTTGTCCACGCGACCGCGGATGGTCTCGATGGCCTGGCGCAACGCCAAGTCCTCCACCTCAGCTACGCGGTCGGGGTCGTAGCGAAGCCGAACCGTGCCCGCCGCGGCATCACGACTGATCTCGTCGAGATCGTGGCGGTAGGGTTTGAGCAGTTCCGCGTCCACGCCGGCCAGGCCTGCTGGATTCTTGAAAGAAATAAGCATGTCGTCGCGCCCTTCCCGCGCCACGGTGACATCCGCCGTCTTCTTCTTGACGGCGTCCTCGATGTCGTTCGACAGACGGTCCACCTTGCCCGACACAGCCTTGTCGATATTCACCTCGTAGACGAGGTGCAGGCCACCTTGCAAGTCCAGGCCAAGCTGGATGCGCTTGGTGAAGTGGTCCTTGAAGAAAGCCGGACGCTTCTCCTCAGGCACCACCGTGGGCACCAAGTAGAGACCGGCAAGAATGATGGCACATCCGTAAAGGACGGCCTTCCACCACCACGATCGTTCCATGAANNGCGCTAGGAGGCCTTGTCGTCCGACTTGGGAGTTTCGCTGAATTTGTGACGACCCGTGACTGCACTGCGCAGGACGCGGAGACGGACGCCCTCCTGGACCTGCAACGTGACCACGTCGTCCTTGATTCCCGTGATGCGCCCGATTAGCCCACCGGTGGTAGCGACATCGTCCCCCTTTTGCAGCTCGGACAGCATCTTCTGGTGTTCTTTCGCCTTCTTGGACTGCGGGCGAATGACCAGAAGATACATGACGCCGAAGATCAGCAGCATGGGAATCAGCATGCCGCCAAGCGCACCGCCCGGAGACGACGAGCCTGATGATGATGCCTGGGCCAACGAGACAAGGTATTGAGTCACGAAGGGAAACGCTTAGCAGAGGGGGGATCCGGGGTCAAGCTAAGCCGGCAGCAAGGCCCCGCAATAGCCGCAGGAGGTCGTAGACGTAGACTTGGCCGTGGCCGTGGCCCGTGGCCGTTGCTCCCTATCTAACCGCCGGCACCGTCTTCGCCGGAACCTCGCGCCCGAACACCGCATCGGACCTGAACTTGCCAGGCAGATACCGGTCGAGATGACCCAACCACCAAAGCACGACCAGGCCCAGCAGCACGAGCAGCGTCAGGTAGAGCCGCCAGGGTGATCGCTTCTGCGCAAACGGGTCGCGCAACTGGCGCCGCGCTCCCCGCGGCAGCGCCGCCACCTTGGTCAAGGCGGAGCCAAAGGGAATGTTGATCTTGGCCAGGGCGTTCACCGACCAGCCGTTCGCATCCAGGATAGGACCCACGTTGCGCTGGCGCAGCTTGAGCCAGGCGATGAGCATGGACGGGCCGGAAATAGCCAGCAGCAGGCCAAGCGCGCCCACCGGCATCCACATGCCCAATCCCAAAAAGGTGGCCAGGATGCTGGACAGGAAGGTCGCCATGCCCGCAACGGCCACGCCGATGGCAGCCACTGTGCCCACGTCGATCCTCTTGGGCTCGGGCGTCTTTGCTGCCGTGTCTTCGGCCTTGGTCTTGTCGGCGTGCACGGTTTGCGTCGCCGCTGCTTGCGTCTTCTGCCGCGCTTCCTCATCGGCGGCCGAGGCGCGTTTTGCCACCTGCTCTTCAATCATGCGCACGAATCGCTTGTACGGCGCCCAGGCGGCCTGCCGGATGTTGATGGGATTCTCGATGATGCGCGTAACCGCAGCATCCCAGTCGCTGCCCTTGTGGTCGTAGAACACGCCGTTGCGACCCACCATCAAGTTGTCCGTGCTTCCGCCCGTGACCGCTGCAACGATGCTGCGCTTCTCGCCCGCCTTGCGGGTGCAGTCGCAGTACACCAGGTAGGCCCGGGCCAACCCCGCGACCGCGGCGTGCTTGCCGGCATCTTCAACCGGCAAGCACAGACTGCAGCTACGGCCGTCAAGGTAGAGCGTGCCGACCTGAAAGATGGCGCGGCGCTGGCCGTAGAACTCGGAGAAGTTCACAAAGTTGCGCACCAGGCGGACCAGATCGCGGCGGAAGAGGATCATCTTCTCCACCAAGTCGATCTGACTGCTCTGGTCCTCCAGTGCCGCGTCCTTGACCACCAGCGCGCCGAGGTCCTGCCGGAAAGTCCCGGCATGCAGCTCGCGCACGCGAGCGTCGCCCAAACCCGCCAGAGCGGCTGACGGCGTAGCGGCTTGCCAGGTCGCAAAGGGCGCCAGCCTTTGCTTGATGGTAATCCAGTCCGATTCAGTGAGCGCAGTCTTGTCGGCGCCCAGCATGGGCCGGACAGCGGCAGCAACCAAGGCCGCCAGCTTGGACGCCCAGGCCGGATTCAGCCCGTCGTGGAGCGACAGGGGACGCTCGGCTCCGATGGCAGCAAGCGGGAGCTGCGCGATCTCGGTCGCCTCGTTGGTCAGGCTCTTGCCCGCCAGAGCAGTCAGGTCTTCCTCGGCAGGACTGAGCGCTGCGACGGCGCGTCTGTCAAAGGCTGCCAGGCGGCAGCGGGCGAAGTAGTCGTCGACCTTGGCTCGGACTGCGGCCACGGCCTCCGCCGCCTCGCTTGTGGCGCTCCCCAGTGGCCGAATGGCAGCGTCCTGGTTGGCTTGGCCAAGCCACGCGACAGTGGCGGCGGCCGCTTCGAAAAACTTGTCGATGGTTTCCTGATCCACGCCCGGCTTGCCGCTCCGGTCAGGCTTAGGGCCCATAGCCGCGATGATGTCCTCGATGGCCCGGCGGGTGGGCTCGTCATCGGCGCTGTCAGCCGGCACGATTCCGTCGCCGTTGAATCGGCTGGCAGCCAGGATTTCGGCAGCGCCGGCCACATCCTCTGCCGAGACAGCTCCAGCGTCGGGCCGGCCCAGTTTGGTGAGCAGGCGCCGGGACGCCGCCAGTAGATCGCGGCCGAGTTGGGTTTCCTCCTTGATGGAGGTAAGCGGAACAGAATTGCCCTCGGTGAAAAGGTCATCCAAATCGCGAAAAACCTGCTTGGCCCAATCCACCGCGGCCAAGATCTCGGGCGGCCGGACGTGCCCGTCGTGATCCGTGTCGATGCATTCCAAGGTGCGGCTGTCGAACTCCAGGCCCTGGGTGGGACAGGAGAGCGCAATCCACAACTTCTGGTCGAGTTCGCTCAGGTGTTCAAGGTCGGCCCCCTGGGCGAGCACGACCTGGTCCACGTCGCCCGCACGAAAAAACTTCCAGCGGTGCGATTCTTTGTTCTTGTCACTCATGATAATTAAAAGAACGAGTAGAGGAGCGTTACCTCGGTGAGCGTGTCGACCTTCTCGGCGAACTCCCAGGAGAAGTAGGAGGCGGGATAGCTGATGATCGTGCCGGCGGGGATAGTCGTGCCGACTGGCGCTACAACCACCGACGGAACCGGCCGAGGCGCCGGGTTCTGGTCGTACTTGATAGTGAAACTGACACCGAGGCTTAGCTTCTTGAAGAGGTTCGTGCTGATCCCCACCTTGCCATTGATGCGCGTGTCGTGAAAGGCATCGACGCCGGTCGAACCGTCGCTGGCGTTCAGCGCTTTGGTCTCGTGGTTGAGGTTGAACAGGGCTTCCACGCTCGCGGTTAGGCCGGTCGCAGAAGTAAGCGAAAGTGTTTCGCCAACCAATATGCGCGCCGAGTGAATGGTGACCGGGTCGATGATCTTGCCCGTCTGTTGCACATAACGCTCGTACGAGAAGTCGTAGCCGAGCTCGGCCAATACCAGGTTCCACTTGTCCTTGCGCAACTGGCGGCTGTAGCCGACCTGTCCGCCGCCGAAAAGCGTCTTGCCGGCGATCTTGTCCCCAGCCCACTGGGTGCTGGCATAGGCGACGTTGTTCTCGGTGAGAAAGCGATCGTAGCGGCCTTTGGTGGCCCAGTTATTGGTACTAGTCACCTCTTGCCGGTCGACAGACTGGATGGCGCCTGTGCTGTCGGCCGTGGCCACCAAATTCTTAGAGCGGCCGTAGGCCACGACCCCTTCCAGCTCCAACTTGTTGTTGCCTTCCTTGCGCGAACCATTCACGCCAACAGTGACGTTGGTGGCCTGCGAGTTCCCCGAGGTCATGATGAAGCCGCCCTTGCTCTGCACCTTCCATTCCACCCTCGGGACCGGCGGCGCCGCGGGAGGGGCGGTGGCAGCCGGGGGCGGTGGTGGCGCGGGCTCTGGGTTAGGTGCCTCGGCTGGAGCCGCAGGCTTGGGCTCGGACGCTTCGGCAGGAGCCGCAGGCTTGGGTTCGGACGCTTCGGCCGGCCCAGTCGAGGGCTGCTCAGGCGCCGGGTCCTGGGCGAAAACGCGGCCGCCTGCCAAGGTCAACACGAGCGTCGCCAAGCCGGCCACGGCAGCGCGATTCGCATTTCGCAATCGGGACGAACTAGGATTTCTCAAATCGAACATGCAGTACCTCCGGGCGAGTTGGATGCGATTTTTGGGCAAGGGTAGCGCGGATACCAGATCTTTATGAGTCAGCTCCGCTACGTACCGTCACACTTCATCAGCCGCGAAGGCCATGACGTCGCGGATGCTTTCGGCGCCGGTGACCAGCATGACCAGGCGGTCAAAACCCATGGCCACACCGCAGGTGGGCGGCATGTCGCCCAAGGCTGCCAGCAACTTTTCGTCGATGGGATAGACCACCCTGCCCCGCTGGCGGCGCTGCTCCGCCTCCTCGACAAAACGCGCCCGTTGCTCGACTGGATCGCATAGCTCGCCAAAGGCGTTGGCCAGCTCCAGCCCGCCGGCGTAGAGCTCGAAGCGCTCCACAGTCACGGGGTCGTCTGGCTTGCGTCGGGCCAACGCAGCCAAAGGCAGCGGCCAATCGAAAACCAAGGTCGGACGGTACCGGCCCAGGTGCGGCTCGACGTGGTCGAGGAAGATCTGGAAAAAGATGTCATCCCAGTGTACGGCGGTGCCCAGATTGCAGCCAGCGCGGGCCGCCAGGCTGCGCAGCTCATCCACGCTCTCGTCGCCGCACAACCCAATCCCGGCAAAGCGAGAAAGCGCCTCGCGCACCGTGAGGCGCTCGAACGGCGCCTGCACGCCAAGCTTCTCGGGCCTTCCTTCGCGCCCCCGGCTGGCCGGCACGTCGAGCGCCGGCCAATGGCCGACAGCGCGCGCCGCCACCTCGACGAGCGCCTCGCAGTCGCACGCGATCTCGGCCAGGCTGGCGCCGGCCCGGTACCACTCCATCATGGTGAACTCGGGCTCGTGGTGGCTACCGCGTTCGCCGCCGCGCCAGCAGCGACAAATCTGTACGATGCGCGGCAGGCCGGCCGCCACCAATCGCTTCATGTGGTACTCGGGCGAGGTGATGAGATACCGGGCCTCGCCCGCGGGGATGGCCTCCAGATGAACTTCCTGGCCGGGCGAGGGAACCCGCGCCGGCGTCTCAACTTCGAGAAACCCTTGCCCCTCAAACCAGGAGCGGACGGCGCGCCGTATGGCCACGCGCGCTTCGAGCGCTGCTTTCTTGCTGGCCAGGTTCACCGTGCAGCACCACCACCGTCGGAAAGGAAGTTAGCTATTTCACCACAGAGGGCACAGAGATCACAGAGGTCGGATGAGAAGAAGGAATCTGGACTGAGCAGGACCCAACCCTTCCCTTTCCGGCTCTGTGTCCTCTGTGCTCTCTGTGGTGAAGAAGCTAGCCTCAGGCTCGACCCACGCGCTCCAGGTACTCGCCAGATCGCGTATCGATCTTGATGGTATCGCCTGCGTTGATGAACAGAGGAACCGCGATAGTTGCGCCGGTGGAGATCTTTGCCGGTTTGGTCACACCCGTGGCGGTGTCGCCGCGGAATCCAGGCTCAGTCGCCAGGATCTTCTGTTCGATGAAATTGGGCAAGGTCACGCCCACCGCGCGCTCGTTGAAAAACAGCACCTCCACCACGATCTGCTCGGGCATGAGCAGGGCGTCCTCCCCGATGGTCTCGGACGGGATCTGCACCTGGTCGTAGGTGCTGGTGTCCATGAAGACGAAGCTGTCGGCTTCCTTGTAAAGGTACTGCATGGTCTTGGTCTCGACGTTGGCCGATTCCATCTTCTCGCCAGATCGAACGTTGCGTTCGATGACTGCGCCCGAGAGCAAGTTCTTGAACTTGGTGCGCGTGAAGGCCGCGCCCTTGCCCGGCTTGATGAACTGGAACTCGACCACAGTGTACGGCGAACCGTCCATCATGACCTTGAGTCCCTTGCGGATGTCGGATGTGTCGTAGGTGGACATTGAATTGGCGGATTTAGCTTGGCCGCTGTGCCCGGTCAATACCAGACTTCTGGAATCGGGCACTGCGCGTTGCGGGCGTGCAAGGCACGTAGGGCAGCGCGGTTGGGCTGCGGAGGCTCGTCCTGCGCCTGCAGCGCAGACAGGTAGAGAAGCGCCGCACGGCATGCATCGCCGTGGCCCGCCAAGGCCTTTTCCAACCGCTTTGCCGCCTGTTTGTGGTCGTCCTCTCGCGCTGCCAGGACCCCGAGGACGAAAGCCGCGACCGGACTGCCACGTTCGGCCCGTCGTTCCAGGGTGGCCCGATCGCTTCGGGACACGCCACCCTCGCGGCCCAGTTCCATGTACGTGCGCAGGTCAGGATCAAGCTCGCTCAGGACCGCGGGCACGCTCTTGACGGCTGCGGCCATGGCCGCACCCCCGCCCCTCAGATAGAGAGCCCGCAAGGCCACCAGATGGCGCTCGGGAAGGGCGGGCCGCTCAGCCGGAGGCGCCGTCGCGTCCGTCTGGCCGCGCCCGAGACGGACTGCCAGATCGGCCCAGGCGAAAGGCACAGCCTTCTCGTCGGCCAGCTTGCGTGCGCGCGCCAACACCTCGTCAGCGGCATCAATCTCGCCCAGCGAGGCCAGCACGAGCGCGGAATCGGCCAGCACGCGCGGATCCTCGGAAACTTGACCCGCGGCCCGCGCCTTGGCCGCGGCCGCAGACCGTTCGCCGTCAAGTCGCGCATCCAAGGCCGCCGCAAGCGAGCAGGCCGCGCGCACGGCACGCGAAACCCGGCCCTCGCCGTGGCACGCCGACTCGATGTGCTTGGTCCAGCCACGTTCTCCCAGGGCACGCTCAGCGTCGGCGGCTACCAAGTGCACGCGCGCTGCCGCCTTGTTCTTGGCAAGGAATGCATGTGTCACACGACGCGCGGCGATGGCATCTCCGCTGTCGAGTCGCTGCGCGGCCCAGTCGGCAACAACGGGAGCAAATTCGGGGGCCGATTGCAGAGCCGAGTCCAAGTCCTTGCCAGCCCCGGTCGTGTCACCGGCCAACCCGCGAACCCGCGCGGAAGCAAGCAGCAGCGCCGGCGGCGGCTTGCCGGCAGCCCAGGCCAGCCCGACATCCACGTGCTGCTTGGCCGTGTCGCGATCTCCGGCAGCCAGGGCGAGCAGCGCCCGCACGGCCTCGACCAGGGCCAGACGCTGCAGGTTCGGCTGGTCGCCTGGTCGCAACCGTTGCAGCGCCTCATCCGCGCTCCTGGCCCCGGCCTCCCCATAGTCCAAGGTCAAGAACGCATCGGCCAGCGCCAGGTGCACCAAGGCGTCCGCCTCGGGGGCCGGGCCAGCCAGAGCCTTGCGCGCCCGATCACGAACTCGCACTAGGCGATCGAACGATCCAGACGACAGCGCACTCTCCAGTTCCTCGCGCGGCGAGAAACCACGACGCAGCGACGGCTTGTAGACCCGATAGCCCAAGAGTCCAAGACCGGCCAAGAGTGCTGCGACGGCCGCCAGGTACTTCCACTTCCCGAACTTCGCGGCCGGCCGGGCCGAAGCCTGGGCGACAGCGCCCTTGTCCTGGGTTCTGGCAAGCCCAGCGGGATCGCCAGGGGACGCCATGGTCATCAGCCCCGCAGCCGCGCTGACAAGCACGACCTGCGGCGTGACGAGTTCGGGTTGCGGCGTGACGGGCTCGACCTGTGGCGTGACCAGGTCGGCTCGCGGGGTGACCGCTTCGGCTCGCGACGTGACTGGCAAAGGTGGTGGTCCCCGTCCTGGCTGCCGCGCAGCCGAGATCTCCCGACCTCTCGGCTCGACCGGGCGAGCGTCGGGCAAGGGTGTCCTGCGAAGGGCTGCGTCCGGTTCGCTCAGATCCTTGGCATAGTCGCCGATGATCCGCGCGCGAGCTTCGTCGCCCTTGCGATACAACACGTCGCTCAGTCCACGAAAAGCCTCTGCATTGTCAGGGTGCTGTTGGCATAGGATCACCAGCACGCGCTGGGCCGTGCCCAGGTGACCCTGCTCGATGAGCGTCCGTCCAAGCAGAAGCTCCTCGCTGATGTCGGGAACGTCAGGCGACAACAGAGCCATACTACCGCAATTGGCGCGAGCTAGCCTGTAGCGGTGCATACGCGCGTAGGGGTGACCTGCGGTCGTCCCCGAATTGGAGCAGGACGTGCACGCTCCCCGGGGCGACCGCAGGTCGCCCCTACACGAGACGCGAGATCTCGCCGCGCAGGACTAGGCTTTGCCACCCAACTCGAAGGCATCATGCAGGGCGCGGATGGCAAGCTCGCTGTACTTACCGTCGATGACGCAAGAGATCTTTATCTCCGAGGTCGAGATCAGGTGGATGTAGATGTTCTCCTTGGCCAGCGCTTCGAACATCTTGAGCGCCACGCCAGCGTGCGAGCGCATTCCCACACCCACGATCGACACCTTGGACAGGTTCTCGACCGTGCGGATGCGGTCAGGCGGACAGAAATCGGCACAGTGCTTGACTAGAAGCTCGCGCGCCCGCTTGCTGTCGCCCTTGGACACGGTGAAGGTCAGGTCAGTGCGACCTTCGGCGGAGAGGGCCTGGACGATGGTGTCCACGCCCACGCCCGCGTCGGCCAGGGGCCTGAACACCTTGGAATGAATACCGGTGGCATCGGAAATGCCGACCATGGTGATCTTGGTCTCATCCCGGGTGGCGGTCACACCGGACACCAAAACTGCTTCCATCGCTTTTTCTTCGGACACGACCCACGTCCCTTCGTTGTC
>PMKP01000237.1:16902-19540 GCA_003157775.1 Myxococcales bacterium | reverse complement strand
CTGGCAGCCGCTCAGCCTCATGGCCTTGGCCGGCCTGACCCCGCGAGAGTGGGAGATTTCCATCGTGGACGAGAACCTCGGCGTGCCGGACTACTCGGCTATGCCACGGCCGGACCTAGTGGGGATCACTGCGTTCACCTCCCAGGCAGGCCGAGCGTACATCGTGGCGGACCATTTTCGCCGTTTGGGGGTGCCCGTGGTCATGGGCGGCATCCACGCCACCATGTGCCTCGAAGAAGTGAGCGAGCGGGTTGACTCCGTGGTCACGGGCGAGGCGGAAGGCATCTGGCACCAGGTCCTGGAGGATGCGCGGCAAGGCCGCCTGCAACGCCGGTACGACGGCGGGCTGGCCCGGATAGAGGAGATTCGCCCGGCCCGACACGATCTGCTCCAGCCGCGCTACGCTTTCGGTGCCATTCAGACAACCCGCGGCTGCCCATTGAATTGCAGCTTCTGTAGTGTGACCTCTTTCAACGGCGCCTCATACCGCCAGCGACCCGTGGCGGACGTCGTGCGGGAGTTTCAGCTCATCCCGGAAAAGCGTGTGCTGCTGGTCGACGACAATCTCGTCGGGACACGGGCTGAACACATTGCGCGCGCCAAGGCTCTGTTTCGCGCGATGGCCGAGGCGAATCTCGGCAAGGAGTGGATTGGGCAAGCCACCATCAATTTCGCCGACGACGAGGAGCTACTCCAACTGGCCGCCAAAGCCGGGTGCAAGGGCATGTTCATCGGCTTCGAGACCCCGAGCCCAGAGGGCCTGCGGGAGCTGGGCAAAAAGATCAACCTGGTGAAGGGCCGCGACTTTCGCGCTTCGGTCGAGCGCATCCACCGGCACGGCATGCTGGTGGTTGGCTCCTTCATCATCGGACTGGACGCGGACCAACCGGGCATCGGCGGGCGCATCGCCGCGGCGGCGACCCACTATGGCGTCGACAACCTCAATGCGCTCTTCCTCACGCCTCTGCCGGGAACGCAGCTCTGGGACAAGATGGCTGCCGAGCAGCGTTTGGCGGTCGATGACTTTCCACTCGACTGGCAGTACTACACCCTGACCTTCCCGGTGGCGCGCTATCGGCACCTGTCTCTCGACCAGGTGATCGCCGAGATGGACCAGTGCGGCCGGAAATTCTATTCCCTCCCGCGCATTGTCCGTCGCGCGGGCAGAAGCTTGTGGCAGCGTCGCGGCCTGCTCATCAGCCTGGTCGCCAGTCTCTCCTACCGGAGCAACTTACGCGTCGACCGCCACGCCTACGCGGAGTTCAAGCGCGCGCGGGGCAGCCGGTACGCTGCTTGGGTTTCGCATCCGGCCGCGAGCAAGCAAGCGATCCTGCGCGAACAGTCGGGTTGAAGGCTACTTCGCCAGCGCCTGCTCCAGGGCCACGGCCACCGCCACGCTTGCGCCGACCATGGGGTTGTTGCCCATGCCCAGAAAGCCCATCATTTCCACGTGCGCGGGCACGGAGGATGAACCGGCGAACTGGGCATCGCTGTGCATGCGGCCCATGGTGTCGGTCATGCCGTAGGATGCAGGACCGGCGGCCATGTTATCGGGATGCAGGGTGCGGCCCGTGCCACCGCCGCTGGCCACCGAGAAGTACTTCTTGCCCTGCTCCACGCATTCCTTCTTGTAGGTGCCGGCCACCGGATGCTGGAAGCGGGTCGGGTTGGTGGAATTGCCGGTTATGGACACGTCCACGCCCTCGTGGTGATTGATGGCCACGCCCTCGCGCACGTCGTCGGCGCCGTAGCAGCGCACCTTGGCCTTCTCGCCCTTGGAGTAGGCAATCTCGCGCACGATGTTCAGCTTGCCCGAGGCGTAGTCGAACTTGGTCTGGACGTAGGTGAAGCCGTTCACCCGGCTGATGATCTGGGCCGCGTCCTTGCCCAGGCCGTTGAGGATCACGCGCAGAGGAGCCTTGCGGGCCTTGTTGGCGCTGCGGGCGAGGCCGATGGCGCCCTCGGCAGCGGCGAAGGATTCGTGGCCCGCTATGAAGGCGAAGCACTTGGTCTCTTCCTTGAGCAGCATGGAGGCCAGGTTGCCGTGCCCGATGCCCACCTTGCGATCGTCTGCCACGGAGCCGGGAATGCAGAAAGCCTGCATGCCTTCGCCCAGCGAGCAGGCGATGTCCACCGCCTTTTTCTGGCCCTTCTTGAGGGCAATGGCAGCACCGAGGATGTACGCCCAGCAGACGTTCTCGAAACAGATGGGCTGGATCTCCTTCACGATCTTGTAGACGTCGACGCCCTTGCCATCGGTGAGCTTCTTTGCTTCTTCCAGGGAAGCGATGCCGTACTTGGCCAGCACCGGAGTGATCTGGCCGATTCTGCGTTCATATGATTCAAACAGAGCCATGATCTGTGTCTCCTTCTCGCTTACTGGTGCCGGGGGTTGATGGTCTTGGCGGCTTCGTCGAAGCGGCCGTACTTGGAGGTGGCCTTTTTCAGCGCCTCCCCAGCTTCCACACCCTTGGAGATGGATTCCATCATCTTGCCCAGGTGGACGAATTCGTATCCGATGACCTCGTTGCCCTCGTCGAGAGCCAGGCGGGTCACGTAGCCCTCGGCCATCTCCAGATAGCGCACGCCCTTGGCCACCGTGCCGTACATGGTGCCGATCTGACTGCGCAGGCCCTTG
>PMKP01000237.1:0-16857 GCA_003157775.1 Myxococcales bacterium | reverse complement strand
TCTCGATCAGGGCTTCCTGGATGACGCCGTCCTTCACGTTGAGCGTGAGCTTGCATGCGCCCTGCTGAGGCGCGCACCAACCCACCCCGTGGGTGAGACCGGAGATATCCTTGATTTCTTTGGCCTGGACCCAGCGGCCCTCCTCGGGAATGGGCGCGGGACCGTGATTAGGTCCCTTGGCGACGCACGTCATGTGTTCGACTTCCGTCGAGTAGATCATTCGTAAACCTCCTGTAGAGAATTCTGTCTACTACATCCCACCTCAGCCGGGAAGTGCGCGATGAACACAGATCTTACCTGCATCGCGTAGATCCGTGGATCGAAGTTAGCTATTTCACACAGAGATACATCCTGGACCACCTGGGGATCCCCAGCGAGGCTCCGCCTCGCCACCCCGCGCGCCCGCCGCCGCAGACCGAGTTTTCCGGCGGAGACACGGACGCCTTTCACGCCGACCCGTCCAGCCCCAAGTCGTGAGCCCGCACCGGTCCGCAGCGACCGCAGGGCGCAGCTCTATACGCGAAGCCCGCAAGCCAAGAAATCCCGCTTGTTTTCCCTCGGGTATGGGGCCGTTATTGACGTAGTATTCAGATATCGGACAAATCAGGGTGCGATACGGCATGAAGGAAAGTGGGCTTGGTCCTCCTATCGCCAGTGACACTTCAGGCTTTCGGTACCACACTTCGCGTGCCCACCATGGCTAGCTCAATACTTCGGTCCCCTCTGGGTTCCACCGATGGTCCCGATCCCCGCGCGGGGCGAATACTCGGCGCATCTGGCGCCGGTCGTCTGGATGGTGTTGTCGTCGCTGACACACCTAGAACGCTCGGCTCTGGCGGCGACTGGGCGGATCCTGAATCTCGGGAGAAGCAAGACACGCCGCAGGAGCGGTGGCTCAAGAAAGCAAAGCAGATCACGGGACTGCATCACCGTGGGAGCGCGACTGCACGGAGCAGCGACGAGTTGCTGTGCGTCTTGTACAATGAGGTGAGATCTCTCTACGGCACGGGGACTCCGGCTGTTCGTGTCAAGCTTGCCCACGTGCTCCTGAACCACGATGAGGTCTATCTGGCAGGGGGACGTCGGCCAGACGTGCACGATGCCAGCGACGCACCCATCCCGAAGAAGCTGTCGCAGCAGGACCAGGAGATACTCGCCGAGATGCGGATATCCATCTCCACCGCCCAAGCAGAACGCGAAAACGGACAAGACCCAACCAATGGAGCGCTCTACTTCCTCATCAACGAGGATCCACTCGCACACCAGAGGTTCGGCGCACCGCCGCTCTTGCTCATGGGTCCCTTCAGGGACCACCGGCATAAGTACAAAGCCAATGATCCAGGCAACACATGGATCAAATTCAACGGTCCCCCGCGATCCGACTACCGATGAGAACGCCGCTCATAGCCAAACTGGCTGGCATTCTGCTTCTTGCGTCTGGCATTCAGTCTATTTTGGTCCGAGATGCCAACGCGGGAAGCCACATCGAAAAGGCCGCAAGCTGCGCCGCCATGCTTCTCTCCGTGTCAGGCCTGGCACCTGAGTTTGAAAAGCGTTCGCATCTCCTGGCCAGGGCCGTCGATTCGGGCTTTCCCGAGTTTCTCGCACGCGAAAACGCCGAGGCGGGAACCGACATTCATCTGCTCATCTACCGCGGCACCCGACTGGCCTTTCTAGTCCGCGTCTCCAAGTACGAGGACGACTTCCAGATTGGTTTGGCCGATGTGTGGAACCTTAAGAAGGGCAAACGAGCGTGGAGAGTCATCGACGGATACGGCGGTGAGAAGACATGGTCGACTATCGAGCGGTACGTGAAGTGGATCGAGTCCGAACGGACGGTTGGCAGAGTCCTGGTGGAGAAGAAGGCATCGTTCTGCAGGCTCCCCTTTCTTGCCGGAGAGCCCGCCCGATAGCGCCGCGCCCGTGTAGACACAGTTGATGCGCTTACATCGCCATTTCCTTCGTGGCGGAACTGCTCATCTCCACGAGGCCCTGACGGAAGGTGCACCCAAGGCCACACGCCTCTCGGCGGCTGGTGCATAGGGCAATCGATAGGGGTATTTCTGGTCAGAGAACCCCTTCCTCCCCACGCGGCCACACCTCGGTGCGCGCCAGGGTGGCCCGATAGGGCGGGTTTGACCGCCTGATGAGCGCTGAAGAACCTGGCCGGACCACAATGCGCAGTCTTCCCCACTGCGTGCCCGCCAAGGTCGCCTTGATCAGTTCACCCCGTCGTCACCGCCACCCGCCTCCCGAGGCGGCGGCGCGCGCGGGATGAAGCTCAGGAATCTCCGTCGGCAGGTGCATCGCCTTGAGAATCTTCTTGGCGATGTCCTCGGTCTTGATGAGGGCGATCAGGCGGAGAGGGACTCGGCACTTCGCGCAGACGATCTCGATCCCGAACGTACGACGCAAAAGTTCAGACCAAGAAATATACTTCGATGTGTTCTTGGGCTTGTCCTGCGCGGCATGCGCCGCTGGTGGTGTGGCGGCGGCGGGCACCACTTGGCTGCGTGAGGCGGCGTGTGACGAGAGGACGCCAAAATATCTGACGAGATGGCGCTTGGGGGGTGGCACCAAGGCAGCGAGTCGCGCAATGAGGGCCAGCCACTCGGCGGGCGCGTTCACGCCCCGTGGCCATGAACATGGCCGAGCCCGTGTCGCTCCCGCAACGTTGCAAGCGGGCTGCGCGGATTTCCGCTGGGCCGCCGTTGACCACGCGCCTGTCAACTGCCGCTCCTGCGAGCACTGACAGAATATCAGGCACTACACATTCCGCCCGGAATTATTGCGGCTTACAGCCCAGCTCGCTCTTGCCACGTGCTGGCCATTCTCCGCGCAACGCCCTATCATGCTCCGCATGGACCCAATTCCGGGTATCGGGCCGCAGTCGACGTAATACTGAAATATCGGACAAGATCAGGGTGCGATACCGCATGAAGGAAAGTGGGCTTGTTCCTCCTATCGCCCCGTTGACGTTGACGTGGTCGTGGTCGTGGCCGTGGTCGTGGTCGTAGCCGTGGCCGAAGCGATCGCCGTCGGCCACTACCACTGGGTCCGTTGCGAAACGTCTGTTGCTACCGGCCGTACACCGCGGCGCCGGCGTACTTTGCCCTGGCTCCCAATTCCTCTTCGATGCGCAGGAGCTGGTTGTACTTGGCCACGCGCTCGCCGCGGCAGGGCGCGCCGGTCTTGATCTGCCCCGCCCGCATCGCGACGCTCAAATCGGCGATGAAGTCATCGGGCGTCTCGCCCGAGCGGTGGCTGACCACGATGCCGTAGTTGGCCGCGCGGGCGATCTCGATGGCCTCCAGGGTCTCGGTCAAGGTTCCGATCTGGTTCAGCTTGATGAGGGCCGCATTGCCCACCTTCTCCGCCACTGCGCGCCGGATGATCGCCGGGTTGGTCACGAAGATGTCGTCGCCCACGAGCTGAATCTTCTTGCCCATCCGTTCGGTCAGAAGCTGCCAGCCTTTCCAATCGTCCTCGGCCAGGCCGTCCTCGATGCCCCAGATGGGGAACTGCCGGACCCAGTCTTCCCAGAAGGCCACCATTTCGGCCGAGCTGTGCCGGCTGCCGTCGGACTTGCGGAACACGTAAGCGCCGTCCTCATAGAACTCGCTGGCCGCCGGGTCGAGCGCGATGGCTACGTCCTTGCCCGGCTTGAGCCCGGCCTTCTCGACGCCTGCGAGAATGACCTCGACCGCCTCCACGTTGGCCTTCAGGTTGGGCGCGAATCCGCCCTCGTCGCCGATGCCGGTCGAGTAGCCCTTGCCCTTCAGGATGGACTTGAGCGCGTGATAGGTTTCCGCGGCCATGCGCAGCGCCTCGGTGAAGGAAGGCGCGCCCACTGGCGCGATCATGAACTCCTGGAAATCGACGCTGTTGTCGGCGTGCGCGCCCCCGTTCATGATGTTGAACTGGGGCACGGGCAAGAGGTTGGCCGCGCTGCCACCGAGGTGCTGGTAGAGCGGCTTGCCGGCTGAAGTTGCGGCCGCCCGGGCCACTGCCAGGGACACGCCAAGGATAGCGTTGGCACCTAGCTTGTCCTTGTTGGCCGTGCCGTCGAGGTCGCACATGCGCTTGTCGAGGGCGGCCTGCGCCGAGGCCTCGGCGCCCTTGAGCGCGGACAGGGTTTCGTTGACGTTGGCCACCGCGCGGCGCACGCCCTTGCCGCCATAGCGTTTCTTGTCGCCGTCGCGCAGTTCGATGGCCTCGCGGCTGCCAGTGGACGCGCCCGAGGGAACCGCAGCACGGCCGAAGCTGCCGTCGGAAAGGCGAACGTCCACCTCGACGGTGGGATTGCCGCGCGAATCGAGAATTTCTCGGGCATGGATGGATGCGATGGTGCTCATGGGATGGGTTCCTTTCGTGAAGGAGGCACGATCGCCTCGGTTTCCCGTAACAACAGTTGGATGCGCGAGAGTTCAAAATGGACCGCTTCGGCCCCGGCCGCCCGGCGCTCGCGTGCGCGCATGAGTGCACGCTCGGCCGAGGCAGAGATGTTCTTCAGCAGAGATCTGATTTCCGCCTGCATGCGCCAGCGACTCTCGCGCACCCGCTCGCGAAAATCACCCTGGATGCGCGAGGCATTGGCCTTGACGATGCGATCGAGATACTCGCCTACCTCACGCTCGACTGAACGGCGGGCGCTGGCGCGGCTGCGCAGCAGGTCGGCCAGCCAGCCAAGAAGCCCCCGACCGGTCAGTCCCCACAGCTCGGTGTAGAAGAGCCGGCTGCGCACCCTGAACCCGGTTTCAGGGCCGACACCCCGGGGCAGGTCGGCCAATGCGGTATCGCCAGAGGTGGCGAGTCGACCGAGAAAGTCATTGGTGAGCTTGACGAAGCGCTGGCTAGCCTCGATGTAGAGCGACTCGGCCGCCCGCTGCGCGTCCGGCAGCCAGGGCGAAAGCACCCGCAGGTAGATCTCCTGGGCCGCCGCAAATGCCTCTGGACGCAACGTCAACTTCCCGCGCGGCTCTCGTGCATCCAGGGCGCGCAAGAACTGATCGCGGGCATCGGGCAGGGCTCGTCGCAGGAACTCGGCCGCCCAGCGCGCAAACTCTCCTGCCAGCCGGGCCTCCTCGGCGTCGAAGAGAAAGGCCAGATCGCCGAGTGAGCGCTCGGCCTCGGCCACACACCCGCGCAGGTCGTCGAGTCGCCGCTGGGACTCCTCAAGCGGCCGCACCAGGGCGTCGCGCTGCTCGGTCAGTTCGCGGATGATTTGCTTGGCGAAGAACTGGGCGCCCCGCTCCTCGGCTGCATGGACCAGGCCGGCTCCCGATTGCTTGGCCAAGGTGGCCAGCCCATCGGCCAGCGCTTGCCAGTCGCGCGCCGGCCCGGCGCCAGCCAGACGCTCGCTGGCGCTCACCTCCAGCACTGTCGCAGGCCGGCCCAGCTTCTCTGCCAACACGCGCTCGGCAAAGGCGCGCGCCTCTCGCCGTTCCGTGTCCGGCAACCGATCGGATTTGTTGAGCACGAAGATCAACTCCGGCGTCTGCTTGGCGATCTCCTGCACCAGGGCCAGCTCGTCCGCCGAGATGGGCGGATCCGCGCCCAGCACGACCAGCCCGGCATCGATGTGCGGAACAAAACCGCGGGTCACGGCGGTGTTGCCTTCGAAGACCGAGCCCAGACCCGGGGTATCGACCAGGCACATGCCCGATTCCAGCAACGATGACGGCACGAAGAGCTCGACCACTGCGACGGCCTTGCGGTTGCTCGGATTGCCCTCCTCGGAGACAAACGCGGCAAGGTCGGTCGGGCTGATCTCCTGCTCATGTCCGTCGGAAAAACGCACCCGGGCAGCGTTGCACGCGCCGAAACGCACGACCGTGACCACGGACGTGACCGGCACAACTCCCACCGGGAGCAACGAAGCGCCCACCAGCGCGTTGAGCAGGCTGGACTTGCCGCGCTTGAACTGGCCGAGGCAGGCCACGTAGAAACGTCCCTCGACCACCCGCTCGGCCAGGGCTTTCGCTTCCGCTGCAGCTTGCTCCGCGCCCGCCTCACCCGCCAGGCGCGCCAGCGCCAGCAGACGGGGCTCATTGGGGGCATGTGGTGCGCTGGCAAAGCCTGCCTCGCGCGCCGCCTTACCCTGCATCGTGGCCGTGTTTCTCTGCAATCGGTCAGCCTCCTTTCGCGTCGTGGCGCCTCGGGATCGGCTCTGACCGACGGAAAGGGATCTGCTACGGCCAGATAGCCCCGTAGGAGTCATCGGCCACGGCGAGAGGTGGCGGTTACGGCGGACTCCACCGCCATCTATTGTCTTCCGTTGAGTGATACCGCGCAAGTCGATACCGCGCAAGGCGGCCCAACCGACATCGAAAATGCATGCATGTCGATGACTGAGCTTGATCAGGTCTTGAGTACATGCTAACCAATGCGACGACCGACAAATGAAGGCGGTGGAGTCCGCCGACAAGCGCCGCGATCCTACCGCGGCCAATGACTCCTACGGAGCTGATTCTCCGCTAGGAGGCATCAAAGCCGGATCTCGCAGTCAGCCCCAGGAGCAACTGCTCCACTCCCTGCAATACAAAGAGGCTGACTGATGGAACAAGCATTCTCGATCGCGACACTCTGGTTCGGCCTGGCTCTCGTCGCCACCTTCCTGGCTGCCAGGCTGAAGATCTCCATGGCGCTCATGGAGATCATTGTGGGGATCGCGGCGGCGGCGGCCATCGGCCACTTCTTCGGCAAGGATGCCATGGGCGCGGATTTGCCCGGGCTCAAGTTCCTCGCCAGCACCGGGGCCGTGCTGCTCACTTTCCTGGCGGGCGCGGAGCTCGATCCTGCGGTGATGCGACGGAAGTGGAAGGAGGTTTCGGTTGTCGGGGTGGTTGGCTTCCTTGCCCCGTTTCTCGGTTGCGCGGCGGTGGCCCGCTTCGTCCTGGGCTGGTCTGCCCAATCGAGCTGGCTCGGAGGCATCGCACTGTCGACCACTTCGATGGCGGTAGTCTACGCCGTGATGCTGGAGACGGGCTTCAACCGCACCGATTTCGGCAAGGGCATCCTGGGAGCCTGTTTCGTCAACGATCTCGGGACCGTGCTTGTCCTCGGCTTGATGTTCGCTCCTTTTACCTGGCGCACGGCACTTCTCGCAGGCGCATGCATCGCGGCCTTCGTGCTCCTCCCGGTGGTGACGCCACACTTGGTGCACCACTACGCCAACCGCACTGCCGCGTTTCGCACCAAGTGGGTGCTGTTCATTCTGTTCGGCCTCGGCGCGCTCGCGCTGTGGTCGGGCAGCGAGGCGGTTCTGCCGGCGTACATCGCTGGGATGGTGCTGGCGTCCACCCTGGGCACCGATTCCATTTTCGTCCGCCGACTTCGCACGCTCACTATCGGATTTCTCACGCCCATCTACTTTCTGCGTGCCGGCTCGTTCGTCTCGTTGCCCGCGCTACTGTCGGCGCCACTGGTCTTCCTGGCGTTGTTCGCCGGGAAAGTCGGCACCAAGATCTTCGGTCTGTACCCGGTGATCGGTGCCTTTCGACGCGAGCGCAGCGAACGGTGCTACTACACCCTGATGATGTCGACCGGGCTCACCTTCGGGACCATCTCGGCACTCTACGGGCTCAATCATGGGTTGGTCACCCAGCAGCAGTATTCGCACCTGGTCGCGGTCGTCATTGGCTCTGCCGTGGTGCCCACGTTGATCGCCAATGCAGTGTTCCTGCCGCGCCACCTTCTACCGCGGCAGGTTGCAGGGGAGCCGGCTGCGGACGCCGAAGCCGTCCGCGCGGGAAGACAGGCAGAACCTCAGGAATCGCTCGAGGAGGGGTGATCGGAACTGCGGTTGCCAAGGGTTCGGAGTGAGCCGAGATGAACTGGTTCAAGTGCCGCAGATGTTTATGCTCACTGCCGCGAGCTGTAGGTGTTCCAGAACAGAGCCGTCTTTCCGGCGAGCTTCCCGGCTCTTGCATCGGCGATCAGGGCGGCCAGCGTCTTGCCCGTGTAGGTCGTCTCGAGATGCATGTTGTTGGCCTCAGCCAGGGCGACGGCTTCCCGGCTTTCCGCCGTGGTGGCCGCGTATCCGTCGCCAAGAAATCCATCGCGCACCTCAAGCGACACGCTTTCCGGCTTCACCGACGGGAAGCCAGAATCAAGTTCGCGTAGCAAGGTGACCGCTTCCTCCATCACACGCCTGGTCCGCTCAGGGTTGGTGGACTCTGCGGGCACGACGCGCACGCCGACCACAGAGGTTCGCAGTCCGACGGCTGCCAGCCCGAGGGCAATCCCGCTGGCTGTCCCGGTCGAGCCGTAAGGGACATAGATCAGGTCGGGCTCCGGCAACGCTCCGGCTTCAATCTGCCCGGCCAGTTCGATCGCTGCGTTCACAAATCCGATTGTCCCTCTGGAGTTTGTTCCGCCGAACGGGATCACGAACGGCTCAACCCCTTCGCGCCGGGTGATCTCGTCGCGCAGCTCAGCGCCTCGACGAAGCGCCTCGGCATAGGACTCGGCGAAGTGCAAGGTGGCGCCGGCGGCCCGATCGGCGAGCAGATTCGCTTCCAGATGGGGCGTGGACGGTTGCGGCGCGAGCACGGCGTGGACCTGCAGCCCCAGTTGCCCGCCGTAGACCGCCGTCGCCCGCACGTGATTGGAACCGACCGCTCCGAAAGTGATCACCACGCGCCGGTTCTCGGCCAATGCCTGGCCCAGCAGAAACTCGAGCTTGCGGACCTTGTTTCCGCCGTAGGCTAGCCCTGAAATATCATCCCGCTTGATGAAGAGAGATGGAAGGCCAAGCACATGAGCCAGCCCCGGCGTTGGCTCGACCGGCGTGGGAAAACACCCGAGCGTCACATGAGCAAGGGCCTTGGTTCCAGGAAATCGCTCACCCAGCGGTAAGGTCACGGGGTTCTTCCTTCAAGATGCAAGCGCCCAGAGAGTACCATCAGCGGCGCGTGCAACCCACCGCTGGCGCATAGGGCATTGGAGGCCGAGCCGTCCGTCGGAGTTTTTGTACATGGGATGGCGAAGTCTGGAGAACAACCCCGTGGTGACGAGGTGGTCGATGTTTTCCAATCCTCGGAGCTGGGCGAGCCCTCCGATCTTCAGTGCGTCATTGCGTTCCCGAAGGGCCGCAAGACCGATCCGGTGCCCAACCCATGCCTTGCGTTCACCCGTATATTCGGCTATACGAATCTAAGGGCGACAAATGAAAGACGCGGCTCACTTCTTCAAGGCTCTCGCGGATGAGGCACGGCTCAAGATCATCTGGTTGCTCTTCCACCATGACGAGCTGTGCGTGTGCGACATCATGGCGGCGCTCGCCGTCACGCAATCCAAGGCTTCGCGGCACCTGGCCACGCTCAAGCACGCGGGCCTGGTGACCGACCGGAAGGATGGTCTGTGGTCGCACTATGCGCTCCGGCCGGCGGAAGACGGTCCGGCCCAAACCCATCTCGCACTGTTGCGGCGCAGCCTGGCTGACAGGGCCGATGCCGTATCGCTGCTCAAGACACTGCAACGCTGGCTGGATGGCAAGAAGCCAGGCATGGCTTGCGCCAAAGCCGCCGCCTGTGCGGCCAAGGCCACCGCGAAAAAAACCACGACACGGCACCGGGAGGCGGCCCGATGACTCGGGAGACGACCGCAACTCAGGGCGTGGCGAAGCGCCTGTCCTTCCTCGACCGCTACCTCACGCTCTGGATCTTCATCGCCATGGCGGCCGGGGTCGGCGCCGGGTACCTGGTCCCGAGCGTCGTTCCCTTCATCAACAAGTTCAACGTCGGGACGACCAACATCCCGATCGCCATCGGTCTCATCCTGATGATGTACCCGCCGCTGGCCAAGGTCCGCTACGAGGAGATGGGCTCGGTCTTCCGCAACACAAAGGTCCTCGGGCTGTCACTCCTCCAGAACTGGGTCATCGGCCCGATCCTGATGTTCGGCTTAGCCGTGCTCTTCCTGCACGACAAGCCCGAGTACATGGTCGGGCTCATCATGATCGGCCTTGCTCGCTGCATCGCCATGGTCATCGTCTGGAACGACTTGGCCAAGGGCGACAGCGAGTACTGCGCCGGCCTGGTCGCGTTCAACTCGATCTTCCAGGTACTCTTCTTCTCGGTCTACGCCTACGTCTTCATCACCGTTGTTCCGACCTGGTTCGGGCTTACGGGCGTGGCGGTGAACATCACCATCGGCGAGATCGCCAAGAGCGTCTTCATCTACCTCGGCATCCCCTTCATTGCCGGAGTGGTTACGCGGTTCTCGCTCGTCAAACTGAAGAGCAAGGACTGGTACCACAGTAGGTTCATCCCGAAGATCAGCCCCATCACGCTCATCGCGCTGCTCTTCACTATCGTGGTGATGTTCTCGCTCAAGGGCGGCAAGATCGTGGAGCTGCCTCTCGACGTGGTCCGCATCGCTATTCCGCTGCTCATCTACTTCGTGGTGATGTTCTTCCTCTCCTTCTTCATGTCGAAGAAGGTGGGTGCGACCTACCGCCAGGCGACCACGCTGTCGTTCACAGCCGCCTCGAACAACTTTGAACTCGCCATCGCCGTCGCCGTCGCGACCTTCGGGATCAACCATGGCGCCGCCTTCGCGGCAGTGATCGGGCCGCTGGTCGAGGTGCCTGTCATGATCGGGCTGGTCAATGTCGCGCTCTGGCTGGGACGCAGGTACTACGGCACGCAGGAGGCACCGACATGAAAGGCGTACTCTTCCTCTGCGTGGCCAACTCGGCGCGCAGCCAGATGGCTGAAGGGATCGCCGGCTCGCTAGCCCCGGCAGGCACGAAGATCTGGTCCGCCGGCTCACGCCCGACCAGTGTGCGCCCCGAAGCGATCGCGGTGCTCAAAGAAATCGGCATAGATATCTCCAGACAGCGCGCGAAGGCGGTCGCGGAGATCCCAGCGGCTGAGGTCGACACGGTCATCACCTTATGCGGCGAAGAGGAATGCCCGGTATTTCTGGGCAAAGCTACGCGGCTGCATTGGGGCCTGCCTGATCCTGCTGCGGTGAACGGATCAGAAGCCGAGCGCCTGGACGCTTTTCGCAAGGTGCGCGATGATCTGCGTCGGCGGATCAATGGCTTGTTCGCGCAGCCTTCATCGCCAGAGCCACGGAAATGAGGTTCACCAGGACTCGCCGTGCACGTACGCGGGGGAGAAGCGCGTGCGCGGTAGCTGCTTTTCCGCGGGCCAACCCAGGGCGATGCAGGACACGGGCAAGATATTGTCAGGCAACCGCAGAATCTTGGTGAGGGAGTCGATGCGGCTCGGGCGTGGGTGCACACCCAACCAACACGCGCCCAGTCCCAAGGCATGCGCGGCAAGCAGCAGGTTCTCGATGGCAGCCGAGCAATCCTGCAAGAGATAGCTCAACTCGCCCGCGTGAGCTGCTCCGAGATCGCCGCACACCGCGATGCCGACCGGCGCGTGCGCCAGCATCCTGCCGTGGCGCAGGGCATCGGCGAGCAAATTCAGGGTGGCCCGCTTGCGCACGACCACGAAGCGCCAAGGATCCTTCGCGGCCGCAGATGGCGCCGCCATGGCTGCGCGCAAGAGCTCGGTCACCAACTCGTCGGACACAGGAGCGTCCCGATACTCGCGGATACTGCGCCGACCGTAGATGAACGAAAGCTTCTCCTCCAAGGGTGTATTCATGCGTCTGCCTCAAGGTTGCCCGAGCGCCAGCAGGAGCTGCGCACGAGACGTGGCGAGACCAAAGTGCGCCTGTACCTCCTGCGCCGCGGCCGTGGTCATGGCCACCTGCGCATCGCCCAGCTCGATCATATTGCCGACCCCGGCCTGGTAACGACCCTCGGCCAGACGAAGCTGCTCGCGCGCGTTGACCACGGCCTCATGGGTGGCCTCCTCGCTCGCCTTGGCCGCACGCACCGCCAGGCGCGCCTGCTCCAGGTCCAGGCGGATCTGCTGGCGCTGGATCTCGTACTGGCCGCGCAGCACGCTGATTGTGGCGCGCGCCTCGCGCACCTGTTGGTTGGTGATGCCACCTCCGAAGATCGGCCAGCTCAATGACAAGATTGCATTCCAATTCCACGCCAAGTTGTCGAACGCCGGCCCCGCATCACTCAGTGTCGTGCTGGCGCTCAGCCCCGGATAGTAGCCGCCTCTGGTCGAACTGATCGTGAATTCCTGCGCCTTGATCTGGTCGGCCATAGCCTGCAAGTCAGGACGCGCTTTCATCGCCATGGGCAGAAGCTCGTCCGTGCTCTTTTCTTCGTCCGCCACCGGCTCGACGACTGGGGCTTCCACCTGATAATCGATGGGGCCATCCACACCCATGGCCTGATTGAGCTGGGCCTTGGCCACGTCGTATCCGTTCTGCGCGGTGATGAGCTGCACCCGCGCCGTGGCCCGGTTGGTGAGTGCCTGGGCCAGAGCAATCTCCGGCTGCGTGCCGGCCCGGACAAAGCCCTGGGCTTGCACCAGGTGAGCTTCCTGGTTGGTCAGACCATCCTGCGCCACCTTGACTAGGGCGTAGGTCGCGGCCGCATTGTAGTAGGCAGCACGAACATTGTAGGAAACCTGCTGCGCCGTGCGTGCCTCGCTATCCAGTTGAGAGCGGGCAGTAGTCTTGGCTGCATTCCACCTGCCCGTGGTCTGCCCGAAATCGTAGATGAGCTGGCTCGCGGTTACCCCGAAACGGAAGTAGTTGCTGGTGTCGAAACTCCCGTGGCTCGACCCGTTTGACGGGACAGTGGTCGTGCCGGTGCTGGTGCCGGTGCCGGTGCCGGTACCAACGGCTGTACTGGTTCCGGCCGATCCACCGCCTGACGGCAAATTGTTTGTGGTGCGCTGGTACGAGGCGCTGCCGTTCACTTGCGGTAGCAGCGCGGCTCGGCTCTCGTAGGAGCGCGCGTCGGCTACTTCGCTCTGCGCGTGCGCAACCTGAAGCTGGGGGTGCGTAGCGCGCGCGATGCGCAGAGCCTCGTCGAAGGTCAAAATGCGTCTTTGCTGCGCGTGGGCAGGCCCTACCAAAAGGCAAAGCGCGATGAAGAAGGGGAAAATGCGTCTCATTCGTACCTCAAGGCTTCAATTGGATCGAGGCGGGAGGCTTTCTGTGCCGGGTAGAGCCCGAATACTACGCCAACCAGACCGGAGAATCCGACCGCGATCAGAATGATGTCGACACGAATCAGAATGGGCCAGCCGAAGTTGGCTGCCAATCGGTTGGCGGCCAACAGCCCCAGCAAGATGCCGATGATGCCTCCGGCAATCGAAAGCGCGAGCGCCTCGACCAAGAATTGCGACAGCACGTCACGCGGCCGCGCACCCACGGCCATGCGAATGCCGATCTCGCGCGTCCGTTCNNGCCGATGCCGCCCACGATGAGCGAAACCGCAGCAATGCTGGCCAAGAGAGTGGTCAGGGTCTTCACGCCCTCCTGCTGGGCGCTAGCCATCTCGGTCAAATTGCGAATGCTGAAATCGTCTTCGGCGCCAATCGGAGTGTGGTGGCGATCGCGCAGCAGGGTGGCGATCTGATTCTGCGCACGAACGGTGGCCTCGCTCGACACGGCGCTGATCATGAGCGCACCGGCGATGAACTTCTGCAAGCCGCCCTGGATCTTGGCCTGGAAAGTGGTGTACGGGATGAACACGGCGTCGTCGTAGTCTTGCCCGGTGGCAGATTGCCCCTTGCGCGCCAGCACGCCGATGATCTGGAAGGGAGTCTTCTGGATGCGCACGGACTGGCCAGTTGGATCGGCGTTGGACCCGAAAAGCTTGTCCACCACGGTCTGCCCCAGCAAGACTACCTTGCTGCCAGTTTCGATGTCTGACTGAGTAATGGGGCTGCCCATCGAGGTGGGCCAGGTGCGCATCAAGAAGTATTCGGGTGAAATGCCATTGATTGAGGTGGCCCAGTTTTGGTCTTCGCTGATCACCTGCTGGTTGCTGCGAAGCTGGGGACTGGCATAGCGAACTGCACTGGCCTCGCTGCGAATGGCCTTGAGATCGTCCCAGGTCAGGGTGGGCATGCTGCCGAATCCCCCGTGCGCCCCCGAAGCGCTGGTCGTGCCGGACAGGACCACCAGCAGGTTAGAGCCCATGGAGGCGAACGCTTCTTCCACCCGCGCCTTGGCGCCCTCACCAATCGCGACCATGGCAATCACTGCCGACACGCCGATGATCACGCCCAGGGTGGTGAGGAACGAGCGCATCTTGTTGCGCATGAGCGCGCGCACCGCGACCCGCAACACCTGCAATGGACTCACGGCGAAACCTCCGCGCCGGCGGGAATGGGCTCGGCTCGCAGCGCTGTCTGCCGCTGGTCCGACTGCACGCGGCCGTCGTGCATGACCACCACGCGCGAGGCGTAGCGTGCGATGTCCGCCTCGTGGGTGACCAGCAAGAGCGTGATGCCACTTCTGCCCAGTTCTTGGAACAGCGCCATGATCTCGACGCTGGTCCGCGAATCCAGATTGCCGGTGGGTTCGTCGGCCACAATCAGGCGCGGCCGGGTGACCAAAGCGCGCGCCACCGCCACCCGCTGCTGTTGCCCGCCCGACATCTGATTGGGATGGTGGTGCATGCGTTCGCCCAGGCCCACGTGCAGAAGCGCCTCGCGCGCACGCGCGTGACGCTCGCGCGCCGACACGCCCGCGTACAACAGGGGCAACTCGACGTTTTCCAGCGCAGTGGTGCGCGAGAGCAGATTGAAGCTTTGAAACACGAAACCCAGGGTGCGGTTGCGCAGCCCGGCCAAGGCGTTGCGGTCGAGCTGCGACACCTCGTCTCCCACCAGCCAGTAGCCACCCGAACTGGGACGGTCCAGGCACCCCAGGATGTTCATCAGGGTGGACTTGCCCGAGCCCGACGGTCCCATCACCGCCACCGACTCGCCCTCGCTGATGGTCAGCGAGACGTCGCGCAGAGCATGGACATCCACATCGCCCATCCGGTACACCTTGCTGACCTTGCTGGCCTCGATGAGGGGCTTGCCCATCTGCACACCTAGAACCGGCGTGGGCCACCGGGTGGCGGCCCGGCGCCGGGCAACATCCCGGTGGTGGCGGCTGGCTTGAAGCCCGCGGGAAGAGTGGCGTCGCTGATGACCAGATCCCCGGGCTGCAGAGGTCCCTCCACCACCTCGGTTTTGGTGCCGTCGGTGGTGCCCGTCTTAATGCGAACCGGGCTGGGCACATCACTGCGCAATACCCAGACCGTGCGTCGATCGGGTGCCTCGTCGCCTTTGGCCGAGCTGCCCGCGCGCGCCGGGCCGGCCGATCCTGTAGCGGGCCCGCTGGAGGCGCCGTCGCTGCCGGAGCGGCGCCCGTGCGGAATCTCCAACCTGAGTGCACTGACCAACTCGGGACTGGGACGAAAGCGAAGGGCCGCGTTGGTCACGCGCAAGACATCGTCCTTGTTGGCGAACACGAAGGTGACATTGGCGGTCATCCCAGGCCGCAGCTTGAGATCGGAGTTGTCCACGTCGATGACCGCGTCGTAGGTGACGACGTTCTGCACGGTCGTGGCAGCGTTGCGAATCTGGCGAACCGCACCCTTGAACGGCTCGCCCGGGAAGGCGTCCACGGTGAAAGTGGCCTGCATGCCCGCGCGCAGTTTGCCCACATCGGCCTCGGCCACACTGGTGTCCACCTGCATCTTGCGCAGATCCTCGGCAATAACGAACAACACAGGCGCCTGCAGAGAAGCGGCCACGGTCTGGCCCACATCCACGTTGCGCGAGATCACCGTGCCGTCGGTGGGAGACACGATGTCGGTCAGAGCCAGGTTCACCTCGGCCAGGTGCAAGACAGCCAGGGCCTGTTTGACATTGGCCTGGTCGGCCTCGACTTGGGCCGAGGCCGAGCCGGCATTGGACTCGGCGGTGTCTAGGTCCGAAACCGCGATGAGCTTGTCTTTCGCCAGGGGGCCCTGCCGCTTGAATTGCCGGTCGGCGAACTTGGCCAGCACCCTATCCTTGTCCAAGGTGGCCTTGGCCTGGGCATAGTTGGCGCGGGCGTTTTCCAGCGTGGCCTGGAACAGCCGGGGATCGATCTTGGCAACGACCTGCCCCTTCTTCACCGTCGAGTTGAAATCGGCGTGGAGCTTCAGAATCGAGCCGGACACCTGGCTGCCCACCTGCACGGTGACCAGCGCCGACAGAGTCCCGGTGGCAGTGACCCGCGCGGTGATGCGACCACGATCCACCGCCGTAGTTTCCCATTGCACCTTGGGCTTACCGGATCGCCGTTTCAGCACATAAGCCGTGCCCCCGGCCAACGCCAACACCAGGACCACCACGCCCCAGAACTTCGTCGACTTGAGCCGGCTCATGCGTACTTCCTGCACATCATCTTCCCCCCGCCCGCCCTGCAGCCAGCCCCTTCTTGGACGACGGCGGACTCGGCGGCGAGATGCGGTCAAGTTCATCCAGATTGTCCACCATCCGGCGGAGCCAGCCCCGGAAGGTCGCGATCTCGTCCGGGGAAAAATGCGCCACCGCGGCCTTGCGAACCTCCTCCGCCACGGCCAGGCAACGCGCGCCGAATTGCTCGCCCTTGGAGGTCAGCACCATCCGGCGACGCCGACGGTCGCGGGGGTCATTGTCCAGGCGAACCAGCTTGCGCCGGCTCAAGGCTGCCAATACGCGGGACGCCGTGGGCTGATCCATAGGCAATCCAGCCAGGATGTCCGCCAGAGACGCGCCCTGGCGTTCGAGCAAGGCCACCAGCAACCAGAACTGCTGGTTCGAGAGCACCAAATCGCGTACCCGCATCTCCACAGACTGGCGCTGCCGGCGTCGCAAGGCAGCCAGCAAGAGCCCAACGGGTGCTTGCTTTGCTAACATATGCAGTGCTATATATTTCCCCATCCCAACGGCGTTGTCAACCCGGAAGGCTAGTTCTTTCACCACAGTCTCGCCCCCG
>PMKP01000423.1 GCA_003157775.1 Myxococcales bacterium | reverse complement strand
TTTCCGCCAAGACCAGGGCCGTAGTACACCAGCTTGCAGTTGATCTCGCGGGATGAGTAGTTGATGAAGCTCATCTGGGGCGACAGCTAGTCGTTGAAGAGCTTGTCGATGTCAGCGTCGGTGATTTCGTTCAGGATCGACGGCCCGGTGCTCGAGGCGGCCTTCTTGGCCACCTGCTCGAACAAACGCGCCATCTCCTCGGTTGCCTTCCTAACGCGAAGTCGAACCAGACCGAGCGATGACCGCTCGTCGAACAGGACCACCAGGATGGCCCGGCCGGCCACCAGGGTGATGTGCACGTGGGTCTTCTCGCCTTCGTGGAACTGGCTGGTGAAGTCCTTCTCGCGCAGGATCTTGGAGATGCCGCCGGTCGCCGCCACATTACCCGCGGTCAGCGACGAGAGCGAGGTCACGTCGATCTCACCCACCTCGCCGGCCTCGGCGATGGGCTGCCCATCGCGGCCGATGAGAAGCACCGCCTTGGCGTTGGCATCTCGGTGAAGGCGCTGACAAACAGAGGCGATCTGTCGTTGCTCTTCGGGGAACATTACTTCGGGGGCGCTCATCTGGCTGTCTAAGCTCCTTCGCGCCGGGTCAAGTGGAAGGCATCCGGTTTCGTAACCATTAACATCGGGGCGGACTGGCTTTCAATGTAGGGAATCGCTTGGCTTTTCTCCCACATTCGATGGCGGGAGTGAAATGCAGCTTATCAGGTATCTGGGACCGGCGACAGAGCGGCTTCTGGGCCACGGGCTGCCTACATCTCCCGACGCCCGTGTATCGCGCGCGAAAGGGTCAGGCGGTCGGCATACTCCAGCTCGCCGCCCATGGGCACGCCGGTGGCGATACGGCTGCAGCGCACACCGAGAGGCCGCAGCAACTTGGCCAGGTACACGGCGGTGGTCTCGCCTTCGACACTTGGGTTGGTAGCGATGATGACTTCTTTGATCTCGCCGCTGCAGCGTTTGACCAACTCCGCGACGCGCAGGTCGCCGGGCCCGATGCCGTCCAGAGGCGAAAGCACGCCGTGTAGCACGTGGTAGCGCCCGAGGTAGCCACCTGCGCGTTCGACGGCCAAGACGTCCTGCGGCTGCGCGACCACGCACAGCAACGACGAATCACGACGGGCATCGCGACAAATGGGACACGGGGCCTGCTCGGTGAAATCCCAGCACACACTGCAGAAACTGATCTTGGCCCGCATGTCGCTGATGGCCGCAGCTAGCGCCGCCGCGTCTTCTGGGGGCGCACGCAGAATATGAAAAGCCAGCCGCGCGGCGGTCTTCTCCCCAACACCAGGCAGCTTGCCCAGCTCGGCCACCAGACGCGCTATGGGTCCTGCGCTGCTCATTCGCCCAGGCCCCCGGACGGCATGGCCAAGCCTCCAGCCACGGCCGCCAGGTCTTCCTGCGCCACCTGCCGAGCCCGCTCCAAGGCCAGGTTCACCGCCCCGACCAGCAGATCCTCGATCATCTTCTTGTCGTTTCCAGCCAGAAGCGACGGCTCCATGGTGATGGACAGCACTTCGCTCCGGCCATTGACCACGCAGCGGACCAGACCACCGCCGGTCTCAGCCTCGACCTGCTTGTCACCCAAGGCATCCTTGGCCTGGTTGAGCTGCTCCTGCACCCGCTGCCAGGTCTCCATGAGGTTACGCAGGTTGGGTCCATCACTCATGGGGTCTTGATCTCCTTGGGCGCGACGCCGAACAGCTCCTGCGCCTTGCGAATCATGGGATGCTCGCGCGCTTCGGTTTCGCGCTGGTGCTGGTCGAGCTGCGCTGCCTCTGCTTCGCGGCCAACCTCGGAACGCAGAAGCGGCAGCACCTTGCCCGTCGACATTTTCAACTCGACCCGGGTGGCCGTGCCGGTGATCTGGGTCAGAGCGCGTTCCACTTCGGCCTTAAACCTGAGGGTCTGATCGAGAGCGAACTTCTGTGAAAACTGCAAAGTGACCGCGCCACCCTCCCAACCGCCGACCTCGGCGTGGTCCAGCGCGGCGGCCATGGCTGGCCGGTGTCCGAACGATTCGCGTACCCTGCGCCACACTTCGGCGATGTCCGAATCAGGCGGCAGTGGCGGCACGGTTGCCGGAGCCGTCGCCACGGCCGGAGCCGGGGCCGCCTGGCGCGATGCGCCCCGGGGTCGCGGTTCCGACGACGCTGGCCGCGCAGGCAGAGTGCCCGCCCCAGCCAGCCGACCCTCCAGCTTCTCCAGCCGGTCGAGCAAGTCGCCGAGCGGGAGCAGGGGCTCGGCGCTGCAGAGATCGACCAGCGCCATTTCCAGCAGCAGGCGCGGCGTCTGCGATCGCGCGGCGTCCTCCACCGCGCGCGCCCAGCGATCGAAAAGCGACGTTGCCAAGCCTTTGCCCGCCTTGCCGGCCAGCGCCCTGGTCTCGGCAATTTCCTCGGCAGTCGCGTCGATCAGATCCTCGCCATCGGGAACCGCGGTCAGAATCTCGATATCATGAAGAAAGGCGAGAAACGACCGCGCCATCTGCATGAGATCGACGCCGCGGTCGACCGCATCGGCCACATGCCGTAGGGTTTCCGCCACGTCGCGGGCCAGCACCTTGTCCGCCAGTTGGTAGAGCAGGCGGCGATCCGCCACCCCCAGCACCTCGGCCACCTTCTCGCGGGTAAGCGTGTCGTCACCCACGTAGGCCACCACCTGATCGAGCAGTGAAAGCCCGTCGCGCACCGAGCCCGCGGCCTCGCGCGCCACCAGGCGCACGGCATCGGGCTCGAAGGCGATCTTCTCATTGGTCAGAATACGCGTCAGATGCTCAGCCAGCACCTTGCTGGGCAGCAACTTGAAGTCGTAGCGCTGACAGCGCGACATGATGGTCGCGGGGATCTTGTGCACCTCAGTCGTGGCGAAAATGAACACCACATGCTCGGGCGGCTCCTCCAGCGTCTTGAGAAGCGCATTGAACGCGCTCGTCGACAGCATGTGGACCTCGTCGATGATGTAGACCTTCTTGCGCGCCTCGGCCGGCA
>PMKP01000116.1 GCA_003157775.1 Myxococcales bacterium | reverse complement strand
GCGCGTGAGTGCCAATGACCGCGACGGCCTCGAACATCTCTGCAGATATCTGGCAAGGCCGCCGATCGCGAACGACCGTCTGCAAGAACTGCCCGACGGCCAACTTGCGCTTCCGACTCTTGCCCAGCCGCCCCGTCAACTACTTTCGTGGGCCGGGCCGGGCAACCTGCCAAGCCGAAAGCACTCAGGGCAACCAATAGGATCCTGTAACCGCGCAGACGTGCCATGGCCGGCATCATACACGCATCAGGCCGTCTCGGCGGGTCGAGGCGCACCGGCTCGTGCGGCCGCGCCTTCAGGGGTGGGTCTTGATCAGAGATCACGGGTGGAGCGCTGAACTGATCGCCTTGAGTTGCTCGCAGCCGCGCGCGTTTCCTCCGTCGCAGGCCTGCTTGGAGAGTGCTGCGGCTCGCGCAAGGTCCTTGTCCACGCCCACCCCTCGCCAGAACATGTCCCCCAGGTTGACGCAAGCATCTGGATCGCCCCGGGTGCACGCTTGCTCATAGAGCACCTCAGCGCGCACCTGTTTGAAAAGCGCCAGTGCGCGCTCTGTGTCCTGCTTGACCGCCTCCCCGCGGGAGTACATCGACCCAAGTCGTGCGCAAGCGCTCTCCTCGAATCCGTCACACGCCCTCTTGAACAAAGAGAAAGCCTGCTCGCTGTTCCTTGCCACCCCATCCCCGTCTTGGTACATGTCCCCCAGACTGACACAAGCATATAAGTAACCGGCATTGCATGATTGCTTGAAGAGGGCTGCTGCGCGCACCAGATCCTTAGCGATGCCCTCGCCCAGGAGAAGCATTCCCCCGACGTCGCTGCAGCCCATTGCGCTGCCTCGCTCGCACGCCTGCTGGTAAAGCGCCACGGCATGGGCGGCGTCTTTCGTCACTCCTTGGCCGTACTGGTACGCGATCCCTAGTTGGGCGCAGCCGTCCGGCCCATCTCCCTCGCACGCCTTCTTGAGCAGCTCGTATCCATGGGCAAGATCTTCCGTCACGCCCTTGCCGTGAATGTACATGAACCCGAGATTGCCGCAGCCAAGCCCGTCGCCTGCGTCACAGGCTTTCTTGCTGAGGGCTACCGCACGGGCGACGTCCTTCGCCACGCCCTCGCCTCTGTCGTACAGGTAGCCGAGGGCACGGCAGCCAGCCCCGTCGCCAGCCTCGCAAGCCTTGCCAAAGAGAGCTACCGCACGAGCGAGGTCCTTCGGCACACCGTCGCCATTCTCGTACATGAAGCCGAGGAAGGTGCAATCTTGCCGAACGCCTGGTTCGCAGGCCTTGTTGAATAGCTCCAATGCACGCGCGGAATCCTTCTTCACGCCTTTGCCCCGCAGGTAGATGAACCCGAGATTCTTGCAGCCGAGCCGCCATTCTCGTACATGAAGCCGAGATCGATGCATCTGCCCGATTTGCCTCGGTCGCAAGCCTTCTTGTAGAGCGCTGCCGCGCGGGAAGAGTCCTTCGCGACACCGTCGCCGCGAAGGTATTTTCGCGCCAATTCTTCACAGAAGCCCGGGTCACCTTTGTCGCAACACTTCTCGAAGAGCGCCAAAGCACGCGGCAAGTCCTTGGCCACACCGTCGCCCTTCTCATACATCTGCCCGAGTATCGAGCAGCTATCCACGTCTCCTGCGTCACAGCCTTTCGTGTAAAGCGCCACGGCGCGGGCAGAGAAGTCCTTTGCCACCTGCTCGCCAATTCCAGGCGGGGCTTCTGGGGCGAAGCCGCACAGTTTCGGTTCCGCTTCACATCCCCTAGCCCAGGCGGCGATCTCCTGCTGGAAGTCGACCTCGCGTTGCTTGGCGTCGGCCTCGGCCTTGGCCAACTCGGCCCTGGCCGCTTGTGGCCCGGCCTGCTTGGCATCGGTGAACTTCATCACAGTGTCCGTGGCACCACGGTTCCTCCAGTAAACCCCAGTGGCGTCCACTGCGATACTGTCGGGCCATTCCTGCTTCGCAACCAGGGTGGACACGCTCCCGCCGTTGAGCGGCACAGTCAGCACTTTTCCGTCCCGGTCGGAATTGGTCCAGTAGACGCCAGTGTCATCGACTGCGATACTCTCGGGGCTGTCCTGTCCTGTTGCGAGGGTAACGGGTGTCCCACCGCCGATCGGCACCTTCATCACCTTGCCATCGTGCTCGACCTTCATCACCTTGCCACCGTGCTCGATTGCTTCCTCCGTCCAGGAGATTCCCTCGCTCGTCCAGTACACGCTGGTCGCGTCGACTGCGATGCGCCGGGGGACGTGCTGACCCGAGGCGAGCGTGACCAGTGGCCCCCCAGCGATCGGCATCTTCATTACCGCGCCGGACACGTACATTCCGCTCGTCCAGTAGACGTTGGTCGCATCGACCGCGATGCCCCGGGGGTACTCCTGCTTTGCTGCCAGGGTGGTCACGCTTCCGCCCGCGAGCGGTACCATCATTACCGCGCCGCTGTCGGGAATGTTCACGTCGCGTGTTTCTGTCCAGTAGACGCCGGTCGCGTTGACCGCGATTTCGCATCCGACGTCACAGTGCCGCCCCTTGGCGAGGGTAATGGGCGTCCCGCCGCCGATCGGCATCTTCATCACCGTGCCGTCTGCGTATGACTGGGTCGTCCAGTAGACGCTGCCCGCATCCACCGCAATGGCTCGGGGGGTGTCCTGATGCGAGACCAGCGTGACAAGTGGCCCCCCGCCGAGCGGTGCCTTCATCACTTTCCCCCCGGCCGTCCAGTAGACACTGGTCGCGTCCAGCGCAATGCCCTCGATTCCGTTCTGCCCCGAGGCGAGGGGAAAGGCCCTCCCGCGACCCGGCGGCACTTTCGCAGCGAAACAGCCAGCGAAAGCCAAGATGAGAACTGCCCAAACGAGCTGCGCCGGGACCGCGTTCTCGGAGAACTTCCCAATGCCACGCCTTCCTGTTGCCATGAGCGACCCTCCGGTGCAGGAGCATAGGGCATTCGGGGTTTTCATACGACGGACTAGGGCGATCATGACCGGCTACAGCTAGTGGAACATGCAGCACCCGCAGCTTCCGTCGTCGGTGCTCCGCACCGTGCAGCTTTCAAGCTTGATGCCGGTCGGCGTGGCCAGCAGCGTCAGATTCACGTAGACGGCCAGACAGGCGCCCTTACATCCCACGTGCGCCCGCCCGGTCAGCATCGGGGTGCCCGGCTCCTTTTCGCCAGCGACAGAGAAGGCGGCGGCGTCGATGCTCGACACTTCCTCTTTCGTCAGCCGCTGGCAAACGTAGGATTTCGCGACCAGCCTGCGCGCGACGCTGGCCAGACTCTTGCCGCCTGGGAGCCGAGTGCATAGCCCGATCGAATGG
>PMKP01000311.1 GCA_003157775.1 Myxococcales bacterium | reverse complement strand
GTGCGGGCGGCGCGGGGCCGTCTGCGGCGTCGCCGCTCGCTTGATTGCCTCTAGTATTCGGCGCTTCTCTGCGCATTTCATCCGGCCCCGCGGCTCTCCGCCCGGCGCGGTCCTGACTTCTTGAACACGCTCTAAGCCTCCCCGCGCAGATGCGCCTAGTCACTGTCTAGACGCGGCGGAACTTCGCTCTGCCTGCACGCACATCAGATGCTCCGCCAGTTTGCGCATGAGGAGCTGATTGGGCAGCCGGGTACGTCAGTCAAGCGCAAACTTGATACACTCCGTGCGCCGTGCGCTTCGTGGCTGACCTGCATATCCACTCCTATCTGTCGCGGGCGACCAGCAAGGAGCTGAACCTGGAGCAGATCCATTGCTGGGCCCAGCGCAAAGGTATTGCCGTGGTTGCCACCGGCGACTTCACCCATCCGCGCTGGTTCGCCGAATTGCGCGACAAGCTGGTGCCCGCGGGCGACGGCCTCTACGCCCTGAGCGCGGAGTCCGCCCGGGCGGTCGACGCCGAGGTTCCGGCCGCCTGTCGCGCGCCGGTGCGTTTCATGTTGTCGGTCGAGGTCAGCAGCATCTACAGCCGCGGCGATCGGGTGCGCAAGGTACACAATCTCATCTACGCGCCCGACTTCGAGTCCGCGGCACGCGTGTCGTCGCGCCTGGCCCGCATCGGCAACATCGAATCCGACGGGCGCCCGATCCTCGGCGTCGATTCGCGCGACCTCCTGGAGATCACGCTTGCCTCCTCGCCGGATGCCTTTCTCATCCCAGCGCATATCTGGACGCCCTGGTTTTCGGCCTTGGGATCACAGTCGGGCTTTGATTCGATGTCCGAATGTTTTGCTGATCTCGCGGATCACATCTTCGCGGTCGAGACCGGTCTCTCGTCGGACCCGGCGATGAACTGGCGCCTTTCTGCCTTGGATCGCTATGCGCTGGTCTCCAGCTCGGATGCCCATTCGCCGGAGAAGCTGGGGCGCGAAGCCAACCTGTTTGATTGTGATCTCTCCTACTTTGCCATGCGCGACGCGCTTCGCGACCACGGGGCCGGCTTTCTTGGCACGTTCGAGTTCTTTCCCGAGGAGGGCAAGTACCACGCCGACGGCCACCGCAAGTGCGAGGTGGTGATGACGCCGGAAGCGGCTGCAGCCTGCGGAAGAACCTGCCCGCGTTGCGGAAAGCCGCTCACCGGCGGCGTGCTGGGCCGGGTGGCGGCGCTGGCGGATCGGCCCGTGGGTTTTCGTCCCCAGAGCGCCAAGCCTTTCGTCAGCCTGGTGCCGATGGCCGAGGTGTTGGGCGAAGTGCTGGGCGTTGGAGCGGGCAGCAAGAGCGTGCGCAGCGCCTGCCAGCAACTGGTCTCGCGCGTCGGGCCTGAGTTAGCGGTGTTGCAGGATGCGCCCTTGGAAGACCTGGGCCGCGAGGGGCCGCCTCTGTTTGCCGAGGCCGTGCGCCGCATGCGCGCAGGCGAGGTGAAACGGCAGGCCGGCTATGACGGCGAGTACGGCATCGTGCGCATGTTCGATGCAGAGGAGCGACGGCGCCTGCTCGCGCAGACAGCCTTCGCCTTCGTCGGCGCTGCTGTCGCTTCCGCCGAGAAACCCAAGACCGAACCAGCGCGGCATCCGGCAAGCGAAGAAACTCCGACGGACCACGCCGCCGGTCCCAACCTTGAACAGGAAGAGGCCATCGCCCATGCCGAGGGGCCGCTGCTCATCGTGGCGGGCCCAGGCACCGGCAAGACGCGCACCCTGGTCGAGCGGATTGCGCGCCTGCTGCGTACCCGCGCCGCTGCGCCGGCTGAGATCACGGCCATCACCTTCACGCGCAAGGCAGCGACCGAGTTGCGCGAGCGTCTCGCGAAGCTGCTGAGCAGGCGCGCCGACGGCGTTTCGGTGCAAACCTTCCACGCGCTCGGCCTTGAACTGCTGCGGGCGAACGCCGCTGCGGCCGGGTTGCCACCACACTTCGCGATTCTCGACGAGGCGGGGCGGCAAGCCCTGCTTGCTCGCGTGCACGGCGAGGCGGGCACATGCGAGCTGCCGCCGGCGCGGGTGGGCAGTGCGATCTCGTCGGCCAAGGCCGCACTGATCGCGCCCGCAGATGCGGCACCCAAGTTGGCGGCCGTCTACGCCGCATACCAAGCGGCGCTGGCCGGTGCGGGCGCGGTGGATTTCGACGATCTGGTTGCTCGTGCTGTTCGTCTGCTGGGGACCAATCAATCTGCGCTCTTTTCCGCGCGCCGACGCTGTCGCCACCTGCTGGTGGATGAATATCAAGACATCAATGCGGCCCAGTACCGATTGGTGCGCCTGCTTGCACCCATGGGGCCGTCGACAAATCTCTGCGCGGTCGGCGATCCCGATCAGGCCATCTACGGCTTTCGCGGCTCCGACCCTTCGTATTTCGGCCGCTTTGCCACTGACTATCCCGGGGCTCGCACCCTCACGCTGGCCCGCAACTACCGTTCGGTTACCTCCGTCGTGCGCCTGGCCACCGCGGTCATCGAACGCACCCCAGCTCGCGCCTCGCGTCCTGTGCAACCACTTTCCGCAGGTGGGGCCAAGGTCATTCGTCAGGTTCTTGCCGATGAGCGGGCTGAGGCGGACTTCATCGCCGCCGAGATCGAGGCGCAGGTTGCGGGCACCAGTTTCCTTTCCATGGATGCAGGCCGCGCCGGCGAAGGCCACGCCCTCGCCTTTCACCAGATCGCTGTGTTGGTGCGCCTGTCTGCCCAGGCCGATGTCATCGAGGAAGCGCTCGACCGAAGCGGGATTCCTTGTCACCGTCTGGGCGACGACGCCTTTGCCGCGCGCCCGCAGGTAGCGGATATCTTGGCCAAGCTACGCCGCCACGTCGACAGTTGGGCCGCAGACGCGTGCCATCCGCCCGTCGCCGACCTGCTCGCCAACCTGGTTCCCGACGCCACGACCGACCCGCGCCGTCTCCGCGCGCTCGATCTCCTGCGAGCTTTCGCTGTGCCATTTGGCGCCGACGCGGCCGCCTTCCTGTCCGAAATGGCGCTTGCGCGCGAAACCGACCTTGATCATCTCCCACAGAAGGTGGCGCTTCTGACCCTGCATGCGAGCAAGGGCCTGGAGTTTCCGCTGGTCTTCATCGCCGGGTGCGAAGACGGCATTCTGCCCCTGCGTCTGCCTTGGCTCCCGCCTGCCGACGTGGAAGAAGAACGTCGTCTGCTCTACGTAGGCATGACCCGCGCGCAGCAGCGCCTGATCCTGACCGCCGCTTCCCGCCGCACCCTGGCCGGCCGTACGATCGAAAATCGCCTCTGCCCGTTTCTCGACGACTTGCCGGCCGATCTGCTCGCCACCTCTCGCTCAGCCCCGCGCCGCCGCAAGGCGCGCCAGCTATCCCTATTGAAATCCTAACTCTTTCGCGCTCCAGGCACGAGACTGCTTTGAATGCTGCGTTTTGCTAGGAGGCTGAATACAAACTATTTCACAAATCAATCTGATTCCGTGCCCCAATCATTTGTGGAAATCCGTGCCCAGCCAGTAATCGGGAGTATCCACGATTTCGAAGCGATTGGGATCGGTTTTCACCAGCGCCTCGGCCATGGAATTATAGAGCGTGGCGTGGCCTACCGCGCCAGTGCCGTACATGTCGTTGTTCTGGACGACGTTCTGGTCGAGGATGTAGTTATCGAAGCCTTGGCCGTTCCGTGCATTGTTGACCTGACCTTCGTTCCAGTCGGAGTGCTGGGCTGCGTTCCTGTTTTGCTGGTCCCAATAGCCGGCGTGCTGGGCGTCATTGGCGGCCTGTCGGTCGGCAAAGTTCTTCTGCGCCGCCTCGCCCTGCGCGCGAATCCGGTCGGATTGCTGCTGTCCCCAGGCCCGCCATTGCTGGTCAGATTGCTGCTTCTGCGCCAGCTTCTGCTGCATCTGCTGGTTCATCACTTGCTGGTTTACCTTGACGCTCATGAACATCGCCATCACCGTGTTTTGCTCCCGCTCGGACTGGGCGTCGGTCATAATATTGAAGTTGCGTGTGATTGTGTACGCTCCCCATTGGGCCGGCGGCGTTTGGCATATATCATCGATCAGCTTCTTCATGCCCTGCCCATCCGCGTCGATGTGCCCCGTGACAAGGACGCAGTTGCCCGCCCCTTTCAACGGCTCAATCTTGTCTACCTGCAGCTTCGCCGGAGGCAGGTTGTTGGCGCGCCGCCAAGCCTGCAACAGCTCCGGATAGGCCTTCCCCAGATCCGGATGGTAGGGGTAGAGCATCGTTCCCGACCCTTTGTAGATTCCGCGCGGCCGCCACGCTCGGTTCGATGTCTTCGCGCGAGGCCAACTTGCGCCAGACCAAGGTCGGATCGCTAAGTCGGATGACCAGGCCGGTCTGCTGCTGGACGGCGCGCTCGATACTGGCGGAGTCAGGACGGGCAGTCGGTGTCTGCACGACCTTCAGCGAACTGGCGCCGGCCTGTCCGCCAGGCAGGTAGATGGCGCCATTGCCGAAATCAACGACAAAGGCAATCACGCCGGGAATGATGGCCAGGAGAAGCCAACAGGCGTCCATGACAGCCACACCCGTGTCGACGCGCGCGTGGCTTTGCTGTCCCCGCCGCTCGGGATAGAGAATCGTGCCACAGCCGAGCGAGAGGCTGAGTGTAGTCATGGCGCATAGGGAAGCAACGCCGCGAAGAAGACGCGTGTGGTTCATGGGATTTCCTTTCGTAGAAGGGCCAAATAGAGTCGAGCTGGATCTTGCCTTCTTCATCGACTTCACCTCTGCACCGCAGCCCACAGACGCTGGGCCGCAGCCGCACTGGGAGCGCCTTTCTCCACCAGCCGTTGTTCCCCGCCGGCAGCGAATGCAAGAATCCAGGTTTCGTCCTTGGGTACGCCGAGCGCCGTTCGCACGTGGCCGTCCTCGTCGAGCAGGAGCAGCGGCGGCACCCCTTCCCGGAACTCCTTACGCATCTGCTTCTTCGCCGTGTCCTTGAAAGAGCTTGCCGTCATGTCCTCCAGGAAGACCAGGCGTGCCTTCCCCTTGGGCTGCGCTGCCGGGAGAAGATCGCCCCAGGCACGTTGCGCCTTCTCGGCATGATAGGTCGGCTCGGTCACCACGAGCACCAGCCCGCCTTTCAGGAGTTCACTACTGGCGTGCTTCTTGCCGTTCGGATCAGCGAGGACAAACTGGGGCAAAGAAACCCCAGCGGACCCGTTTGCAGGTGTTTCACCCCATGCCATCAAGCCAGCCAGCACGGACGGCACGACCATGCATGTTGTGGTTCGTCTCAAATTGCTCCAACCGTACATTGATAACCTCGCCAATAGCTCGCAGTTGATTACGGATGATCCTCCACCACCCCCGGCGGGTACACACCTGGCAGCCCGCTGGTGCCCCTGGTGCCCGGCGTCCCTGGTGGCCCGGGTGCGCCTGGCGGACCTGCCGCGCCTTGAGGGCCCGGCACCCCAGGCGGCCCCTGCGGCCCGGTGCCCCCGTTGCACACCAAAACTGTGGTCGAGTTCTCGAGCGTGCTGTTATGGCTCCGGTCAAGGCCAAACTCGATGCTTGACCCCCCCGCTTGGCACTGGCTTCCCGGGCTCACCGCTGTCACGTGGACGGCGGCACGCGGGCCAGTGAGGTTGGTCTCGACCCATGTGCCCTTGTCGCCGCGACAGACGTTCAATTTGGAATCACTCCAACTGTACCGCACCTGACCGTCCTGGCTCGGCCCACAGACCGGCCGATCCAACACGGGCAGAGCGGACTGTGTCGCACGCTGGCCATTGGGCGAAGGCGCAGTCGGCTCATCATGGCCAGAGCACGCCGCCGTGTCGGCCAGCAGAGCCAATCCCATCATTGCCAGCACATTGTGATTTCGGCTGGGGCCATGAGTTCTCATCGTCGTGAAGATCACCGATTTCCTCCATTCCCAGGGTGCAAAATGCCGCTCCCACCCAGGAACTTCTGCATCCGCCATGCCGCCGCCCTCTTCAACGGCCTGCTGGCATCCCGCGTACAGCAGATGATCCTACGTCTGCCACGGTCTGAACCACCGCCAATGCGGGGACGATGCACGGATTGAAAGGTATGGCTTCAAATGAAAAGACTCTCGATTCTGCTGCTGCTGGCTACCGTCGGTATGAGCGGATATTTCTGGGGGTTACGTAAACGCGGGCGGGGCGAAGGCCCGAATAGGGGGACGTGTATCGAGGACGCGACGAGGGCCGCGGTCATGAACGACCATGGTGGGGGTCGCGACCACCGCTAACTGACTATTTCAACCGGCGCCGGTTCCATCAATGTGATGAGCCGCAAGTCACACCCTCGACACCTCATTGAGCGCATGTTTTGCGTTCTTCACCCATTTGCGTCCTCGCTGCCTCCATCAAGATGAAGTACCGATTCACTCAATTTGAGTGAATCGGTACACTGCGACCCACAGGGCACCTCAGCCGCCGTAGATCTCCAGTCCGATTGTGACACGATACTGCGAATAGGGGAGCGGAACGCCGGGCCATGCAACCTGCCCCTCTGGGATGGCACTCAGCATACCTGGGCGGGAGGGAGTCAGACAGGTCTTTTGATCGTGATGCAGCCTACTCCTGCAATGTCCCGCGTTCCATGCGGCCCTCGCGCCAGAGGGCCTCCTCCATGGCGGCGAGCAAGGGTCTGGTGGTCTGGGCGTCGAGAGCGCTCAGGGTGATGACCTGCCGGTCGAAGACGAGCCCCGCGCGCGCCTCCGGCGTCAAGCGATCGATCTTGTTGTACACGAGCAAGCGAGGCGTGCCGGCGAGATCCAGGTCATTCAGGATGCGTTCCACTGCCACGATGTGCGTCTCGCGGTCTGCATCCGCGCTGTCGACGACATGCAGGAGCAAGTCTGCGTCCTGCAACTCCTCCAGGGTGGCGCGAAATGCCTGGGCCAAGTCCTTGGGCAAGTCGCGGATGAACCCCACTGTGTCGGCCAGGATCAGTTCACGCTCGCGCGGAAAACGTAGCCGCCGGGTCGTGGGGTCGAGCGTGGCAAAAAGCTTGTCCTCGACCAGTACCTCGCTGCCGGTCAAGGTATTGAGCAAAGTGGACTTGCCCGCGTTGGTGTAACCAACGATTCCCACGATGGGCACTTCCCGCCGGGTGCGCTCAGCGCGGCGGCCGGCACGCTGCAGGCGGGTTTGGGCGATTTCCTGCTCCAACCGATGCACGCGCTCGCGCGCGCGGCGGCGGCCAATCTCCAACTTGGTTTCGCCCGGACCGCGGCCGCCAATGCCACCGACCAAACGGCTCATCATTGTGTTTTCTTCCTGCAAACGCGGTAGCCGGTAGCGCAGTTGCGCTAGCTCGACCTGCAACTTGGCGTCGCGGCTGCGCGCCCGCTGGGCGAAGATGTCCAGGATGAGGATGGTGCGATCGATGACTTTGAGATCGGTGAAATCGGAGATGGCATGGGCCTGTCCGGGTGTCAGATCGGGATCGAAGATGAGCAGGCCAGCGTCGTATTGCATGGCCCGCACCAACACATCCTCCAGCTTGCCGCGACCAACAAGATACTTGGGGTCAGGATCGGGCCGGCGCTGAATAGCCACATCGGTGACCGCGATCCCCGCAGTCCGACACAACTCACGCAGCTCGTGCACCCGACTCTCGGTGCTGCCCGAGGCGCGCGTCTGGCGCGACTCCATCACGACCAGCACAGCGCGCTCGGCCCCCGAGGTTGCGCGCGTCGCGGGCAAGGCGCGGTCGAATTCCTCCTCCAGCGCGCCAACCAGTTCCTCAACATCGACCGACGCGCGATGGAAGGGCACCGGCGCCAGCACGGTCCACGGCGACAGTTTCTCGCGCGGTGGCATCAGATGGGCCAGATGCAGGTCACCCGGCCGCCCGTCCTGGGTCACGCCCACCGCCGCCACTAGGTCCAGACGCAGCAGGGCCAAGTCGACCAAATCATCGCGCGAGATAGGCTCGTTGCGCAGATGGGTGTGCACTAGGCGTAGCCCGCGGAAGCGTCCGTGACCGGCGCGCACGCGCCCCACCGCGGGCAGCATGATGCGCGAGGCATCG
>PMKP01000334.1 GCA_003157775.1 Myxococcales bacterium | reverse complement strand
ACCTGGCACTGATTGGAGCATCGTAGGCGTGTCCAAGTATGGGCCCGCACCCGGCTATCTCGTGGCAGGCGCCAATCCGAGCTACGCGCTGGATGTCTGCTGCCCCGCGGGCTGTGGGTCCGCCGCGAACAACGCGCTTTGCGTGAACCCAATCCCGCCCGCCGGGCAGCCGCCTATGAAATCGTACAAGGATTTCAACGACGGCTGGCCGGTGGATTCGTGGCAGGTCACCGAGCCTGATTTGGGCTACCAAGCGGCGTACGTGAGGTTGCTCTCGAAGTTTGTGAACAACTAGCGCGCGCTCCCTTCCCGACGCGACTCCCAAGGCCAAGATGACAAACAAAATCTCGCCGAGGTCGTCTCCCTGCACTCGGGTGGTAATGCACGAAAGTTGCCTCGGTAGATTTGTCGGCGGGCATGGCTGCGGCCGAACTGATGCCAGCTCGTTCGCACAACGACGCCGCGTCCCGGCTCAGGTTGCTTCCTTTTGCGGCTGGTTCTTGCTTCAATGATGAGGATGCAAAGCACTCGACCTCTGCATCATCGACGACAACCTTCACACCCAGGACGGGCACCCTGAGCGCGCCTACGTCGGACGCACGCTAGTCACCAACAACCTCGTCTACGGCAACGGCGGCACCGGCATGCACGCCTTCGCCAGCGCCCACGTCGATTTCATCAACAACACCGCCTACCGGAACAACCACAGCCCGGCCCTCGACGAGGGGCAGATCGTTGGCCAGAGCTCGTCGGACGTGAACATCGTCAACAACGTGATGGTCGCTTTCGACGGCAAGCGGGTCAGCGCCAGCGCGACCGGCGCCACCTACCAGTACAATCTCTACTGGAACAGCAGCGTGGCTCCGGCCATCGGCGCGCACGACCTGGTCGCGGATCCCGGCTTCGTCAACCCGGCGTGCCTCGACTTCCGCCTCGCATCTGGGTCGCCAGCCATCGACAGCGGCTCAATCACGCTAGCGCCGGCCATCGACCTGCTGGGCACGGCCCGGCCGCTGGGCACCGGCTACGATCGCGGCGCATACGAATTCGTAGGTCCGTAGCGAGAGGTCTTCACTGGTAGACGCGGACGTAGTCAATGTCCATGTAGTTAATGCACGGCTAGTTGATGCACGGCCAGAATGCGCTCGGCCCGGGCGGTCTACGACCGCGGCTACGACCTCCGTCTTCACCCAACCGGTGACGGCTTCGTCGCACCAAAGGCCAAGCGCCACGGCTGGGTACGCCCTGATCCCGTACCTTGGCGCTGGATCACAGCTGGCGGCAATCCTTGCGGGGCGGTTCGGCTTCGGCATCTGTGTCTTCGGTCTGGGGATCGCTATCGTGCGGCGGGTCCGGCGCACGAGGTGAGCGATGGATCTTCAGCGCGATTCTGTTTGCAGCGTACCCACCAGAAATTCGTGCACCATCGCGAGATCGTCGAAGGCGAGCCGTCGTTCGAGGTTGTGATCGCGCCGCACCTGACGAACATGCTCGGGGTGCAGCGGCCTATGCACGAAGATGCCGCGTGAACAGAGCCGCGCTTCCGCGCGCGCGGTTCGCATGATTTCGTCCATGAGGGTGCCGAAATCGCTCTCGCTCAGGTACGAGGACACGTCAGCGATGGAGTAGCCGTCGAAGGTGCCGTCGGCGATATCGGCGAGCGCCGCGGCGGCCGGCGCGGTCACGATCGTGATCCGCGTGGTCTTGAGGGCTTCGCGGATGCGCTCGAACGAGCCGGGCAGAAGATAGATGGGCATCGCGGGTTCGTAGATGTAGCGCGCGAAAAAAACCAACTGCAAAAGGTGACTGTCGCGCGCGAGGTGGTTGCACAGGTACCGGTGCATGAGATCGAAGATGCGCCTGTGCAGCGGTACCTCGGGGGGCACGAAGCGCCAGAAGCCGGGATCGCGCGAGAACATCTCCAAGAACGAGCGGCGGCACAGCGTCTCGCCTACAAAGCGCCAAGCCCGCGTGTTCCACCCATCGAGGAAGTGGCGCTGCTTGGTGATGTCGTCGAACTTGAACAGCCGGTTGATCCAGATCGGCCGTACTATGTGGGAAACGCGCGCGACGTGGACGAGAAAGCGCTCGAGGCTGCCCTGGAAGAGCGCCCCGCGCCGCACGATCTGCGGGCGAGCATCAAAGAAAGCTCCCGCAGCCTTGGAGAGATCGGGGCGCAAGCCTTGGTAGACCTTGAGCCGATCACGCGCGGGCCGCACCCCCAGAAAGCGAAGGTAGGGCTCGTAGCTAAGCGCGCGCATGGCCGCGATCTTGAGTTCGAGCAGATAGTTCTGGGTGGGGTTCACGTCGACCGCCACCACCTCCTGCGGGCGGTCGTGAAGCAGGTTGAGCACACGGCCCCCCCCGGCGGTGATGCAAAACACGCGTTTGCCGGCGCCCAGGTGCAGGGCTTTAAGCTCACTGCGCGAGTCCTCGTTGCACGACGAGTAGCTGATGCGCTGGCTGAATTTCTTCCAGGGAATCGCACCGGGCTCACCTTCAGTCGACTTGCCTCTGGTGTGGCTTCGTCCGGGGAGCGATGAGTGGGTGGCCGACTGGTTGGCGAGATCACGCTGCATGGTCATGCCGGCTGAAGCCTTTCTCATGGGTTCTTGTCGGGACTCTTGCCGGGCTCCGCTTGCATGCCGAATTTCTGCATGCGGCGCAAGAGCTGATAGCGACTAATGCCGAGGAGCCTCGCCGCCTCGGTGCGGACGTTGCCGGCGCGGTTCATTGCCTGACGAATCATGCGCACCTCGACGTCGACCAGGGAATCGACGCCCGTCACGACTTCCAGCGGGCAGGCGGGTGGCAATGGTCCCTTACGGCCGAGTGCGAGCACGCGCTGGGGCAAATGTCTGAGCTCGATGCGCGGCGATTCCGTCAGGATCACGGCGCGCTCGATGATGTTCTTGAGCTCGCGCACATTGCCCGGGTAAGCGTAGCCCGCAAGTGCTTGGCTGACCTCTGTGCTGAACGGCTCGGTGGGCTTGTTCAGGCGCTCACCGTAGAGAACGCGGAAGTGCTCCGCCAAGAGCAGGATGTCGTCCCCGCGTTCGCGCAGAGGCGGGATGTGGATGGGAAAGACCGCGAGCCGTTGGAAGAGATCCTGGCGAAAGCGGCCTGCCTGCACCAGGGCCGACAGGTCCTGGTTGGTGGCGGCGACCACGCGGGCCCTAAGCGGAATTTCGCGACTCGATCCCAGCCGGCGAAAGCTGCGGCTCTCGAGCACGCGCAGCAGCTTCCCCTGACCCAACGCCATGTCGCCGATCTCGTCGAGGAAAACCGTACCGTCGCGGGCTTCCTCGAAAGCGCCGGTCTGCAACTCCTGCGCGCCGGTGAAGGCACCGCGCTCATGTCCAAAGAGCAAACTCTCCGCGAGATTCTCGGGCAAGGCGAGGCAGTCGACCACCACAAACGGAGAACCCGTGGGGCGCGACAGGGAATGGACGTAACGACAAGCCACTTCCTTGCCAACCCCGGTTTCCCCGGTAAGCAGCAGCGTCGTGTCCTTGGCCACGGCCACCTTGTTGAGCTGGTCGAGGACGAGGCGCATGGCATTTGAGCGACCGAGAGGTCCTTGACACTTCACATCGGCCGTACCGTGCACCTGCTCGCGGAGTTGGGCGCGCCGGCGCAACTCGAGGACGCGCTCGAGGATCGGGGCGAGGCTGGCCTCCTTGACGATGTAGTCCTCGGCACCGTGACGAATCGCCCGCACGGCGTTGGGTATGGTCTGATACGCCGTCATCATGACCAGCGCGGCACCAGGCTGCTGGGCGAGGAGCTGCGGGATGATGCGAATGCCGTCATCGTCGGGCAGGCGATGATCGAGCAGAATCACGCCATACTGCCGGTTCTCAACCATGCGGAGCGCTTCGCGACAGTTGTAAGCGAGATCGCAGGAGATGCCCTGACGGCCGATCTCGCGCCCGATGGCTTGGGCGTAGAGATCCTCGTCGTCGACGATCAAGGCACAGAAGGGCTGACTCATGCCGCACCATCCATCAAGCGGCGGCGGGTGGGAAGCACCACCGCCGCTTGGCACCCGCCTCCCTCGCGATTTCTCAGATCGACGAAGCCGCCGTGGGCGCGCGCGATCTTCTGGCATACGGCCAGCCCCAGGCCGGTCCCGTTCTTCTTGGTAGTGAAGAAAGGTCGCAGACAGTCCGCCGCGCTCGCAGGCAAACCTGGCCCGCGGTCCTCGACGGTGATGGCCAGCTCAAAGCCATTCTGTGCGACGTGACAGCCAACCTCACCCCCGGCCGGGGTGGCCTCGAGTGCGTTGAGCAGGAGGTTGAACACCACCTGCTTCATGGCCTCGTAGTCAGCCTCGATAGTCAGCTCCGGATCCACCTGACAGCAAATGGTCTTGCCTGCCAGGCGATGGGCGCCCGCAAGCAAGCGGCGCGCGTCGTCTACCAACTCCCCGAGGCGCACTTGGGTCACGGCCATCTCGCGTCGTGCCGCGAGGTAATCCTTGAGAGTCATGTCCATGCGCACGATCTCTTTCGCGAGCGCGGCCAGGATGGGGCGCTGGCTGGCCGCGGTTTCGGGCTCGCGGATGAGACTGTCGAGGGTGGCGCCGATGGCGACGAGAGGATTGCGAATCTCGTGAGCGAGCTGAGCCGCCATCTCTCCCATGGTGGCCAGGCGTTCCTGTTGCACAAGATGGTCGGAATCCCGCTTGCTCGGCTCACGCAGCACCAGCAAGAAGCCAACCAGTTGGTGAAAGTCGTCGGCGAGAAGCAGCGCCTCGACGCGCACCGGAACCAGCGATCCGTCGCGGCGACGCACCACCGTTGCGCGTTCGGAATATGCTCTTTGTGGATCCAGGGTCTGATGGCTGAGAATCTCCATGACCTCGTCGGGTGCTGAGAAGAGCGCGCCGATCGGTTTTCCCGTGAGATCCCGCTCGTGGTAGCCCAGAAGCTGCGCCGTGGCAGGATTGCACGAGGTGATGAGAAGTTCCGGATCCACAAAGAGCGCAGGCGCAGGTGCGCCGAGCGTCAGGCGCACTAGCTGATTCTCGATCGACGCCGCCGCCTGCCGTGGCGACGAGAGCATGCACAAAGCGCCAGGCGTGCCGTCGAAATCCAGGCGCGACAACTCGATACGAAGATCACCGTCGAGATCCAGCCTGCGCTCACGTTGAGACTCTGGCCCCTCAAGGAAAGCGCGGGCGTTCGTGCCGATTGTGCGCGCAAGCTCGCCCTCGCGCAGGACTCGCTCAATGGCCGCACCCCCGCGCGGACCGTGGCCGCGCAACTCGCCGCTCGCGTCGAAGAGGAGGCTATCGGGTTCATCGTCGGGAAGGTGGTCGAAGAGGGTTTGGCTCTGGCCCATGAGGTCGTTTTCGAGGATCTCACCAATGCGGCGGGCATAGCGCAAAAGCACTTCGCGTTGCTGACGGTTGAACGGCTGAAGCCCTTCCTTCTCGAAGAGAAGGACGCCGTAGTTTCGCGTGCTGCCCAGCGCAGGGACGCAGGCATAGCTGCGCTCGCCCACGAGATGCGCGGTTGCCGCGAGGATAAACGGGGGCAGGGCTGCGCCAACCAGCTCCTTGAGGGAGGTGGTTTCGCAGAACAGGGCCTCACGCCAGGAGCGAGAGACCAGGCTTCCCTCGGCGCTCTTCATAGGCCATGAGAACCGCGGGAACTGCGCGCCCAGCATCTTCTCGATCTCGGCGATGATGGGGAAGGCGTCGGCCGTGATGCCCAGGTGAACGCGAATCTCCTGCGTCTTCTCGTTGAAGAGAATAAGGTTGGTGGAACCGCAGCCGACAATTTTCGCGGCGCCGCGCAAGGCGGCCTCCAGAAACTGCTTGAGGTTCGCGGACCCCACCATGATGGCAACGCGGATAATACTCGCGAGGGCACCTCTGGCCCAACCGGAATCGCAGCGCGTGCGATTTCGCACACGCGCGTGCTTTTGCACGCATGGGCGGCTGCGCAACGTGATCGCGCTGCGGCTCAACTCCCAGGAAGTCCTAAGAGGTGCGTGACCGCAAAAGGTGGTTCATGGTTTGCAGATGTTGATCTGTTTTCGCCACCAGACGAAAGGTGCCACACGATGAAGCTCTCCGTCGCCTGCAACTTCGATGAAGTGCTCTTGCAGGGCCTCGCCGGCTACCCGGTGTATGAGGTCTACGGGAAGCTCACCACCGACTACTTCGGTGGCGGGCGCCCCGCCTTCTACTTGCCCCAGGTGAATCGCCGCGTGCTTGAGCGCACGGTGAAAAAGGCGCATGAGAACGGCATCCAGTTCAACTACCTGCTTAACGCGTCGGCCATGGGCAACACCGAGTTCACCCGGGTCGGGCAGCGCAAGATGGAAGCGATGCTCGACTGGTTGGACGGCACCGGGATCGATTCGATCACCGTGGCCAATGTCTATTTCTTGCGCCTAATCAAGCGACGCCATCCCCGCCTAAGCGTGCGCGTCAGCTCGCACCGCTTTACCGATACGCCGCGCAAGGTGCGCTTCTGGGTGGACAACGGTGCCGACGTGATCGTGGTTTCCGAAGTGGGCGTGCATCGCGAGTTCCAGACCCTGATTGGGATGAAAGAGGCAGCACAAGGGATTGACCTGCAGCTCATTGTCAACAATTGGTGTCGCCAGGATTGCGCCATTGCCGGCAACCATGCTGTGGCTCTCTCGGCGGCGTCACAAGCCAAGAGTCGCGGGTTTCCGCTCGACTACTGCTCCATCATGTGCAACCAGATTCGGTTGCGCGAGCCGGTCAACTACCTTCGCGCCAACTGGATTCGCCCCGAGGACCTGCACTACTACGAGAAGCTCGGGTACTCAACCTTCAAGATCGTCGAGCGCAACACCCCGACGCAAATCTTGCTTGAGCGGGTCAAGGCCTACTCGGAACGGCGCTACGATGGCAATCTCCTCGATCTCGTGCAGAACTACGCCTACCCGAAGGACAAGCTGGGTGCCGTGGGCAAAGACGCCTATTCGTTTCGGCGCATGCTCAAGTACTTCATCAAGCCGCGCACCATTAACCTGCTGCGCTTCCGCAAGCTCGTCGACTTCGGGCATGCGGCCAGCATGCTCTATCCCCGGGAGGGTGCGAACCCGGTCATCATCGACAATCGCGCGCTCGACGGTTTCATGGAGCGCTTCACCACCAAGAACTGCCAGTCGACTGATTGCGAGAGCTGTCGTTACTGCCACGAGTGGGCGGCGCGCGCGGTCACCATCGATCCGAATTGGCGTGCGAAGCTGGAGCCGATGTACCAGGACTTGCTTGGCGATATCGAGGGGGGAGCCTTCTGGGAGCCGTACACCCGTACCGTCTCGCAAATGGTGCGACAACGTTGGCACGACGGGCGGAACCCCGCGTGAAAGAAACCGGCACGGCGACCGCGACCCCGACGAGCAGCGGCCTTGATCGCACCATCGCGTGCGGCCTTGACTACCTCGCCTCGCAGCAAGCGGCCGACGGTGCGTGGCGCGGCGACTACGGCGGACCGATGTTTCTTCTGCCGATGTATGTGGCCGCCTGTCACATCGGCGGCAGAAGCATCGAGCCTAGAACTCGCGCGCGCATGATCGCTTATCTTTCGGCGACCCAAGACGCCAACGGCAGCTTCGGCCTTCACGCGGAAAGCTCCGACTGCCTGTTCACGACGGTTCTGTGCTACGTGGCGTTTCGCCTCCTCGGACTTCCGGCCGACGACGAACGCGTCGCACGTGCCCGTGCGTTCATCCACGCCAACGGCACCGCGCTCGCGTGCGCCAGTTGGGGCAAGTTCACCCTTGCGCTGCTCAATCTATACGAATACGACGGACTGCAGCCGGTCCTGCCGGAACTGTGGCTTCTGCCTGCGAGCCTGCCGTTTCATCCCAGCCGCCTGTGGTGCCACTGTCGGCAGGTCTATCTGCCCATGGCGCACCTCTATGGGACAAGAGCACAGATGCCGGCCGACGAGCTCACCCACGCGCTCCGGCGCGAGATCTACGACCGTCCCTACGAAAGCATCTGCTTTGCCGAACACCGCGACACCATTGCCCCTGGTGATGTCTACGCACTGACGTCGGGAGTGCTTAGGGTGGTCAACTCTTTCATGGGCCTCTACGAACGGGCGCATTTGCGGGCGCTTCGCAAACGCGCGCTCGTGCGGCTCTTCGATCACATCGATTTCGAGGACCGCGCAACCCAGTTTATTCGCATTGGCCCAGTCAACGCCGTGTTCAACACTCTCGTGCACTTTTTCCAGTCTCCGCAAAGTGACGCGACAGCGCGTAGTTTCGCCGCCCTCGAGGGCTACTTATGTGACGGGCACGACGGCACCAAGATGAACGGCTACAATTCGACTGCGCTGTGGGACACGGCGTTTGCTGCGCAGGCGATGTTGGACACGTCGCTGTGGGCGGCGCATCGCGAGACTCTGCAACGCACCCACGCTTTCATCATCAACAATCAGGTCCTCGAAGACCTGCCGGAGTACAAGCGATACTATCGGCACCCGTGTCGTGGCGGGTGGCCCTTCTCTGATCGCGCGCATGGCTGGCCGATCACCGACTGCACCGCCGAGGGTCTGACCGCCGCACTGATGCTGGAGGATGCCGGGCTGCCTGCGCTTCCCGAGGATCGCATTTTCGACGCGGTCAAGCTGCTGCTCGGCTGGCAAAATCGCGATGGCGGGTGGGCCACCTACGAAAGACAGCGGGGCGGGCGTTGGCTGGAGCTTCTCAACCCGGCGCATGTGTTCGGCGACATCATGGTCGATCACTCGTATCCCGAGTGCACCGCGGCTTCTCTTCACAGTCTGGCGCTCTGGCGGCGACGATTGGCCGTGGGTTCTGACCGCAAGATCAGCGATCGCCTGGAGCGGAAGGTCGGGGCGGCCATCAGCCGCGGCGAGCGCTTCTTGCGCAGGAGCCAGCGCGCCGACGGGAGCTGGGAGGGATCGTGGGGCGTGTGCTTCACCTACGGCACGTGGTTCGGCGTGCGCGGGCTGCGCGCGGCCGGCGCGGAAAGCAGCGATCCGGCACTGCGGCGCGCGTGTGAGTTCCTCTATGATCAGCAGAACGCCGACGGTGGTTGGGGCGAGAGCGGCGCGAGCTGCCGCGAACGACGCTACCTCGCCAGCGCCAGTCACGCGGTCAATACCGCGTGGGCACTTCTCACGCTGGTAACCGCAGGCCAAGCACGAGACCCACGCTGCGAGCGCGCGGCCCGCTTCCTGGTTGGAAGTCAGCTCGACAACGGCGATTGGCCCCGGCAGTCGCTCTCGGGCGTGTTCAACAAGACGGCGCTCATCAACTACGAGAACTACCGGCGCTACTTCCCCATCTGGGCACTGGCGCGCTTCGCCTCGGCTGCAGTGTAGAAGAAGCTAGCCTGGGGTTAGACCGAAGCGTCCTTTACGTCCGCCGACGTCCCGCTTGCGATGACCGGACGGAACTTGTACCCGTAGACAATGGTGCCCCTGCTGCCATCGTCGCGCAGCTTGCGTGTGACCATCTCCACCGGCATCCCGATCTCGATCTTCTCCCCTTCCACGTCGGTGAGCTGCGCGGCCACCAGCGGCCCCTCGGCCAAGCGGACCAGGGCGACAACATACGGGGCGAAGTGTTCGAAGCCCTCGGGCGGGTGGTGCACGGTCGAGTACGAGTAGACCTCACCCTTGCCACTGAAGGTGTATGGGGTCTTGGCCGGGGCATTGCACTCTGGGCACACGTCGCGTGCTGGGAAGATCTTGACGCCACAGTGGTTGCACACCTCGCCCACCAGCGCGTAGCGGTGTCGCTGCAATCTCCAGTGCCTGGCAATCTCCATGATTGACTTCTTTGCTCCTCTCGGCGGTGGCTGTCAAGAGCCCAAGCTTCGCCGCGTTGCTACTCCACCGCCTCGAGAATGGTGGTCACGACGGTGGCGCCGCTGCCGCCGATATTCTGCGCCATGCCGAGGCGTGCATCGCGCACCTGATTCGCACCCGCCTGTTCACGCAGTTGCAGCGCCACCTCAATCACCTGGTAGATTCCGGTGGCGCCTACCGGGTGACCGCGCGCCTTGAGCCCGCCCATGGTCGTAATGGGGATCTTTCCGCCGATGGCGATGTCCCCTTGGGCGCCCAAACGCACGCCGCGGCCGCGTTCAGCAAAGCCGCACGCCTCGAGCGAGAGCACCGACATGATGGTAAACGCGTCGTGCAGCTCGAAGAGATCGATATCTTTGGGCGTCACCTTGGCCTGGCTGTACGCCTTGGCCGCGCTCAAGGCCGCGCCCTCGAGTCCGAGGAGATCGCGGCGATCGTGCAGAGCTATGGTATCGGTCGCTGCCGATGAGGCACGAATGCGCACCGGCCGCGCGGCGAACTGGCGCGCAATCTCGGTGGGACACAGCACCACCGCCGCTGCGCCGTCGCACACCGGTGAGCTGTCGAGCAGGTTGACCGGATCCGCGATCATCTTCGCCGCGGAGAAATCCTCGGCGGTGACGGCGTGGGGGAACAATGCATACGGATTGTTCACGGCGTTCTTGTGCGCGTTGATGGCAAACGGCGCGAAGTCTCGGTGGCACACTCCAAATTCGTGCATGTAGCGCCGCATGAGCAGCGCATTGAGCGCCACGAACGACAGCCCGTTCTGCGCCTCGAAATCGGCGTCGGAGGCCATTGCCAAGGCGGCGGTGACCTGCTCGCTGGGACGATCGGTCATCTTCTCCACCCCCGCCACGACCACGAAATCCGCCAGCTCGCCCGCCACCGCGACATAGCCCAGGCGAAGCGCCGCCGCGCCTGAGCCGCAGGCCGCTTCGATCTTGACGGCTTCCACCCCGCGCAATCCCACCCAGTCGCTGATCAGCGCCCCCAGGTGCTCCTGCCCATTGAGCGTGCCCGAACACATGTTGCCGACGTAGAGCACATCGACGCGCTCGATCTGGGCGTCTTTGATGGCGGCCTGGATCGCGTCGCCTGCCAGTTCCTTTAGGGATTTCTCCCAGTGCTCGCCCACCGGGGTTTCACCTATTCCGATAATCGATACGTCTCGCATGTCAGTCTCGAATAGTTCGTCTTGCGGTTCCTGAGTGTCGCGGTGGGCGCCCAGCTACTCCATGCGAATCTTCTCCCGATGACGCGCGTATGTGGCGTAGTCAAGCTCGTGGCGCCGGACAATATAGTCGCGCGTACTCAGGGCGCGCCCCCGGCGCGCGGTGATCGCGTCGGTCACGCGCAAATCGAAGGCGTCGCTGCCCGCGCCGCTGCCAAACGACACCATAAGCACGCGCTCGCCCGGCTGGGCCACGTCGAAAACGCTGGTGAGTCCGATCATTGCGGCACCTGCGTAGGTGTTGCCGATGTCGTCGACCAGCAACCCCGCAACGAGCTGCTCACTGCTAAAGCCCAGCTCACGTCCGGCCTTGCGCGGAAACTTGGTGTTGGGCTGATGGAAGATGACGTGGGCATAGTCGGCGGGTTTGCGTCCGAGCGCCGCCATGATCTCCGATGCGGCGGCGAGCACATGGCGAAAGTAGCCAGGCTCACCGGTAAAGCGACCCGCGTGGGCGGGATAGTGCTCGTGCTGGCGGCGCCAAAAATCCGCGGTGTCCGTCACATACGAGGTCGAGCCCTCAAGCACCGCCAGCGATTCCTCGGCCGGCCCGACCAGAAACGCGGCGCCACCTGCCCCGGCGGTGTACTCGAGGGCGTCCCGCGGTCGTCCTTGCGCCGTGTCCATGCCCAGCGCCAGTGCGTAGTCCGCCATGCCCGAGCCGACGAAGCCCAGGGCGGCCTGCATCGCCTCGGTGCCCGCTTTGCACGCGAACTGCCAGTCAGCAGCCAGGGTGTGCGGCACGGCGCCGATGGCTTCCGCGACGATCGTGCTGGTCGGTTTGACCGCGTAGGGATGACTCTCGCTGCCAACCCACACCGCACGGATCCGCGATGGATCGATCGCGGCGCGCTTGAGCGCGTTGCGCGCGGCCTCGAGTGACATCGTCGCCACGTCCTCGTCGAGGCCGGGCACCGCCTTCTCTTTGATGGGCGGCGTGCTGCCCTGCTCGCCCTCCCACATACGACTGATCTCGGTTCCACGCAGGCGATAGCGGGGCACGTAGGCGCCATAGCCGACGATGCCGACGTCCCGCTGCGGTTTCATGATTTTCATGGGCGGCGTTTCCAGCTTGTCACGTCCCGAGCCCCGACTCTAGCAGGTTGGGGGCAGGCGCCGCTGAACGCACGCAAAGATCAAGCGCCCCTTCGAGTTCCGTCAGATCTATTTGCGTGTCGCGGCAGGGCCCATTCGGCCGCGTGTTCGCGATGCCTAGGACGGATAGTTTGTGACGAACGTCACGGATCCCGCTCAAGAGATCGCGTTCGCAGGCCACACCAATGACGACGCTCGGTCGCTTTTCCCGGATGCGCTGGCGCGCCTGCTCGCCCCCGGCAACGATTGCCACCTCGACGCCGCGCGTGCTCGCCAGGGTTCGCGCCTTGTCGAGTTGCTCCTTGCGCAGGCAACGCGGTAGGAGGATGAGCACCCGCTGCGACGCGATGCCCTGCGGGGCCAAACGCACGAGAGCATTGTTGGTACGGATGAAGGCGTGCGCCAATCGATCCTTGTTGATCGACAGGACGCGGCCCAACCAGAAGACCCGACGCTCGACCATGGCGAGGATCCGACGAGCGAGCGACGAGGCGCGCGTACTGCGCGGCCAGCCCGTGAGCAGCATGAGCGCCACCAGCGCGAGCGCCACGCTGAGAGCCGCAAGCAGGAACCCCAATACAACGAGCAGCACCTTGGGTGCCGCCACATGCCACTCGGCAAGGCGCGGCGCCACCAAGTACCACGACAGAAAACTCGCAGCCACCGTGACCACGAGAAAACCCACGATGAGGGCGAAGAAGAGACGCTTGGGCGCCGCCGCGTCGGGTGTGGCATGGCCATCCCAATCGCGCCACTCGTCGCCCAGTTTCGGGCTCCGTTCCCCGTCGAGGGGGTTCGCATCTGCGTGCACGGCGCCGAGTCACTAGCAAGAAACGCACCTCACGCTGCCACGCCGGTGGCGTTCTGGCTGCGTCATCGATCCACGGAATATCACAGGGGGGATGGCCTAACCGTGTGCACACTGCCACAGGCGGAGCCGCCCTTGGCAGTGGGCGGCTCCGCACAGTGGTGCAGAATCGCACGTGCGGGGCCGCGCCACACGAACTGCATGGGTGTACCATGAGGTGAGGCGGTCAACGCACAGACTTGCATGGCTTGCCCTGCCGGCATTGGGCTGCTCGGTCAGCGGCACGGGCGGCGTCGACGCCGGCGGCTCCCGCGCAGCCGACGGGGGCGCGAACACCGTCGCGGCGGACGGAGGCAGCAGCCTGCTCTCTACCTATCTTAGGACAGAAAGGCGCCGGCCCAGCTCGTCGACTAGCGCTTTGGCCTCGGGACCGGGTTGGTCCACGGCCCCCCAAAGCCAACGCCCTTTCCACTGCAGCACGACTTCGCCATTGAGCGGGTCCTTCACTGTCGCACTTCCTTCCGGACCGGCCGAATCGCCTGCGGGGTCAGGCGACTTTGCAAGAGCGCGATAGCGCTTCACCATAGCGCGGACGTCTGCGCTGTCTCTGCCTTCGACGACAAACAGGCGGGAACTCGCCTGACCGATCTGATAGGGAACCGCGACCGCGTCGTGCAGAAATGGGTGGCCGAGAAAGTCGCGCGCCGTGAGCTTCTCGGCGCGGGTGCGCTTGCCTCGCTCGGGGAAGCACTTGAGCACCGCCGGGGCCTCGCGCGTGCCGGGCAGGCCGGCGGTCACTTTGTCCGCAAACAGGCGAAGCACGGAGGCCTGCTTGCTGCCCGACTGAACCATCTTCACGTAGTAGGAACCGGCGACGAGTTCAAGGTAGTCTGGCCCAGCGTAAGCCTCGATGCCGATGGGCAAAGGGGTCGTGCCGGCCGGACGCTCTTGGGTGTACATTCCGAAGGCCCGAATTGCGTCCCGGTGGCGGTAGATGTCCACTGTGACCTCCGCCTGGGCAGACGCCGTGTTGTCACTGTCACGGGGGGCGTGCGGCGACTTGCGATTCTTGCCGCGGCCAACGCGATCATTCACGTAGGTCGCCGTCACGAGATCCTGGAAGTCAAATTGCAAGAACGACTCGGCGCCGCCGTCGATGTACTCGAAGAGTGTCTCGGGCGTGTATGTGGTGGGGCCGTCCGAGATCTTCCAGCCGGCGATCTTGGGAAAAAGTGACGATGCCTCCGCAAGACCGGCCGGCCCGGGTTGGGAGTCAGTGCGGGCCTGGCTGGAAGCTGAGGCAGAAACCGCTACGAGCGCCACCAACCCGCCCTGCACCGCCAGAAGTCCCATGCTCATGCCAGGAATTCCCGCGGCACCTCGCGCAGCCGCACAATATCGCGCACACGCTGGCGAACGTCGAATCCCTTCGCGCAGCGTACTTGGCACCCGCCACAGTCATCACAGGGGAACTCCGGCAGGCCGAGATCGAGCAAGAGTGCCTGTGCGGCCTCGCGGTTTCGGTACGCGTGGGCATACATGAAGGAGCGCATGAGATCGGGAATTGGCAGATGTTCCAGGCAGGGATCGAGGCACTCACCGCAGCCCTGGCAGAAGAAGCCCACCAGCTTGGGCGCGTCCAGGCTGCGCTTGTCGTCGTCAGTGAGAGTGGGATCGCGCAGAACCTCCAGGTCAGTCTGCAGTTGATCAAGCGTGGTGAATCCCGGAATCGCCGTGTGCACATTCGGATCCCGCAGCGCCCACTTCAGCGCTGCCTTCATGTTGATGGGGGACTGCTTATCTTTGTCCCAGTAGACGCCCGCCTGTGTCTTCATGGCCACGATACCGAGGCCCGCCTGCGCCGCTTCCCCGATGGCTTTCTGCACTTCGAGGTGATGGTCCTGCTTGAAGTTGTACGAAGTCAGCACGACGTCGTAGAGCTTGGCCTCCACCGCCGCCCGGATCACTTCGGGCTCATTCTTGTGGGTCGACAGGCCGAGAAAACGCGCCTTGCCCTCGCGCTTGGCTTTCTCCAATGCCTTGAGCACAGGCTCATGGAGCGCGCTCTCGCGCACCGACTGGTTGTGCAAATGAAGGATATCAACGTGATCGAGCCCCAGTCGCTTGAGGCTGATGTCGAGCTTTTCCCCGATCTCCTCGCCGCGAGTCTCCTTCGAGAAGAGCCCGGTCTTGCGATCGAGGGTGCTGAGGTGGACCTTGGTGGCAAGCACGAAGGAGTCGCGCTTGCGGTCCTTGATGACCGTGCCGAGCATTTCCTCGTTGCGACCTTCTTGGTAGCCGTGCGCGGTGTCGAGCAGGAAGATGCCGCCGTCCAGCGCCGCGCGAACCAGGTTGGGGTTGTCGGCATTCATGACTCCCATACTGACGATGGGCACCTCGATGCCGGTTCGACCGAGCATGCGGCGTGGCGGCCCGGCGGCCTTCGCCGCCGGCTCGGCCGGCCCGGCTGGGGGTGCTGGCTTGGGCTGCGGCGCGGCCTCAGCCAAGAGTGTCTTCTCTTGCTGACTCGACGCCATGGTCGCGCAGCCGGCGGACAGCGCGCCGGCGGCCAAGCCACCCGCGCCCAGTCTCAGAAAATCTCTTCGTTCCAGCTTCTTCATCTTGGTCACAGCCTCCGTCGGAGAATGGAAGTTATCCCCTTGCCGGCTACCAAACCTATCCGGGCGAGATGATAGCTGGTATCTGGGACGATGGGTAGATTCATCGCCCCTGACTTGGCTACGCCGCCAGCCGGCGCACGACAACCAATGTCCGGTCGTCGCGCGGCAGCTCTGTAATGCGCCGGTCCGCGGCTCCGAAGATAGCGTTGAGCATGGCCGCGCCCACGCCCTTGCCCGCGACATCTCCCAGCGCCAGGTGAAGCAGGCTGCCGTCATAGGCGAGGTCGTAGAAATCGCCGCCCACCGCTTCGCTCGATTGGGTTCGACCCGCCAGATCATAGCCCGGCACGTGCGCCGGGGAGTGTGGCAACAGGTTGGCCTGGATCTCTGCGGCCACGCGCAGCTCCTGCCGCATCCGCCGCTGTTCCGTGCCCGCCTCGCATTTCAGTCGCAAGGGAATGAATGCTGCCAAGCACGCTCCCATAGCAGTGCAAGCCGGACGCCACAAATCGCTTGCCAGCCCTGCGTGATCCGTCGCACAGGGAATGCGCAATTCCCGCGTGTGTCCCCAATTCCGCAAGCCTGGCCCCGATTCTGCTTAGCCAATTCGCTATGGTGGCTGCGGCAGTGACTCCGATGGTCGAGCGAGCGCAGGAACAACTGTTCCCCGAGGGGGTGGTCTTGGTCACTCGTCGTGACCTGGCAGGCGGTGCCGAGCTATTTCCCGAGGAGTTGCAGGCCATGGCGCGCGCAACTCCTACGCGCCAGCACGAATTCGCGCTGGGCCGGTGTTGCGCGCGTGAGGCATTGGCCCTCCTGGGTGGGCCCCGTGTACCTATCCCAGTGGGCCGTTTCCGTGATCCCGTGTGGCCCTTCGGTTACGTCGGCTCGATCACGCACTGTCAGGGTTTTTGTGCCGTTGCGGTTGCGCGGACCTCGCCCAGCGGCTACCCCGCCATCCGGGGCATTGGCCTAGACACCGAGCCGGCCGCGTCACTGCCCGAGGAACTGACAGGGGTGGTCTGCTCCGAGAAAGAGTGCACATGGCTGGCCAGCCGGCAAGGCGACGGCATGCCCTGGGACCGGCTCTTCTTCTGCGCGAAGGAAAGCGTCTACAAGTGCCTCTTCCCGACGACCCACCGATTTTTCGAGTTTCGAGACATGGGAGTGCAATTCGACCCGGAGCATGGCTCGTTCGACGTGATGCTGCCCAGCCTCTATGATTCGCCGTCGCACTTGTCCGGGCGCTACGCCATACGGGACGGCATGTTGTTGATCGCGACGACCTGGATGGAGGAAAACGCGTGTCCCTGACCACCCGGGCGGTCGGAAGCGCGATGTGGCATGTGGGCGCAGGGCTGTACGCGATCCTGGCCGACTCGATGGACTAGGATTGTCGCTAGAAATCCTCCTTGGACAGGTGACCGGCGCGTGGCTCGGCGAACCTCGCGGATGCGGATGGTGGATCAGCGGGTGAGCGGCAAGTTCTGCGCATTCAGCAGCCGCCCCGCGACAGGCACGACTTGCGACTTTGCGTTTTTCACGGCTAGGTGGAGGTATCCGCGAGCGAGATGTCGGATTAGACGGGAACTCGCTGACTGATCCTCCATGCAGAGAAGCTTGACGATCGCCAAAGGTTGATCACACAAGGCGCGGACGGCTGTTGCGCCGCCGCCCTGCTTCGGTTTTTTGTACAGAAACACCACGGCGCCCACGCCCACGTCCAAGCTCTCGATGAGCCGTGAACCCGACAGACCGGCCACGATGCGAGATTGGAGTTCAGCGACCGAGACTTTGACAGGCGAGTCAAGGTCCGAAGTGCTGACCTCGTCCAGTTCGCCGTCGATGCGAATGGTAGCCGCGTCAACCGCTCTGCTGGCTGAGAACTTCATCTGTCTTTCTCCTTTGGCTTCAAATTCCGAGACGCCTGTCGGTTCCCAGAACGTCGTGCATGCCTGAATGCTTGTAAAGCAATGAACGTGCCGGCCGAAAGGCTGCCGACGTCTGGCGGCGCGCTGTTCGCGCATTCTCCATGTCTTAGCCAAGCGTGCGTCAGGCTGAGTTGCAGTTGGCATAACGATTTCCGCATTCCATGCCACGAGACAGGCCAAATGTTGCCACCCGTAGCATGAGATCCTGTCTGTGCAGTTCTTTCGCGTTCTGTTCATTGCGCTGTGGGGCGCACGGTTCTTGACTTCAGCCAAAGCACCTACTGACTCGCTCTCAGCACCGTCGGGCAGCGTTGGCTGGCAGTTTGTCCCCACCTCTGGGTAACATCCGTCACCCAGAGGTGACGTCCGCTCTCCAGTGGTCATGAACTAGGGCTAGTGGCCATCGTGTCCCCCGGGGAACAAGGCTTGCATTGTTTCCCGAACGTGAATGGTGGTTTGTGGGATCTGATATCGACGCAAGGGATGCGCAGCGGCGCTGACCCGGAACAAGTAACGCTCGCCGAGCCGCACTTGCGCGCACTGCACTCGCCAGCAAGCGACTCCAAGCCGGCCGACAGCAACGCCACCCCAGCCCAGGTGCTGACCCAAGAGGCTGCAAGGCGGTTCGAATATGTGGAGAAAGTTGGCGCTGGCGGGATGGGGGCAGTTCACTGCGTGCGCGACAAGAACCTGCTGCGCGAGGTGGCCATCAAGGTGTTGGCCCCATCACTGGCCGACGACCCCAAGTACGTCAGGCGTTTCCTGGCCGAGGCGCAGATCCAGGCCCAACTCGATCATCCCAACATCGCGCCCGTGCACGACCTTACCATCGAGCACGAGGGCACCAACTACTTCACCATGCGACTGGTGCACGGCCGGTCCATGGCTGACTGGATCGCGTCAGCGCGCCTTTCGCCGACGCCATCTGAGACGATGCACGAGATGCTGGGAGCCTTTCTCAAGGTCTGCGACGCCGTCGCCTTTGCGCACAGCCGTGGCGTGCTCCACCTGGATATCAAACCCGAGAACATCATCATGGAGGACTTCGGCACCGTGTATTTGATGGACTGGGGGCTGTCGCGACTGAGTGCGCGCGATCGCGATAGTGGCAACGGCGTGGTCCTCTCGCCCGAGGCAGCGGGCGGCGTGGTGACGGGCGTGGTGGGATCCCCCGCATACATGTCACCTGAGCAGGCCAAAGGCGCAGAGAGCCTGGTCAGCGAGCGCACCGATGTTTTCGGTCTGGGCGCAGTGTTGTACGCGATCCTGGCGGGCCGGCCGCCGTACCTGGGAGACTCGATGGACGACGTCGTGGAAAAGGCGCGTGAGGGCCAGATGCCTTCCTTGCCGGATGCGCCCCGGGGCGTTCCGCTGCCCGCGCGCATCTGCCAGATCACGCGCAAGGCATTGGCCATCGATCCGGGGGATCGCTACCAGAGCGTGCTCGATCTCAAGCGTGAGGTTGAAGGGTTCTTGCAGGGGGGAATCGCATTCCCGATTAGGACATTTTCGGCCGGCGAGCGCATCGTGAGCCAGAGCGAGTTCGGCGACACCGCCTACGTCATCGTGAAAGGAGCCTGCGTCGCGTACACCACAAAGGATGGAATGCGAGGTACCGTGTGCCGGCTTGGGACTGGCTCAGTTTTTGGTGAGGAAAAGGTCTTCCGGCCAGGCCCGCGTGGCGCAACCGTGGAGGCCGTCACCGAGGTGTCGGTGCGTTTGGTGACGCGCAAGATGCTGGACGAGGGACTGGGGCAAGACTCCTGGTTCGGGGCCTTTGTCGTGGCCCTCGCCAACCGGCTTACTCAGGCGGACGCCCGGCCGGACATAGTTGCACAGCCGGACAGCGAAATTCGCGAAGAACGCGATTCCAGTATTTCCGGCGGCGGGCCTACAGCAGCACTTCTCGAATGTCCACCAACAGCTCGCGCAGGTGGCTGGTGAATCGCGCCGCTTGCGCGCCGTCGTTGGCGCGATGGTCGTAGGACAGCGAGAAGGGCAGAACTAGACGCGGGACGAGCTGGCCATCGCGGTACACCGGCCGCAGCGAGGCGCGCGAGAAGCCCAGGATGGCGACCTCGGGCGCGTTGACGATGGGTGAAAACCCGGTGCCGCCGATGCCGCCCAGGCTGGAGATGGTGAAGCTGGCGCCCTGCACATCCGCGGGAGTCAGTTTCTGATCGCGGGCGCGCTGGCTCAGCGTGGTCAGCTCGCCGGCCAGCCCCCAGATGCCTTTGCGGTCCACCTCGCGCACCACGGGCACCACCAACCCCTCGGGCGTGTCCACTGCGATGCCGAGATGGTAGTAGCGCTTGCACACCAGGTTCTCGCCGGTGGCGTCGAGCGAGGCATTGAAGGTCGGATGCTCTTTGAGCGTCGCCGCCGTGGCTTTCATGAAGAAGGCAAGCAGGGTCAGACGCACGCCCCGCTGCTTGGCTTGCTCAGATTCGGCCTTGCGAAATGCCTCAAGGTCAGTGATGTCAGCTTCGTCGTATTGGGTGACATGCGGAACCAGTCGCCACGAGCGTTGCACGCTGGTCGCGGTCGCCCGCCGAATGCGACCCAAGGGACGCAGCTCAATCGGGCCGAACTTGGAAAAATCCACTGCCGGCAACTCAGGTGGGCCGCTGCCGTCAGCCGCCGGCTTCCGTGCCATCGCGGCCTTGATGTAGTTGCGCAGGTCCTCCTCAACGATACGGCCGTTGCGGCCCGTGCCCTTGATCTCGGTAAGCGCCACACCCAGTTCGCGCGCCAGACGACGAACCGCCGGCGCGGCGTGGTGCTCGGACTTCACCTCGTCAATTACCAGCGGGATGCTGGCGGTGGGAGAGGGCCGCATGCCACCACGGGCGCTGTCGGTCATGGGCAGGTCTTCCACTACTACTCCCGACGCCATGGGCACCTGTCCGCGCGCAGCGGGCACTGGAGCAACCGCGATGCGATCGCCTGGCGGCACCGGTGTCTCGGACTGCCAGGGGCCCGCTGAGGCGGGCTTGGGCGAAGCCGCTACTGGCCCGGCATCGCCCGAGGGTACCAGGGTCGTCTCGTCGGTGATCGACAAGGTCGCCAGCCGCGCGCCTGCCGATACTTTGTCGCCCACCTTGACCAGCACCTTCTCGACCAAACCGGCATGGGGCGAGGGCACGTCCATGGAAGCCTTGTCGCTCTCCAAGATCGCGATCGGATCGTCGCGCTTGATAGAAGCCCCCGGGGAAACCAGAACCTCAATGACGGGAACATCGTGAAAATCGCCAATATCAGGGACCAGCACATCAACCGTCTTGCTCACGTTTCTTCTCCTTGATCACGCGCGGGTCGGATCTGGTCTTTCGGGATCAATTGCCAGCTTGCGCAGGGCTGTGCTGACCTGGGTAGCGGGGATGGCGCCCTCGTCGGCCAGGGCCTTGAGCGCTGCCAGTGCGATGAAACGGCGGTCGACCTCGAAGAATTGGCGCAGTTGACTGCGCAGGTCGCTGCGACCGAAGCCGTCTGTGCCCAGCACAACGTAGCGTCTGGTATGGGAACCCTGGGAGGGTTCGCTCCGCCCTTCGGCCCCCCACCCGCCACACCCACCCCGCTCGCTTCGCTCGGCCTCGGCATCCCTCCCGCGATGGTCCGCCGCCGGCGGAGCCGGCGGGCTCCCCACGGGACTAGATACAAAGGGCCGGATCTGGTCGGCGAATAGGCGTACGTAGTCGGTGGCCGCCACCACTGGGCCTTTGCGATTGTGGAGGCACGTCTCGACGAAGCTCGGCCGGCGCGGCTCTTCAGGGTGCAGCAGTGACCAGCGTTCCGCGGCCAGTCCCTCGCGCCGCAATTCGGTGAAGCTGGTGGCGCTCCACAGGTCTGCGCCGACGCCGAAATCGCTCTCCAGCAAATCGGCTGCGGCCAGTGCCTCGCGCAAGATGGCGCCTGAGCCCACAAGCTGCACCCGCGGCGTGTCCGCGTCCATGCGACTTTCGCGCAGCAGGTACAGGCCCTTCAGGATCCCGGGCGCCGCGCCCTCGGGCAGGGCCGGGTGCGCGTAGTTCTCGTTCATCATGGTGATGTAATAGAAGACGTCTTCCTGCTGGGTGACCATCCGGCGCAGCCCGTCCTGGACAATGACCGCCATTTCGTAGGCGAAGGTGGGATCGTAAGCCACGCAGGTCGGAATGTTGGCGGCCAGCAGGTGGCTGTGGCCATCCTGGTGCTGCAGGCCCTCGCCCGCCAGGGTAGTGCGGCCGGCGGTGCCGCCCATGAGGAAGCCGCGCATGCGCATGTCCGCGCCGGCCCAGGCGAAGTCGCCGGTGCGCTGGAAACCGAACATGGAATAGAAACAGTAGAATGGGACGAGGTTGATGCCGTGGTTGGCGTAGGCTGTGCCGGCTGCGATGAAGGACGACATGGCCCCGGCCTCATTGATGCCTTCTTCAAGGATTTGGCCGTCCTTGGCCTCGCGGTACGACATGAGCTGCTCGGCATCCACCGGCTCGTAGAGTTGCCCCACCGACGAGTAAATGCCGAGTTGGCGGAACAGGCCCTCCATGCCGAAGGTGCGGGCTTCGTCGGGCACGATGGGCACTACGTGACGGCCGATGATGGGATCGCGGGTCAGCCGGGCCAGCATGCGCACGAAAGCCATGGTGGTGGAGTATTCGCGCTCGCCGCTGCCCTGCAGGAGGAAATCGAACGATTCGAGTGGCGGCACCGCCAGCGGCGCGGCAATGGGCCGGCGCGCGGGCAGATAGCCGCCCAGTGCCTGGCGCCGCTCCCGCAGGTACCGGATCTCGGGGCTGTCCTCCGGCGGCCGGTAGAACGGTGCCTTGCCGATGTCTTCGTCGCTGATGGGAATGTCGAAGCGATCGCGGAAGGCGCGCAAGGCTTCCTCGCCCATCTTCTTCTGCTGGTGGGTGATGTTCTGGCCCTCGCCGGCCTCGCCCATGCCGTAGCCTTTGACCGTCTTGGCCAGAACCACCGTCGGCTGGCCCTGGGTCGATACCGCGGCAGCGTAGGCGGCGAAGACCTTGTGCGGATCATGGCCACCGCGATTGAGACGCCAGATGTCCTCGTCGGAAAGGCTCGCCACCATGGCACGCAGCTCGGGATACTTGCCGAAGAACTTCTCGCGCGTGTAGGCGCCGCCCTTGGCCTTGAAAGCCTGGTATTCGCCGTCGACGCATTCCAGAAAGCGCTTGCGCAGAAGACCCTTGCTATCGAGCTGCAAGAGGGGATCCCAGTACGAGCCCCACACCACCTTGATGACGTTCCAGCCAGCGCCGCGGAACAGGGCCTCCAGCTCCTGAATGATATTGCCGTTGCCCCGCACCGGCCCGTCCAGGCGCTGCAGATTGCAGTTGATCACGAAGATCAGGTTGTCGAGCCTTTCGCGGGCGGCGAGCGTGATGGCACCCAGGGACTCGGCCTCGTCCATCTCCCCGTCGCCGAGGAATGCCCACACCTTGCGGTCCTGCGCCTCCTGCAGGCCCCGGTTGTGCAGATACTTCATCAGGCGCGCCTGGTAGATAGCCAGCATGGACGAAAGCCCCATGCTGACCGTGGAGAACTGCCAGAAATCGGGCATCAGCCAGGGATGCGGATAGGACGAGAGACCATGGCCGCCGATCTCCTGGCGGAAGTTGTTGAGCTGGTCCTCGGTCAGGCGGCCTTCGAGATAGGCGCGCGCATAGATTCCGGGCGCCGAGTGGCCCTGGATGTAAACCAGATCGCCGCCGTGCTTGTCGGTCGGGGCGCGGAAGAAATGGTTGAAGCCCACGTCGTACAGGGTGGCGGCCGAGGCGAAGCTAGCAATGTGGCCGCCCAGCTCCGTGCTGCGCCGGTTGGCGTGCACCACCATGGCCAGCGCGTTCCAGCGGACCAGAGAGCGGATGCGGCGCTCGAGGGCTGGATCGCCGGGCGCAATGGCTTGCCGCGAATGCGGGATGGTGTTGATGTACGCGGTGGTGGCGTCAAAGGGCAGGTGCGCACCCGCCCGGCGCGCGCGATCGACCAGTTGTTGAAGCAAGAAATGGGCGCGTTCGACGCCAGCGTGGGCCAGGGTGGATTCCAGGGCGTCGATCCACTCTTGCGTCTCCTGCGGATCGGCGTCGCGCGCATCCTGCTGTACGTTTTCATGCACGTCTCGGTCGGCCGGTTCCCCTTGAGTCATCGGTGCCACTCCCCATTCTGCCGGCCGCAGGCCGGACTTGGTGGTGGAGTGTAGCGCGAAAAGGGCGGAGGGAAAGATGCCCCGCACTCGCCGCGGCCAGCGGGTCGCTGTCAGCAAAGATCGCTCCCAGGCAAAGCCGAGCACACCGGGCTTTCAGGGTTTCGAGCAAGGCAGACGCAGGAACTGCGCGAACTGGCAAGAGAACCACTTCGAGTTGGATATTTCGAGGGACGGCTGACGGACGCTGTAACGGGTTGGCTCGGCATTGCATCAACCTTCGCAAACCCGCGGGTTGCGCCTGACCTGCTCTTTGGGCCGGGCCAGTGCCATCCCGCCACTCATCCAAAGGAGGAATGCTCGATGAAACCAACATTTATTGCCGTTCTACTTCTGTCTCTCGTGACGTTAGCCCCTGCACACGCCGCCGATCAGCCAGCCATGGCTGCAGCCCAGCCCACCTGCGGCCAGATGACGGCGGGCATGGCCGTGATTCCCGAGAAGCTCGCCGCGGGTGCTATGTCGGTGGCCGAGATGGAGGAAGCCCACGCGAAGTTCATGTCCTCCAACAAGGACAAGGCCTCGCAAGCCGAGGTCAAGGGTCTGCGTGAGCTGGCCAAGACCCACAAGCAGATAGCGGCCAACTTGGAGAAGGTCGCAGCCGAAATGAAGAAGGCGTCATCCTGGCCAGCGGCACCGCACGACATGGCCAAGATGAAGGCCGACGCCGAACTGACCGCAGCCTCCAAGAAGGTGCTCGAGGCTCACAAGGAGATCATCGCCGAGATGCAGAAGATGGTCGCCAATATGGAGAAGATGATGAAGTAGGGCTGTCTCTCCAATCGTTTCCGCGTCCTCCGTCGCCTCTGTGGTGAACAATGGGATCCAACCACAGAGGCACGGCGGGTGCGGAGAGGCTACTCTGTTCACCGCTCATGTGACCGGATTGGATCAACTCCCAGCCGCCGACCCCTTGGCCACCTCGGCCTGAGCATAGGCTTCCAGCTTGCGCGCGTCGGCGTTGAACAGCCGGATGCCCTCGCTCAGCTTTTCCACGGCCATCGCGTCCTCGTTGTGCATCCAGCGATAGGACTTCTCGTCGAGGTGAACCGGTGCAATGTCGAGATTCTTGGCGCGATCCGGGTCAAGAGCACGTACGAGCTCGCCGTCACGTGCGGCGAGTTGCGCGAGCAGATCCGGACTGATGGTGAGCAGATCCGCGCCAGCGAGATCGATGATTTGGTCGACCTTGCGAAAACTCGCGCCCATCACCTGCGTGGGATAATCGAATTTCTTGTAGTAATTGTAGATGCGCACGACCGAGGCCACTCCCGGATCTTCCGCGCGTGGGATGTCAGTCACGTTTCTCGCCTTCTTGTGCCAATCGTAAATGCGGCCCACGAACGGTGATATCAACGTCACCTTGGCCTCGGCACAGGCCACGGCCTGGGCGAAGCTGAAAAGCAGGGTCATGTTGCAGTGAATATCTTCTTTCTCCAATTGCTCGGCTGCGCGGATGCCTTCCCAGGTCGTGCCGACCTTGATCAGGATGCGCTCACGTGACACACCGACGTCCTGATAGAGGCGGATGATCTCGCGCGCCTTCGCGATGCTGCTCGCGGTATCGAAGCTCAACCGGGCATCCACCTCGGTGGACACGCGACCGGGAACTATCTTCAGGATCTCGCAACCAAAGTTCACGAATAACTTGTCCATGAACAAGCTGGTTTGTCGTGCGTGGTCGCCGCCGGTGCGAGCCGCATAGCGCAAGGCTTCCTCGACCAGCGGCTGGTATCGTTTGTCCTGCGCGGCCTTGAGCAGAAGGGACGGATTGGTGGTCGCGTCTTGGGGCTTGTGCTCTGCAATCGCGTCAATGTCGCCCGTGTCGGCAACAACAGTGGTGAACCTCCTCAACGAATCCAGCAGGGACATCGATCATTACCTCCTCGGGCTCCACAATGAAGTGACCCAGTCCATAATTGCCTACTAATCATTTGATGCCGGAGGGTGGGTTAGGCGTCCAGCACCTCACCGAACCGGCCGTGCACGATGTGATAGTGCGCCAGACCCGACTACGGCGGCGTCGCGGCCGGGGCACCGGCGAGCCGTCTGCCGAGAACCCGCTGGACGGTGGCCAGCACCAGGGGAACCACGCCGGCCACGATAAATATCGCGTCGGCGCCGATGCGCAGCCATTCCAGCACGTGAAACGTTCCCGTCATCAGGAAGGTCAGCCGCCGGGCGTGCCAGTACCCGTTGGCGAGCGAGTCCGCAAACTGAAGCACGCCACCCGGGAAGAGGTCAATCGCCATCATCAACCCCAGGCCCAGGTTGAGCCCCCAGAAGCTGATCTTCACTAGCCGCTCGCTTCGCTTCCACCCGGGGTTGTCCGACAAACAGCGTAGGCAGAACACCAGCACGGCCAGGGCCAACAATCCAAAGACGCCGAACATGGCCGCGTGTCCGTGATTGGCGGTGAGCAGCGTGCCCACCTCGAAGTATGAGACGATGGGCAGGTTGATGAGGAACCCGAACACGCCCGCCCCCACGAAGTTCCAGAAACCCACTGCCATCAAGAAATAGATGGTCCACTTGTGGTCCGCGGCAACCGCACGCACGGCCGGCTCACTATGCAGGTGGCGCAAACGGATGAAATCCCAGGCATCCAGGGTCAAAAGGGTGAGCGGGACCACCTCCATGGCGGAAAAGCACGCGGCCAGGCCCATGTTCAGCGTGCCCTGCCCGGTGAAATACCAGTGGTGGCCGGTGCCGATGATTCCCGCGGCAAGGAAGAGAATGGCGTCGAGGTACACCATGCGTGTGGCGGTACGCACCGAAACCAGGCCAAGCTGGCGGAACATCACGGCCACCAACACGGTGGCAAACAGCTCGAAGAAGCCCTCGACCCAAAGATGAATGATCCAGAAGCGCCAGTTATCGATGACCGCGAAATTGGTGCGCGGGCCAAAGAACAGCGCGGGCAAATAGAAAAGAGGAATCGCCACTGCGGCGTAGAGAAACAGTGAGGCCAATTGCCCGCGTTCTGGTTGTCGCATGGCGGGCCGCAATGCGCGGAACATCAGCACCAGCCAGCCCGCCAGTCCCGCTGCCAGCAGGAATTGCCAAAAACGGCCCAGGTCCAAGTACTCTGATCCCTGGTGCCCCAGCCAGAACCAGAGACTCCCCAGCTTGTTGTTGATGCCGAGAAACTCGCCCCCCAGACTGCCCAGCACCACGACAGTCAGCGCGCCCAGCAGCAGCAACACGCCGACCCGCTGGCCCTTGGGCTCGCTGCCCCCAACCAGCGGAGCCATGAAGAGCCCGCCCGCCACCCAGGCGGTCGCGATCCAGAAGATGGCCAGTTGCAGGTGGTAGGTGCGCAGCAGGTTGTACGGAAATAGGCGCGCGATATCGATTCCATAGAACGATCCGGGCTCCACCCGGTAGTGCGCAATGCCGCCGCCGACCAGCACCTGCAGCAGGAAGAGCAGAACCACCACGGCGAAGTACAGGCCCGCTGCACGCTGGCTAGGCGTGATTCTCCAAGCTAGCAAGGGGCTGTCATACAGGTGCTGGGCCTGACGTTCCCCGTGCCATCCGAGGTAGTCGAAGCGGCCCACCAGAAACAGCACGGCACCGAGGCCGGCCAGCAAAGTGATGAGACTCAACGCGCTCCACAGATAGGTCGAGGCAGTCGGGTGGTTCCCCGCCGCCGGGTCGTAGGGGAAGTTGTTGGTGTAGGAATAGTCCTTGCCTGGGCGCTGGGCGGCGGCGGCCCAAGCCGCCCACGCGAAGTACGAAGTCAGCGCCGTCAACTCCGCCGGGTCGCTGATGTATCCGCGCGCCAGTCCCGGCGCGGGATTGGTCCCTGAAAAGTAGCTCGACCATTCCCCTTTCTGGATCGCGTAGGCGGCGACTTCCCCCGGTGAGAAAACCAGGTTGTCACTCTCGGCGTGGTAGCGGTTCTGCTTCAGCGTGCTCCGCACAAGTTCCGCGGTTTCTGCAGCCGCGCCCATTTCCAATCCCGCGAAAGGCCGACCGAAGCGAGCACCGGCAACGGTGTCGCGCACGATCTCGGTCAGGCGATGCAGATACTCCGCGCTGTAGTCGGGGCCGAGGTAAGCCCCGTGACCCCACAGGGTGCCGTGTTCCATGAGCGCGTACTTGAGGAAGACCTCCTGGCCGGCTTCGATGTCATCGCGGGTGAAGATGGTTGCGCCCCGCTCGTCGGTCACCCGTCCTGGTATGGGCGGCGCGTTGCTGTAAGTCTTTACCGTCACGAACGACAGCACCGCAAAGCCGATGACCATCACCAGGATCACGCCGTGGCGCCACCACGCCGACAAGGGGGAAGTCTCGGGCGCTGGGTTCGTCATGGGTTGTTCCTCCAAGGGTGTGCGCGCCTTGGTTGAATGCGCGTTTCCATCTGGTGGCGCTGCCGGTAGCCCGCGCTACCAATTCGTAGCATGCGAAGAGCCGCCACCTCCTCAGGCTGCGGTGGCGTGGCGCGAGATCGTGGGAACCCGCTGGCGCAGTTCGGTTCGCCCAGTAGCCTGCTGCTGCAGCAGAATGCGCGAGAGAATAAGCTCCAGCTCCCTCGGATCCTCGATCGAATCCATCACCTGCTCGGGACAAGTCCAGTCTGTCCAGCCTGATCCGCGTACCGCGATCATGCCAGAATTCCTAGCTCCGCGCAGAAGCGCGCTATTCAACTCGGCGGACGGCATCAGGCAGGCTGTCGCGGCCGCATTCGCAAGTGAGCCCTTGCCTGCCCAAAGCCGGGCCACCGCCTCGGCCTGCATGGGCAACTGGCGCGCGGCCAAGTACCACAGATGTTCGGCGCGGGCCACCACGGTCGAGGTATTCCACAGCGCGCCGGCCGCCGCCAGCTCTGCCGCCTGCACAGGCGAGGCATGTTCTGCCAGGCCCGCCACGGAAAGCACCCGCCCGCCGAGCGGCCGCCCAGGTAGGATCCACGCCTGGCTGGACCTCCGCTGGCCACTGGACACACCGACGAGAATCACCGGCGCCTTGTCCAGGGCCTGACTTGCGGCGACCACCGCGTCCACCAGGGCCTCGGGATGGGGCACGTAGTGATCGGCTGGCGTCACCAGCACGCGCGCGTCGGGGTTGCGCGAAAACACCCGTCCCAGCGGCAAGAGCAGATCAAGACCTGCGCCGCAATCCGCCGGCCGGGTGATGATTTCAATTCCGGGCCATTCGTCCAACTGGGCACGCGCTAGCGCCTCACAAGCTGCCGCCACCACGACGACCATGCGCTCGGGTGGCACCAGGCTGGCGTACCGCGCGACCGTCTGCTGCAGCAGAGATCCTCCACCCGCAATCAAGGCAAACTGCTTGGGAACGTCCACTCCGCCGAGCGCCTCGGCAAGTGACTTCAGACGATGGTCTTCGCTGCTCGCTAGGATGATCGCGTGTAGGTCTTCACATCGGGACATGGCCACCCTCCTTGTTTCAAATGCAGCGCATGTGATGCGCGACCATTCCCTTGTGCAAGACCGAGGCCAGCGGCCGATTGCTAGAATGATCTCGCACAGGCGATGCTGAGCGGGCCCACGTTACAGCCCAGTGCGCTGTGGTTGGCAGCGGGAGGGTGCCCAAAATCCCACGATAGGATGCCGATGAGGGCCATGGTCAGGGCCGCGGCCCCAGTCCCCACCGTCGCGCCCAGACCGACGTTCCACTGGGTCTTGAGGGTGGATTCGTTGGTGCACGCCCACGGGCTCAAGGGATTGCGACAGGAATTGAGTTGGGAATTCTGCCTGAGCCAATAGATGCCAGCACCGACGGCCAACAGCGCCGCACCTCCGCTGGCCCATAGCCATGCAGCCGCTGATCGATTCGACGCCACCGCGGGCTCTGGCCTCGCAGCGGTCACGACCTCGGCCACCCGGGCGTCGCCCGAGCGCGCGCCTACCGCCGACGCCAATGCGAGGGTCACGGAGAGTTCCTTTCGTTCGCCCCCGCGGACAGCTATGGGAACCGAGCGAACTGCCCTGCCTCGCGCACTGGCTTCCAATGTGTGCGTGCCGAAGCCGAACAGCAATGTACCGTCGGACTCGAATTCCGGTGCATGGCCGTCGATGATCACGCGCGCATTCGCTGGCGAAACCGTCAGCGTGTACGTATCCACGAACATGCGGCTGCGATCGAGCAGATCCTGCGTGTGCACGCGTTGTTCAGCGGAGAGAGGCTTGCGTTTGTCTTGCAGGGCCGCCGACAAATTGCGCACCGCCGAGACGTAGTCGCGTAGTTCGAAGGAAGTCATGCCCAGACCACGTAAGGTGCGCGCGTTGGGGCTGATCGAGTGGGCGCGCCGAAAGAGACTTCGTGCCTCCTCAAAATGGAGGGCGTCGTATTCAGCCAGCCCCTCCTTGATGGCCTTTCGATAGGCAGGATCGTCAGTAGCATCCGCCCCAGACCATGGCTCGCTGAGGCTGTCGGCCGCGCGCGCGGACGCCAGGAACATCGTCGAGCAGAGGATCGAAACCGCAATGCCTCGCGCTGCCTGAAATGGAGTGTCCATGCGAGAAAGTAGATCCTGCTAGAAATCGTCCTCGGACAGACTGCCAGCGCGCGGCGTCACCGCCTTCGCCGATGCGCCAGCCCTTAGCAGTCGCGGCTCCAGTGCCGATTCACGCGCCTGCAAAACACTGCGCATGGCCTGCTGCCGCAGCGGGGGGCCTCTCCACGTCTCACGCACCGCCACTCGCGAGCGACTGTGCATTGCTGCAACTGGCCCGCCGCGCGCGTGGCCCGAATGCCTGCCATGTTCACGGGTTGCAAGTGCCCTCGCTGCAGGCGGGGACGGCGGAGCGACCACCGGAACCTCCACGGGGACGATGGTGGGTGCCACGCCAGCAATCGCCGGCGGCGTGGCAGGTTCGCTCGCTGGCGGCGTGGCAGGCTCGCTGGCTGGCGGCGCAGGATTCGCGACCGGTGCTGGGCTAGGCGCTTGCACCTGACTCGCGCCTTGCATGGCTGTCCACACACCGAAAGCAAGCGCGACCACGAGCCCAACGCCCGCCAACCCACGCAGACCACGAGGCGTGAAGAGCGACCTTACACCAGAGAAGGGCACATTGAGCAATGAAGGCCTCACTATCAGCGTCTCGCGACCTGCGGGTGGCGGGGCAATTGCCAGCTCGGAGACAGCATTCGATCTACCGTTGGCAGCGCCACTCTGCGGGGGCTGCGCGCAGTAGAGCAGCGTCTCCTGATGCGGCCCAGACGGATCCTTCTTGGCAATGGCTAGCACCACAGGCTGCGAATCGCCAGGGGGGCGATCGCGCACGGCAAGCGCGGGCACCCCAGCGAGCGGCGTGAGCAGACGCGGAAGCGGGGTGGGCGGCGCCACTTCGTCTTCGAGAGCGCTCACCATCCGATTCAGGTTCGAGTAGCGATCGTCTGGCTGCTTGGCCATAGCTATTTCGATGATGCGCACCAGACCGGGCGGCAAGTCAGGACGAAACAGCGTCGCTTGGGGAGCGGGTTCATTCAGAATTCGCTTGAAGAGATCTGGGCCCAGTTCACCCGGGAACGGCATCTGTCCGGTCAGCGCCTCGTACAGCAGCACCCCAAAGCCGTACACGTCGGCACGTGCGTCGATAGGCGCCACACCCAGAATGTGCTCCGGAGACATGTAGGACGGCGTGCCCATGGCCAATGCCGGGATCTGTCCAGCCGAGGGATCCATCGCTCGTTCCACCATGACCGAAATGCCAAAATCCAACACCTTGGTGGTCACGACGCGCCCGTCAGGCCCAATGCAAATGAAGATGTTTTGTGGTTTGAGATCCCGGTGGATCACGCCCTGTGCGTGGGCCGCAGCCACCCCACGCATAGCGGGCAAGAGCAGCCCCGCCGCTTCGCTGACACTGAGGAATCCCTTGCGGGCGAGGTAGCTGCTCAGCGGCTCTCCGTCGAGCAACTCCATCACGATGCAAGCCATTCCCTCGTGCTCGATGATATCAAAAACCGTCACGACATTGGGATGATTCACCCGGCTTGCAGCCAATGCCTCTCTTTCAAAGAGACCCTGCGCCTCGCGCGTGGTCGCCAAGGACCGCAGAATCACCTTGAGGGCGACGCGCTTGCCGGTATGTTCATTGGTACCGGCCCAGACCGCCGCCATTCCACCCTCCCCAAGCAAGTGGTCAACTCGGTACTGCCCAGCGACGAACTCGCCTGCCTGCAGGATCGTATCGAGTGTGTTGTCCGCTTTGGCTTTCGCGTTCCTCACTCCGCATCCTCCCTGCTAGCGACCCGTGTGAACCCCGGTAGGCATGTGTGTGTGTCCCTTGCTTTAAGATGCAATCACCCGGGTGCCGGATACCAACTGCAATCGTGACACCTGCAAAGAGATAAAATGTCGCTCAGTTGGATATCCGAACGACGGCGATGTTGCGGAGCAACTCAGCGCAGAAACTGCGCAATCCTTCAAACTGAACGCGCCAGGCCCCTACCCGCCACACCCCTACCAGGGAATTGGAACCCTCGTCGCGAGCGGCTCGGCGAGCTGCTAGAATCTAGTCTTGAGTCACGAACGCCCGCTTGATGGAGGTCGCTTGAGTTTCACTGTCGGAGTCAATCTCGCCGATGAATCGCCGGTCGACACGAAAGACGCAACGGCTGCGCGTTCCGAGGAAAGTGCACTTCGCGCCAGGTTGGGAATTCCCTCGGAGGCAAGCCGAGTCCTGGTGTTCGGCGAAACCAGCCACTGGGATCCCAACTGGCTGCATACCACCGAGGAATACTACCAGCTCTGCATTCCGCGCATTCTTGAGCGCGCCTTGCTGGCGCTTGAGCAGGAGCCACGCCGGGTCTTTTCCCTCGAGAGTCTGTTCTTCCTGCGACGCCACTGGCAATCCAACCCGGCCCAGCGCGAACGGCTGCGCGCTCTGGTCAACCAGCGCCGCCTGCGCTTGACCGGCACCGGCATCACCACGCCCGACACGGTGCTGCCCGACACCGAGGCTATCCTGCGCGACTACGCCGACGGACAGCGCTGGCTCAAAGACAACGGCATGGGCGTCGAACCGCGGCTGGCCTACCTGCCCGACGACTTCGGCCATTCGCCCGCTCTGCCTACCCTGCTCACTGCCTTGGGCTTTGACATGGCAGCTATCACGCGGATTGACGGCATGTACTTCGTCGGCAGCGACTATCGCAGAAAATCGGCCTTCCCCCTGCCCGGCTCGAGCGCAGAGTTGCTGACCAAGAAACTCAAGACCGCCGATTTCGTGTGGCGTGGCCCGGATGGCTCGCAGGTCCTCTGCCACTGGAATGCCTTCACCTATTTTCAAGGCGATCTGCTGGCTCACATCGGCCTGGTTCGCTGGATGGACCATGTCTTTGGTTTTCCGTGGCGAACTGAATCCCACGTCGCACGCCGCATTCATGGCTACGTTCGGGACCTCGCGCCGCTGGCGCGCACGCCCTATCTCTTTTGCCCGATCGGTGGCGATTTCAATGGGCCGATTGCCGGCCTGGTGGAACTGCTCGACCGCTACAACCGCACCCGCTACCAGACGAGCGGGGTCTGGACACTGAACGCGGGCTTGGACGACTACCTCGAGTTGGTGGCCTGCCACAAGTCCGCGCTTCCGGTGCTGAACCTGGACCCCAATCCCTACTGGATGGGGTTCTACGCCAGCCGCCCGGAGGCCAAGCGACGCGCCAAGCGTATCGTGCGCAAGCTGGTGATCGCGGAGAAACTGACGGTGCTGCCGGCGCTGGCAGGGCCGAGTTCGCGCAAGGGCGGCATCCGGGTTGAGTCCGAGATTGCAGGCGATCTGCGCGCGGCCTGGGATCTGGCGGTGTTGAGCAATCATCACGACTTTATTGCCGGGACTTCGCCTGATCGCATCTGGCGGGAAGAGCAACAGCCCTGGCTGGAGCAAGCCGAGGGGCTGGCCGACCACGCGCTCGCACGCATTCGCGCCATCCGCTCCCCGGCGCCCAAGTTTCCGCCCAGCCCCCTGCCCCTTTATAGCCTCGACGGCGGGACGCTGCGGGCAGAGACCGACATGTATCGCGTGGAACTGCGCGAGCAACAAGGAGGCGGCATCACCAGCTTCCGCCTCACGCAATCGGGTGAGGAGTTGCTTTCCGGTCCCGCCAACGATCTCGTGAGTTATCGTGACAGCGGTGGCTTGTGGCGCCTGGGGCACGAATTCCGTGGCGGGATCTTCGTCGAGCAGTCACGCGCTAGTCACGCACCGGCACGCATCAAGGTGAATGCGCGCGATGGCGTGCTTGAAATACGCGTCGACTCGGAATTCGAGGAGCGGCCATTCGTTCGCTGGCTGTGGATGCGCAAGCGCTCGCCAGTCCTGCGCATGCGCGTGGAAGGTTCGGCTCGTCGCGGCCGGACCATCACCTGCCGTTTCCCGACCCGACTGGTTTCACCGGGACTCACCATGGACGTGCCGGGCGGGATCGTGGAACGTCCAGCGCACAAGCTCTACCGTCCCACCTTCTGGCCCGCGCGTTCCTTCGCCCACCTACGCGATGAACGGAGCGATATCGGGTTGGCCGCTTTTCTGGGGGGGCCTGCCGCGGTCGCCAGCGACGGCGCGGGAACCCTGGAGTGGATCGCCCTGCGCTACGCGCCCCGCGAGACCGCATTCCATGTTCTGCCAATTCTCGCACACCCGGCGTCGGGAACCGACCCGCACCAGGGGCAGCTCGACTACGCCGTGTGGTTCACCCCCCGGGGAGATGCCAGGCGCAACCGCCTGCCCCACCACGTGCGGCGGGCTTTGCGAGCCGCCCTGTTCGGCCCCAACGAGCCGGACCTCGACGACCTGGCCAATTCGGTCATGCTGGTCGACCGCGACGACGTGCAAGTCTCCGCGCTCAAGCCGGCCTTCCAGGGCCACGCCGTGGTGGCCCGTCTCGCCAGTTTCGCGAACGGGTCAGTCGAGGTACGCCTGTCCTGCCCCAGCCGCCCCATCCGAAGCGCCACTCTGTGCGACGCTCGTGAACGCGAGATCTGCGCTCTCGAAGTGGGCAAAGAGGGAGTGGTCGTGCCCATGCCCTATGCCCTGGCCAGCGTGCTGGTGTGGTTCTAGCCGCCGTCTGCTTCGACCAGCGGCCGGACTGTGGCACGGTTCGCGGCCGCACTGCTTTGGCGTCAGCTTCATCACCGTGCCGCCGTTCGTGTTCGTCCAGTAGACGCTCGTGTCGTCTACGGCGATGCCGTTGAGACCGGCCTGTCCGGAGGAGGCGAGGGTAGTAGGGGGACCGCCGCCGGTGGCCACCTTCATTCTCCAGCAAGTCATGATCCTAAGTTTGTTCACAGCAGTTCGGCCCGATGTTCGTTCGCTCACGCACTCTTGGCAAGCAGCTTTTGTACCGGCTATTTGTACCGGAAGAGCCCCACGGTTTGCGAGACCCGGTGCGCTACCTGTCATCACCCGCTGGTCGGGGCGGTTCACTACCAGGGCAGATAGTCAGGGCCGTACACCATGCGGCCGCCAAAGTCGGCCGCCACCAAGACCAGGCCGGTGGCCGCGAACACCAGCGCCAGATAGACGATGCGCCGCGATCCCTGCAAACGGTTGCGGCGCAAGAGCCGCAAAGCAAACGCGGCCAGAATCAGACCGGCCACCGCGAAGTTGAGCGTCCGGTGCGTGACTAGCAGGGCGTGTACCGCCGGATCCGCGGGCATGTGGGCCGCGCGCAACAGGCCGGTTGCGGCTGTGGGCAGAAGGCTGAGCACCGTCCCGGCCAGAACAAAGATACCCACGCGCTGCCACTCCTCGCGTTTCAATACCAGGCCGACGAAGTCGACCAGTGCCAGGCCCACCAGCCACGCGATGGGGAAATGCACCAGCGCCGGGTGCAACCGGCCGACTAGATCGGAAAGGCCAGACGGCTTGCTCTCAACTTCCCCCGGGCCCACGGTCTGAACATCGCCGATCTGTTCCACCGCAGGCGCCGAGTCCACCGCATAGACAGCCGTTGCCAAGACCAACGCGAGCGCCGACGACGCGAGTCCAGCCAGAAGCACAAAGATTGCCACGCGTCGCATGGATTGCCTACAGGGTCACGATGATCTGCTCGCCCGCCAGCTCCGCGGCGTAGTTCGCCAGTGGCCGCGACGCAGGCCCGTGCACGACCCGACCGTTCAGGTCGAACTGCGACCCGTGACAGGGACACTTGAGCTTGTTCTCGCCCGGGTTGTATGCGACCAAACATTCCCGGTGGGTACAGACGGGGTCCAACGCGCGCACGCTGGTGGCGCTGTCGCGGACGAGAAGAACCAGCTTGCCCTTGAGCTTGAGAACGACTGAGCCGCCCACGGACTTCAGCACCTCCAGCTTGGCCAGCGGGATGGCAACCTTGCCACCTTCGGCGCGTGACGAAACCGTAGGCAGGACCAGCAGTGTACCCAGACCTAGTCCCGAACCCAAGAGGAACCCGCGACGGCCGAATGTCGAACTGGACATGATGAACTCCTTGACAATCACAAATTGAATTCGCGCGTAATGGTGAAGCCCACAATGAGGTCGTGGATGCCACGAATGGTGTTGGCCACCACGCCGTCAGCGGCGATGTACTGCGAATTGCTCATGATCAATGCAAAGGTGTGACGGTTGGTGATGATCTTGAAGGCCGTCGACAGGACCGGGTATTTCGCGTGATAGCCAGCCACATTGAAGGAAGCCTCGGCGTCCCAGGCCAGAAAGGTCTGCAGCCGCACCTCCACCGCCACCGGGATGGCCAGCGCATAGGCCTGACCGCTGGGGCGCTGCAGATTCTGGTCCACGCGGTTTTCGTTGGTCGCATTCGAGTGATAGTAGAGTCCACTCGACAGCCAAAGGCGCTCGCGCAGTGAGCGGCTGACGATGAGCTGGGCGAAACCCCCGGCCGAGTCCGGCCTAGTGGCTTCCGAATACCAGGTTGCCCCAGCTCGCGCCGCTAGGTCAACCAAGTAGCGGTCGGCGTGCAGGGCCCAGTACTTGACGTCGAATTGGTATGTGTCGTACTGGTCGCCGCCGTTACTCACGCGCTGCACGCCCACTTCCAGGTTGTCCAGGATGCCATAGCGGAGGGCAAGCCCGATCTTGAGACTACCCGCATCGAAGCCGACCCAGTCCCGAAAGGCATTGGTCTGGAAGGGCTGGAAGGTGCGGTGATCGACTAGCAGATTGAGCGCGCGGGCCCGGGTCGTGCGGGCGTTCATGACGTTGACCGCGCGTTCAATGCGCGGGTAGTTTTCCGGGTTGAGCCAGAGATTGAAGACCTGCGGGTTGTCGATCTGCTCGATGGTCGCCTCGGCTGGCTTTGCCGGCGATGCGACCTCTTGTGCCCGGGCGGTGACTCCGGCGAGCAACAGCGCAAGCGCCGCGGCAACCCCAATTTGCAGCGCCGCCGCCGGAACGTTTTTGCGTCGAGAATTCATCGTAGGTCCTCCCCGCCATCGACAGGCTGTGTCACCAATTTGGCAACATTTGCGCAGTTTGATGCCGCATACCTGTCGCGTGTGCCGCGACCGCCCAGATGTTCGGAGGAACCCTTGCAAGAAGCGAGCATCTAACCAGACAGGAAGAGATGGCTCATCTAGGCGCGTTGTCTTCTGGCTAGGCGGCGAACGGATGTGCGCGAGTCCTGGTGGAGCCGTCCAAGGAGGAGGAGCGTGGAATACGCGGCTATTGGGTTGGGTTTGTTGCTTTTCTTTGCAACGATTTGGGATCACTTTCGACTGCGCAGTTCGCTCATCGAACAGCGAGCCGAGGCCCGCAGCCTCAGGCTTGCAGGGACTGACGGGCGCAACCTTGCTGGCCTGCCCTCCATCACAGTGATACGTCCCGTGCGAGGACTGGACGTGGACGCGGACAAGAACCTGGCCGCGGCGCTGGACAACGACTACCCGGGTGAGGTTGAGACCATCTTCGTTTTTGACGACGACCTCGATCCCGCTTTTGCGGCGGTTCGCAAGGCCATTGCCGCCCACGTGGCTGCCGGCCGGCGCGGCACGGCCATGATAATGGTGGCCGGATCGCCTCCCCCGACCATGACCGGAAAACTTCACGCCATGATTGCCGGCCTGGGCCAAGCTACGGGCGAGTTGGTGGCTTTTGGAGACTCGGATACCCGCCCCCATCCCCATTCGCTGCGCATGGCAGTGGAAAAGCTACTCACCACCAAGCGAGCCGGATCCGTTTTCGTGCCAGTCGTGGCCACGGAAGCGCCGCAAACCGCGGGCGACGTGGGCGCCGCTCTCATGCTCAACGGGCTCTATGGCCCAGCGGTGGCCGGCACTGTCCGCAAGAGCGGGGAAATGCCCTTCATAATGGGCCAGCTAATGGTCTTTCGGCGCGAAATGCTCAAGACTCTGCATGACCTGAGGAGCGTGCGCGGCGAGTTGGTCGACGACATGCGAATCGGGATGGATGTGGTGGCGGCCGGATATCGCAACGTCGTCTCGCAGGACACGCTCCCCGTGGTGATTCGCGGACTCGGACTGCTGGAATTCGCCCGCATGTTCCGCCGCTGGCTGATCTTTTCGCGCTCGGGCTTGCCGACCTGGTCGTTCAAGCTGCCGGTGTGGCTGCGCGGCGCCGAGTTCTGGCTGGGATTCCTCATGGCCGCGCTCGCCTTGCACCACGGCCAGCATCTCGTTGCAATTCCCGCCGCCGCCACCGTGGTCGCGGTGAGCGTCAGTATGGTCCGTCTGCACCGGGTTCTGGGTGGAGCGGCCATCGGATGGCGCCACGCCTGGGTCCCGGCCGCGATCTTGTTGCTGGGTCCGCTGATCCTGGTAAGCGCGATTGCAAAGCCGGAAGTGGCGTGGAGGGGACGCACCTACCAACTCGATGCGCGTTCCAAGCTCCACCGTAGGGAGCCCGCGCACGCGCACCGGACTTGACGCTCTCGGTAGTGTCAGTTCACAACGTTGATGTCTCCGTTCATTGCAGCGTGATTGGCACAATCGTAGAATAGTGTGTCCGGAGCGCTGCTGGGGACAGTAAATATGACGTCGCCTGAGCTGGTTCCATTCCCGGTAACCCCGGTGTTGTAAGCATTGCCTGGCCCGGTCGACTTCACGCTCTTGATGTAGAAGACATGAATTGAGGGGACATTAACCGAGAAGGTGTAGGTGCTTCCGCGACAGAACGTCAGCGTGGGATTCGCCACCCCGTCAATCAACCAGGCCGTCATTCCACTGTTCGTCACGGTCAGGGTGCCTGGCGCGTGGCAGGCAAGGGCAGCATCCGCATTGGTGGCTCCGCCGGTGGAGCTCACCCCGCCGGTCGTCGTCACTCCGCCCGTCGCGCTCACCCCGCCGGCCGCACTCACCCCGCCGGTCGTCGTCACTCCGCCCGTGGCGCCCACTCCGCCAGTCTCCGTCACTCCGCCCTTGGCGCTCGCTCCACCCGTCTCACTCACCCCGCCGGTCGCACTCACTCCGCCCGTCTCACTCACTCCGCCCTTGGCGCTCACTCCACCCGTCACCGTCACTCCGCCGGTCTCGCTTACTCCGCCAGTCTCCGTCACTCCGCCCGTCGTCGTCACTCCGCCGGTCGTCGTCACGCCGCCCGTCGTCGTCACGCCGCCGCTCTCCCCGCCGGTCGCTATTGCGCCACCGTTCTCTAGGGTGCCCCCGGTTCCCGAGCGTCCACCCGTGCCATAGCCATTTCCGTTGCTGCTTGAACACCCGGCCAACGTCATCAATGAGATGGCCAACACCCGAATTTCCCGCAGATAGATCATGGCTTTCCTCCGGTAAAAGACTGTTCGTGGAAGTTCCTGTTCATGGTTCGAGAAACTACTCAATAACCTTGATGGTGCCCGCCATCTCTTCGTGCCCACTGCCGCAGAACACGTCGCAGTGGAAGGGGAATTCGCCCAACTTGTCAGGCGTGAATTTCACCTGCGTGACCTTGCCGGGATTGATCTCGGCCTGCAGCTTGAGCGCAGGGCAGTTGAAGCCATGTTGCCGGTCGAGCGAAGTCAGTTGCAGAACTGCAGGCACGCCTCGCTTGAGCGTGATCACGCTGGGCGAATAGGCGAACTTCTTGGCCGTCACCTTCACCACCTGCTCGGTCGCGGGCGTATCCTTGACCTGCGGGACCGGCAACTCGGTGAGCGCCAGTTCCGCCTGCCGAGCGCGCACCTCGGCCTGCCGGTATCCCAACCCCTGGTAGGGGTGAGCCGGATCCCAGGGAATTGGCCCCTTCTTCGGCACTGAGTGCGGCGCCGGCAGCGGATACATCATCCCCTTCGCCGCGTGGTGGCCGATGTGTCCGCTTTGGTGGTGGTTCTCCTGGTGGATGTGCCCGTACAGGACGGTGACATTCTGGTAGGGCATGAGCAGCTCGACCGCCTTGCCTCCGTCGGGCGTGGCCCAATCCCAGTCCGGCGCCAGGTCGAACAGCGGCCGGTGGGTGAGCACGACGATGGGGGCCGAGTGGTTCTGCTTCTTGAGTTCCTCCGCGAGCCAGCGTAGCTGCTCGTCGCCCAGGTGGGCCGTGGGGTCCGACACATTGTCGAGCGCGATGAAGTGCACGCCCTTGTGGTCGAAGGTGTAGCGCGAAGGCCCGAGGATCTCGCGATAGGCCGCGCCCCGGTCCAGCGCAGCGTCGTGCTCGCCTGGCAAATACCTGATGTTCTCGACCTTCAGCCCCTGGCTCAGCTCGCGGAACCCGGCCAGGCGCTTGCGGCGCTCCTTGTCGTCGTCGGTGGTGTGAGTCAGATCGCCGGTGAAGACGACGAAATCCGGCTTGTGGGGCACGGAGTTCACTGCCGCGATGGCCTTGGGCAATGTGCCGGTGAAGTCCGGGTTGATGGCGGGATTGCTGAATCCCCAGTGCGTGTCGGATAGCTGTACGAAGAAGAAGTCCTCACCGCGCCAACTACCCGCGTGCGCTGCCCTGCCCTTGACCAGGTCAGAGGCGAACACGATACCGCCCAGGCCGGCCAGGCTTGCTGTCAGAAACTGCCGCCGCTCCATTGTGGTCTTCATGCTCTCTCCTCCGTGGCCGCTGCACCTCATCGGACGCCTGGTCCGATTTTTCACGGTTCGATGCTCTAGGTCACCCGGATGTGTCGCGGCAGAAGCTCTGGGACGAGGACCTGCAGCTATTGGTAGGATTCCCGGACTAGGCCTGAATCCGCAGGTAGCGTTCCACCGAAGCAGCGGCGGTGGAGCCCTCGGCCACGGCGGTGGCGATCATCTTGATCTTGCCTGGGTAGGCCACGAAATCGCCGGCCGCAAACACACCATGGATGGCAGTGCGCATGGAAGAGTCCACTGGCAGATGGCAGCCATCCAAGGTCAGCTTCACATCCCATTGGGCCAATCCGCCCAGATCCGGTACCTGGCCCACGCTCACCAGCAGGAGATCCGCAGGAATCTCCTGCGCCTCCTGATCGTGCAGGGCCACCAGCACGTGATCCAGTGCGACGTCGCCACCCAGCCCGACCACCTCCGCATCGAGCATCACTTGCACGCCCGATGCGGCCAGTCGCTCCAGCGAGTGCGGGTACGCGCGAAAGGTCGTGTGGCGGTGCACGAGCGTCACCTCGGGCACAATGGCTTTGAGGGCAATAGCCATATCTACCGCCGTGTCGCCGCCGCCCACCACCACTGCGTGATGGGCGGCGATGCGGTCGCGCGACGGCAGCCGGTACACCAGGCCGCGTCCGGCAAAGCGATATTCGTCTTTGAGACCCAGTTTCTGCGGCCGGAACCGGCCCAGACCCAGCGCAAGCAAGAGCGATCGAGCCTTCACCACCCGGATAGTGGACCGCAGGACAAAGCCGCTGTCTGCCCCGTATCCGACGGACTCCACTGCCTCGTGTTCCTGCAATTCGGCGCCAAAATGCGCTGCCTGCTCCGCCAGCCGTCGCGCCAACTCCCCGGAAGCCACGTCGAGATGAGCCGGAAAATTCGTGACCGGCTTGCTGGGATACAGACTGACCAGTTGGCCGCCGAATGTCTGGGCCTCGAAGGTGATGCTGCTCAGACCACGCATGCGACAGTGAGCGGCTGCCACCAGGCCGGCCGGGCCGCCGCCGACAATGGCCACGTCGTAGGGCACATCCTCACTCGCAACGTAGGGCACACCCTCTCTCGCGGCGTAGGGCACTTCCTCAACCAAGGGTTCCGCGTTTTCAATCTGCATCTCACCTCACCCCCTGCAGACAAAGTCTGGTCCAGTTGAAAGTGACGGCAAGGCTCACGGCGTCGCCCTTCCGACGGCGCGCGCGTTTTGCGCGATCATTTGCCAGTGGCAGCCAGAACATGGGCTTCGTCCAATTGCGATGCAGTTCGGTGAAAAAAGGATCAGCGAGCCTTCTCGGTCGAAAGATGAGCTCGCCGCTGAGCCGCATCTGGCTATCGCTTTTCATCCACGCTACCCGGCAACGCGACCGCGACGCTTCGCGCTACCGACCGATGGAGGAAGCGACCTTCCCCTTCTGAACCCAAGGAGTGTTGATACGGCATGCTGAGTCCTTCTCGAATCCTTCAGAACCACGTCCCGGTCCGCAGCCTGCTAGCTATTGCTTTTCTTAGTATCGCGTCGTGCGCGAACATACAGGCTCCCCCGTCTCAAGGAAGCGGCGGCCAAGGTGGCACGAGTGCCAGCGGCGGGTCAGCCACGCAAAGCGGAGGCAACAGCGGAAGCGGTGGCAGCGCAAGCGGTGGCAGCGCTGCCTCAGGCGGCCAGGTAGCCAGCGGTGGGAACACCGCCTCAGGCGGGCAGGAAGACACTGGTGGGAACGCCGCCTCGGGCGGGCGGGAAGACACCGGTGGAAACTCCGCCTCAGGCGGACAGGCAGACACCGGTGGGAACCCCGCCTCAGGCGGGCAAGAAGCCACTGGTGGGACGGTGGGGAGCGGGGGTAGTGGAGGCGCGGACGGAGCCTCGGACGACAGCAATTCTTCTGACGATGGCGGAATCCTGGACGACGGTGGGGGAACGAGTGAGGCTGGCGACACAGCGAGCAGTACCGGCGGCGACGACGCCCCCACCGAGCCAACCCTTGCCGATCTGTGCGTCGCAATTGGCGGAACCTACACCGACGACAAGTGCGTGATTGATTGCAGCGCTGCCGGCGCTTGCGGATCCGTGGTCACCTGTCCATCCCAACTCTCTTGCCAAATCACCTGCGGGCAAGATGGATGCGCAGGTGGAATAACCTGTGACCACTCAGCCGGTTGTGACATCGCCTGTACAGACTCCAATTCATGCGCGGGCTCGATCAACTGCACGGGCAGTTCGTGCGCGGTGGCTTGCGGTGGCGCCAATGCCTGCAAAGCCGGGGTGACCAGCTCCGCTGCCAAGAATCAGATCGACTGTAGCGGCGACGGCGCCTGTGCCGGGGGCGCGGCTTGTTCGGGCGACTCGTGCGCATTGACCTGCACGGGGAGCGGGTCTTGCGTGGGCTCCATCTCGGGCTACGGGACCACAGTCACCGTAGGCTGCACAGGCGCAAACTCGTGCCAGGGGCGAGTAGATTGCGCCGCCTCGACCGTCGCAATCGATTGCACGGGAGCACAAAGCTGTCCCCATGGTGCCTGTTGTCACTCTGGAAGCTGCACGCTGCAGCCCTCCACGCTGACTTGCACCCATTAGTCGATAGTCGGAGGCTGGCAGGCCTTCGGACGCGGCGAGCAGCGACGCGACCAACGGCGCGTTGAGCTTCCCCCCACAGCACAGTTCCCTGTGACGACGGGCCGCCTGTGCGCCAGCGCGGGTCGGCCAGCGGTCGCGGTGAACTGTGACTTTGTGCTATAGCAGAGTCGCCGATTGACGCCGGGTTGAAAGTGCGCATGACCAAGCGGAAGACAAAGCCCCGAGGATCCCGAGGGCCGGGCAAGCCGGGTTCGCCTTCTGCCCGGGCGCAGACCCGCAAGACGCCCATGGCTTCGGCCACAGCCGCCGCTTCCACGCCTGGAGGTTTCGGTGCGGCTGCCCTGGCAGCTTCGCATGAGGGTCTCATCTCCACCAACGAGCGGCGGAAATCCGCTAGTGAGGAGTTGGAGACTGCCAAGGAAGAGTTCCGGTCGCTGAACGCAGAGTTGGAGACTGCAAACCGTGAGCTGCGCCAGAAGGTCCACGAGCTGGGCATGGCCAATACCCGCGACATCACCGAGCGCAAGCAAGCGGAGGAGCTGGTCCGCCGCTACGCGAGCCTGCTACGTTTATCCCAGGACGCCATCCACGTTCGCCGCCTTTCCGGGCAAATCGAGTTCTGGAGCGACGGAGCCGAAGATCTCTACGGCTTCACTGAGCAGGAGGTTCTGGGCAAGAATGTCCACGAGCTCCTGCAGACCGTCGGCTCGATTTCCACGGCTGAGGTGGACGCAATCTTGGCCCGGGTCGGCCACTGGGAAGGGGAGCTGGTCAACCGCAGCAAGAAGGGACGGCCGGTCACGGTTTCTGTCCGGATGCAGCTCGTGCGCGGCGAAGATGGAGTCGATCTGATTCTCGAGTCGGGCTACGACATCAGCGAGCGCAAGCAGGCCCAGCAGGCGCTGCAAGACTCCCAGCAGCGGCTGACGGCCATTGTCGACAGCATCGCCGACGGCTTCTACTCCCTCGATCGGCAATGGCGCGTGACCCACATGAACGACACTGCCCTAGGCTACTTCCACAGGGCGCGCGAAGAGGTGCTGGGACACTCGATCCTCGAGGTTTTCCCCGGGTTCCGCGGCAGCGTTTTCGAGAGTGAGTTCCGCCGGGCGAGGGAGAGTGGCGCCCCGATCCGCGTCCACGCACCCTCGGTGGTCACCGATCGAACGGTAGAGCTGTTTTGCTATCCGGGTCCGGACAACTTGACCGTGCTATTCCTAGACGTCACCGAGCGCGACATCCAGGCCCGTCGCGTGAAGCAGCTCACGCAGCTCTACGCGGTCCTCAGCCGGGTCAATGAGATGATCGTCCGCACCCGCGACGAAACCCAGATCTTCCAGGAGGTGTGCCGCATCGTCGCAGAGCAGATGACATTCCCCTTGGTCTGGATCGGTCTGGTCGATGGAGCTAGGGTGCAGCCCGCGGCCGCCAGCGGCACCGCCGTCGACTACCTTGATGGCATCAGCGTAGATGTCGAGGGCAAACTGGGCCAAGGCCCGACCGGCTCCTGCATCCGCGAAGATCGGGCGGTGGTGAACGATGACTTCGACGCCAACCCCTTGATGTCCCCCTGGCGCGAGCCGGCCCTGCGCCACGGCTTCAGAGCGTCCGCTGCTTTCCCCCTGCACAAGAACGGGAAGGCGGTGGGCGTTCTCACTCTGTATTCAAACCAACCGGCCGCCTTCGACTCGGAGCAGATCGAGCTGCTCTGTGCACTGGCGGCCGACGTCTCGTACGCGCTGGATGCGATCGAAGCCGAGCGCCTGCACGGCGAAGCCGAACGGGCACTGCGACAGAGCGAGGCCGAGCTTCGCGCCGCGGACGTGCGCAAGAATGAGTTTCTCGCGATGCTCTCCCATGAACTGCGCAACCCGCTCGCGCCGATCAAGAACAGCCTTTACATCCTCGCGCATGTCCGCGGCGATGCCGAGCAGGTGAAGCGTGCTGAATCGGTGATCGAGCGCCAGGTCGCGCACCTGACCAGGCTGGTCGACGATCTGCTTGACGTCACGCGGATCACCCGGGGCAAAATTCAGCTTGAGCCGGAGCAACTTGACCTCGACGAGCTGGTCGGCCGTACCGTCGAGGACCATCGCGACCTGTTCGCAAGAACCGGAGTCAAGCTCGCCCTGCGGCCCAGCGGCGCCCGGTTGAGGGTCAGCGCAGACAGAACCCGCCTGGCCCAGGTCATCGGCAACCTACTGCAGAATGCGGTGAAGTTTACCCCAAGGGGCGGCGCCACCACCGTCTCGGTCGAGAGACTTGAGGACGGCCAGGCGGCAATCCGGATCTGCGACACCGGGGCTGGCATCGGCGTAGACATTCTGCCCCACCTATTTGAGCCCTTCACCCAGGCAGACCGGACACTCGACCGCTCCAAGGGTGGCCTCGGACTGGGGCTGACCCTGGTCAAGGGCTTGGTGGAAATGCATGGCGGATCGGTTGCGGCGCGCAGCGAAGGGCCAAGCAAGGGTGCCGAGTTCGACGTCGTGCTTCCCACGTTGACCGCGTCGGCAATCACCGCGCCTCGCCCTGCCGAGGCCGAGCCTTCGCACCCACGTAGGCGCGTCCTCATCATCGAAGACAACCGCGACGCCGCCGACAGCTTGCGAGAGGTGCTGGAGCTCGTCAATCACTCGGCTATGGTTGCCTATTCCGGCGATCAGGGCATCGAGAAGATTCGGACGCACCGGCCGGACGTTGTCCTCTGCGACATCGGCCTGCCAGGCATGGACGGGTACGCGGTCGCGCGGGCGGTGCGCGCCGACGCCACCCTGTCCGCCACTACCCTGATTGCGTTGAGTGGGTACGCCGCCGCAGAGGACGTGGCAAAGGCGCGGGAGGCGGGCTTCGACTGCCACCTTGCCAAGCCCCCGAGCATCGAGGCTATCGAGCACGCGCTCGCGGACGCGGAGAGGCGAAGGCAATAAGCAGGGGTCCGGCGCCGAACCTGGCGAGGCTCGGGGCGTTGAGGACGGGTGCACGCTGGTTTTGCCACCTGCTCATTGCTTCATCGACAGCGGAGTTGGAATCGAGCCCGCGATGCTCCATCGATGTCACAACCTCGACGCTGGATTCTCTAATTGTACGTGCCGGTCTTTCCTCCACGCCATTCCCGCAATCTTTGCGGTGGGTTGCTGGATGAGTTGTGGCACATGGCTGCCGTTCACCAACAAGTCGCCCCGGGCAGGATCCAGAAACACGATGGTGCCCGACCCTTTGAAATACCGGATTGAAGCGATCGATGGCGTCGCAGAATACGATCTCACGAGAAGACTCTGACGACGAAGCGCGCTCTGGGGCACGCCCGGTCTTCGTCGGGATTGGGGTTTCACCGGGAGCGCTCCACGCCCTCGAACGATTCTCTTCTCTCGTATCAGCCGATAGCGGGCTCATCTTCGTGGTCGTGCAACAGCTCGAGCGCAACCATCCCAGTGTGCTGGCGGAGTTGCTCGGCAAGCACACGCAGATGCCAGTGCAACAGGCCGAGGACGGGGTACGCCCGCTTCCCAACAATGTCTACACCATCCCGCCCAACACTTCGACCAGCACCTAGCCAAGCCCCCCAGCATGGAGAAGCTTGAGGAGGTCTTGGAGAGTACCAGCGGCGGTTGGTAACGGATCGCAAGTCGCATATCGTCATCTAGCCTGCGCCGCAGCGCGTTTCGGTACAAGGTGCTCACGCGCAGGTTGAGAGGGAAAGAGCCCGCGCAATGGGGCGCGTTGCGAGCGTCCTCAAGAGGAAACTCGCGCATAGCCTCCTGGTACCGAAGGCGTCCATTTTCGGCCGGTGAAGTTTCGCCGTCGGTGTTGGATCTCCACCAGTTTTCTTCGTGGCGTGGCCAAGTTTGCGCGTGCGTCGGTCTTGGTGCATGGTTTGCAGACGTCCGCTCACCAGACCATTTCTAGGAAGGAGTTGCTGCAATGACCCGCTGGAATCCCAAGAAGGCTCTCGTTCATCTGGCCCTGAGCACCGCCACCAAGGGACTCGGCCTGATATCCGAGGATTCGGTTCGGCGCCGCATCGACAAGTCCAAGCGCGACCTCAGTGAGCCGATAAGTGGGGATTTTCTCTTCAAGTTGTTCTGCGAGGTCAAGCGACGCCACCGCGAGATCGCTCCAAACTGCCTTTCGCGCCTGGTGCACAACCTGGTCGGCGATCAGATCCTGCTCGGCACGCCCTATCGCAAGCGCAACCGCAAGGAGCTGCACGACTACCCGCACATGGTGGTCATCAGCCCAACCATGCGCTGCAACCTGAAGTGCGTGGGCTGCTATTCCGCTTACTACAATCGCAAGGACGCGCTCAGTACGGCTGACCTGGACCGGGTCTATGGCGAAGCTAAGGATCTGGGCATCCGCTTCGTGGTGGTGAGCGGCGGCGAGCCGTTCATCCGCGAGGACTTCCTGGAGCTGTGCGAACGGCACAGCGACATGATCTTCATGACCTACACCAATGGAACTTTGATCGCCGAGCGCCAGTTGGCACCCCGATTGGCCAAGCTGGGCAACGTGATCCCGTGCATCAGCGTGGAGGGTTTCGAGAAGGAGACCACCGCGCGCCGGGGCGCGGGAGTGTGGGACCGGATCCTGGCCAGCATGGCTGCTCTCAAGCAGGCGGGCGTGATCTTCGGCTTCTCAGGCACGCCGACGCGGCTGAACAATGATCTCATTGTCTCCGACGAGTTCATCGATTTCTACGTAGAGCGCGGGTGCATGATCGGCTGGTACTTCTCCTACATGCCGGTCGGGCGCGATCCCGACCTCAGCCTGATGCCCACTCCCGAACAGCGCTTGCACCGCATGCAGCGCATCCGCGAAATCCGCGCACACAAGCCGATTGTGGCTGCCGATTTCTGGTGCGACGGGCCCCTGGTGGGCGGCTGCTTGTCAGCCGGGCAGCGCTATTTCCACATCAATGCGCAGGGAGGTGTCGAGCCTTGCGTGTTCCATCAGTTCCACGTGCACAACATCAAGGACGTGTCGCTGAAGACCGCCTTGTCGAGCGACTACTTCAAGTACATTCGCAAGCGAAACCGCGAAATAAAGAACATCTATCGGCCCTGCCCCATCATCGATCGGCCGCAGATTCTGCGCGACGCCCTGGAGAAGTTTCACCCCACGCCGTCGCAAGAAGGGGCGGAAAAGATCAAGACCATTCTCGCCGACGGCCTGGACGAATACGCGGTGAGCTTGAAGAAGGTGATGGACCCGGTCTGGCAACGCGAATTCCCGGACAAGAAAGAGATAGTGGACGATTCCCTGCACGTCGGAGAGCACGGGCGGAGCCTGCTCAAGGGGGAGGCTTGCACCGAGCCGCCCAGCAAAGCCCGCGCCGCCGCCACGCGGTGACCTGCTCGCGGACCTCCGATTGTCCCGGCCCGCTGCGACCTGCAAGCTAGCGGGGCATCCAACAGACAGGGCAGCGGAGGACCTTGCCTGTGACCAACCGGCCAGTTCCAGATGAGCGATCTCACCGGCTTGTTGGAATTCACCCGCCGTCACCCGGGCTTCCAGCCGCTGGTCGTATGCAGCGCCAGCGGACGCGCGATCGCCGAGCGAGTGGATGTGCCGGCGATCACCTGGCAGCAGTTCTTGCTCGACGGCCCGCCCGGCACGACAAGGGGGCACACCTGGCGAGGCTAAAGGGCCTCCGACTTCAGTCAGTGGCCCCTCCGAAAAGGTGGCGGGCTGAATGTGTGAAACCTGCGCTTGCGCGCGTTCCGAGGTAGGTTCTGAGCATGGACGATGTGCTGGCAATCATATTGGGGGGCGGACGCGGGACGCGCCTGTTTCCCCTCACTCTCAAGCGCTCGAAGCCGGCCGTCCCCATTGGCGGCAAGTATCGCCTCATCGACATCCCTATCAGCAACTGCCTGAACGCAGGGTTGCGGCGCATCTTTGTGCTCACCCAGTTCAACTCGGAAAGCCTGAACACGCATGTCGCGCGGACCTACAAGTTCGACGTGTTTTCTTCTGGCTTCGTGACCGTGCTGGCCGCGGAGCAGACCGAGGAGGGAGGCGATTGGTTTCAGGGGACGGCCGATGCCGTGCGCCAGGGTCTGCGCCACATGCATCGGAGATCCGCGCGCGATCTGATGGTGCTGTCGGGAGACCAACTGTACAGCATGGACTTCCGCGAAATGCTGCGCACCCATCGCGAAAGCAACGCCGACGCGACCGTGGCGGTGATTCCTGTGGCGGAAGAGCACGCCACCGGACTCGGCGTTTTGAAGACAGACGGAACGGGACGCGTCGTTCTTTTCGATGAAAAGCCGCCGCGCGAGCGACTGCCCGCCCTGGTTTCCGACATCCCAGGGCACGCGCCCGAGTGCCTGGCCTCAATGGGCATCTATATCTTCCGGCGAGATGTCCTGGAAAAGGCAGTCTCGGATCCCAAGCTGGTTGACTTCGGCCGGAACGTCATTCCCCATGCGGTCCCGGACCAGCGCGTGCAGGCGCATATCTATCGCGGCTACTGGGAAGATGTCGGGACGATTCCATCGTACTTCAGGGCCAACCTGGCTCTCTGCCAGCCGATTCCGCCGTTTGATTTCTACGACGCCTCCCGCCCCGTCTTCACCAACCCACGCTTTCTGCCTGCTTCAAAGCTAGAACAATGCACTATTCACAATGCCCTTATCTCCGAGGGCTGTATCCTGCAGGGCGCGGATGTCGACCGCGCCGTGATCGGCATCCGCAGCCGCATCGGCAGAAATGTGCACATCCGCAACAGCCTGCTCATCGGCGCCGACAGCTACGAGACGTTGGATGAGATACGCGCCACTGAGGCGCGCGGCATACCGCCGGTTGGCGTGGGCTCCGATTCGATCATCGAGGGCGCCATCATCGACAAGAACGCCCGCATCGGCCGCGGCGTTCGCATTGTCAACCAAGCCAAGGTCAAGGAGAAGGACGGGGACGGCTATTTCATCCGCGAGGGGATCGTGGTGGTTCCCAAGAATGGCATTCTCACTGATGGGAGTGTCATAGACTAGGAAGGGACATCCGCGAGAAGTTCCTCCAGCTTCTCCAGACTCGACGGCTTGGCAAGGTGCCGCTCGAATCCTGCCTCCCCCGCCCGCTGCAAGTCATCGGGCAGGGCGTAGCCGCTCAGAGCCACCAGGAATACACCTTTCAGCGCCTCATCGGCCCGGAAGGCGCGCGCGACCTCATAGCCATCCATGCCGGGTAGGCCAATATCACAAAGCACGATCTCCGGCTTGAAGTCTCGAGCCCGGTGCAGCCCGTCGGGACCGTTGTAGGCGACCTCGACGATGTGCCCGCCGAACTGCAGCACCTCGCGCAGGCTATCAGCCGCGTCTCGGTTGTCCTCGATGATTAGGACGCGCCGGTGCCTCCCCGCCGTCCCGACTGCCCTCGAGCTAGCCTCCGCGACTGCCGTCTCGTCGAGCGGCAACTCAACCATGAACTCCGCTCCCTTGCCCGGGCCGTCGCTGTGCGCGCAGACCTCGCCACCATGCATCTCCACCAGACCCTTGACCAGCGCCAGCCCAAGTCCGAGGCCACCCTTACTGCGATCCAAGGTCGCGTCGGCCTGCATGAAGGGCTGGAACAACCGGCTGAGCATCGCCGGCTCAATCCCAACCCCAGTGTCTGTGACCCGCAGGGTAGCGCGCTGCCTCGACGCGGCGACCGCAGTGCTGACCCTGACTCGACCGCCGGCCGGGGTGAACTTGGCGGCGTTTTGCAGGAGATTTCCAACTATCTGAGCGAGGCGATTAACGTCGCCTTTGACCGGCAAACGATCTGGGGCGAAGGTCGCTTCAACCACGATTCCCTTTTCCTCGAACAAGGAGTGATGGTCCTCGACCGTGCGACGAACCAGATCATTCAGTTCAAGGGTACTGCGTTGGAGCTGGATCTTGTTGCGCGAGACCCGCGTGACGTCGAGCAAGTCGTCCACCAGGCGCGCCAACTGGCCGACCTGCCGGCCGATTACCGCAAGGGCGTGCTTGGCCTGCTCACCGCCCGGGGCCGTGCGATCGAGGATGTAGAGGCTGTTGCGAATGGGCGAGAGCGGGTTGCGCAGTTCATGCGAGAGAACCGCCAGAAACTCGTTCTTGCGCTGATCGGCCTCGGCGAGCTGGAGGTTGGCGGCGCGTAGCGCCTCCTCGGCTTGCTTGCGCTCGGTAATGTCCTGCACCATCCCGAGCGATCGGGCGACGCTTCCCGACTGATCGCGCACGTGCTGACACTTCTCGTGAACCGTGCGGATTTCGCCTATGGACTTGCGAATGATCCGGTGCTCGATCTCGAAGCTGTCTCGCCCTTCGCGCAGAGAGGCCGAATAGGTGCTGTCGACCGCGGCTCGGTCCTCAGGGTGGACAGTCTCCAGAAATGCCTGGTAGGTGGCGCCGAACTCCTGCGGCCCGAAACCGAAGATTCGGTACACCTCGTCCGACCAGGAGAGCCGGTTGGCGACGATATCGAGCTCCCAGCTACCGAGATGGGCGATCAGTTGCGCCAGCTTGAGACGCTCCTCACTCTCGCGCAACGCCTGCTCTGCCTTCTTGCGGTCGTCGATGTCGCGCAGATAGACGTCGAGACCGCCGGGGCGCGGGAACATGAACACTTCGTACCAGCGGCCGTTGAGCGGCGACGGCGACTCGTAGTGCTCGTGGCTGCGCTTGCCTACCGCATCGAGGTAGTGCCGGTGGACGCGCGTGCCCACGATCTTCGGGAACATGTCCCAGATGACCTTGCCAATAAGTTCGCTGGCAGGCCGCCCGAAGGGCGCCCGCTCGGCCGCCGGGTTCACCTCGACGAAGCGCCACTCGGCGTCGAGCGAATAGAAGGCATCCGCGATACTCGCCAGGATTGCGGTGGTCCTGCCATGGGCCTCGCGCAGCGCCGCTTCCGCCTGCTTGCGCTCGGTGATGTCCTGAACGATCCCGGCCATGCGTCGAATCTGGCCGCTCTCATCGGCGCGATGGCGGCCCGCCGCCCAGATCCAGCGAGTCGCCCCGTCGTGCCGCAAGATCCGGCATTCAAAGCTCCAGTCGCACTGAGTGGCGAGCGCTTGGCGGAATTTCCCGTCTACCGCTTCACGATCCTCCGGGATCACGTGCGCGATGAACATATCATAGGTCCACTCGGGCAGAAGCTCCTGATAGCCGAAGATCTGGTCGTGCTGGAGGGACCGATGCGCCGTGTGGTCCATCAAGTCGAGCTCCCAGCACCCGATGCGGGCCGTCGTGAGTGAAAACGACAACAAATCCTCGCTCCGTCGCAATGCCGCCTCTGCTCGCTTGCGCTCCGCAATGTCGCGCGATCCACCCTGGGTAGTTTCGCGGCTGGGCGAGCGTTTTCGCGGCTGACGACTCATGGACTTGTTTCCGTGACGGCCATGTCTACCATGCGCCATCTTGGCTTATCAGCCTGTTTCTGCCGCAGGTTGGCTAAGCAAGCCCGGTTACAGTCTAAGGCCGCTGGCACATCTGCCCACGCCGCAGCATCCAACCGCCGAATGAGGCATCAGGCCCGCTTAATGGCGGCACTCTGGACAGGGTGCCTCGCCGCTTCGCTTATTTGGAACCTGCACGAGCAGAGGGAAAAGAGTATCGAGATCGCGCGTATCAGCGCCCAGGTCACTTTCGACAACGACGTCCTCTACCGCAGATGGGCCGCGCAGCAGGGCGGCGTGTACGTACCGGTGTCGGAGCACACGGCCCCCAATCCCCATCTTAACGTCCCCAATCGGGATGTCACCACGACCTCCGGCCTGTCTCTGACCCTGCTCAATCCCGCCTACATGGCCCGCCAGGTGAACCAACTGGCGCAGCAGGGCCGCGGCAGCCGAGGTCACCTCACCAGCCTCAAACCATTGCGCCCCGAGAACGCACCCGACGCCTTCGAGGCGGCTGCGCTTGCCTCCTTCGAAAATGGAGTCAAGGAGGTGAGCGCGTTCGAAAGCAGGAATGGGCTGCAGGACCTGCGCCTGATGCGACCCTTCCTGATAGAGAAGCCCTGTCTCAGATGCCACGCTCAACAGGGCTACCAGGAAGGCGACATTCGGGGCGGGATCAGCGTCTCCGTGCCGATGGAGCCAATCCTGTCCCTTGAGAGGCCGCAGGTCGCGCGCACCTCGATTGCCCACGGACTGGTTTGGCTGCTGGGTGTCGTGGGTCTCACGTTGTGGGGCAGAGGGCTGGACAAGCACATTGCCGCAAGAGAGCGGGCCGAGCAGGCGGCCAGGCACAACGCGGCTGAGCTGGAGGCCGCGTTTGCGGCGATGACCCATGGGATCATGGTGTACGACGCCGCAGGATCGATGGTGCGCGCCAACTCTGCGGCGCGGGCGCTCTATGACATCGACCCGCTTGGGGTTGACATCGAGACTCTGGCCAAACGTCTGTCCTCCCGCCGGCTCGATGGGCGTCCACTGGTGCGCGAGGAGCTGCCGACAGTCCGCGCGCTCAAGGGCGAGCGAGTTCTGGGCGAGCGATTCGTTCTCACCCGGCCGGACGGGCAGGAGATGGTCGTATCATTTTCGTCCGCTCCCTTGCAGTTGGGCGGTCAGGCTATCGGAGCGGTCACGGTCGGGACCGACATCACTGATCTTATTCGAACTCAGGAGGCGCTTCGCGACTCTGACCGACTCAAGGACGAGTTTCTCGCCGTGCTCTCTCATGAGCTGCGCAACCCACTCGCGCCGATACGCAACAGCCTTTTCATTCTGGATCGGGCGGTCCCGGGTGGCGAGCAGGCGCGCCGGGCCCAGGCCATCATCGATCGCCAGGTCGGGCACCTGACCCATCTGGTAGACGATCTCCTAGACGCGACCCGCATCACAAGGAACAAGATCCGGCTGCAATGCGAGCCCCTGGACCTGACTGATCTCGTGCGGCGAACCGTCGAGGATCACCGTTCGCTTTTCGAGAAAGGCGAGGTTCACCTCGAGGCCGCCCTGCCGGCCGAGCGTATTGCGGTCAACGCCGACCGGACACGCCTGGCGCAGGTGGTGGGAAACCTATTGCAGAACGCGGCCAAGTTCACCGGCAAAGGCGGGCGCGCCCAGGTATCCGTCGCCGTCGATGAGGCGGCGAGGCGAGCCATCATCCGGGTTACTGACACCGGCGTCGGCATTTCGCCTGAGTTGCTGCCGCGCCTGTTCCAGCCCTTCACCCAGGCCGATCACACCATGGATCGCAGTCAAGGCGGCCTCGGCCTGGGACTGGTGTTGGCCAAGGGGCTGGTCGAGTTGCACGGCGGAGAGATCAGCGCGCACAGCCAGGGCATCGGCAAAGGCGCGGAATTCATCGTACGATTGCCACTCGATAGCGCGCTCGACGTCCGAACTCCGACCCCCATCGATCTTTCACCCCGAGCCCGCCGGGTGCTTGTCATCGAGGACCAGGCCGACGCAGCCCAGAGTCTGCGTGAGGCGCTCGAACTCTGTGGCCACCAGGTCCAGGTCGCCGACAACGGACCCAGCGGTCTGACCGAGGCGCGCGCGTTCCGTCCTGAGGTCGTACTCTGCGACATTGGGCTGCCCGGCATGGACGGTTACGAGGTCGCGCGTGCCTTCCGGGCTGATGGGGCGCTCAAAGACATATTCCTAGTAGCCCTAAGCGGGTACGCTTTGCCGGAGGATCTGCAGCGGGCGGCCGAGGCCGGCTTTGACCGGCACTTGGCCAAACCGCCATGCCTGGACACGCTGGTGGAGTTGCTTTCGTCGTTGCGTAGGAGATCGTCCAGCGTGCGCCCAGGGTGACGCGCGTCAGCGCGGAGTCATCAATGTTCGAAGAAAGCCGGTTTCGCGTTGCCGACCGGCCATGTTTGGCGCCCATCCAGCATCCAATTCCCGCGAACAACAACTCGACACATCAGTCGGCAAAGGAGGAGTGCGGCAGGCGAATCCCGGCCGTCGATCACCGGCGGGTGGCGTTGTGCTATGGCGCAGATCCTCCGGCTGATCTAGCCTTCGAGCGCCAGAATGCAGTTCTTCACCTGGGAACCTCCGGAACCGCAGCCTCGGTGGGAGCCATGGCTCCGTGCCGGCTACGCGGTATTCGCCGTCGCTTTTGCGGTCACGGTGGTCGTCGATGCCTTCGCGCATGAAACCGTAATGCTCGGCCCTGGGCTGGTCGATGAAGCCGGCTTCGCCCTGACACGGTTTGAAAGTCAACTTGCCGGCGTGTCGCCAGGCTGGCTCGCCGTCATGTTTCCCCTTTCAGGGTTCGTGCTCGCATGGAACGGGGTCATGCTCTATCGGGGTTTCTCGCCCGCCCCAGCGCTACCCCGAAAACAAATCATCTCCTTCTTCCTCCTGACCGTCTGCTTGACTCTCATGCTCTATGTGGGCCTAACACTCGCCGGCGCCACAAGCGCCGCGACCGGGCGCGGGTTCTTCTTTGGCTTCGCTCTCGTTCGCCACTACACCGAATGGTGCAGCGCCCTGGTGGCTCGTGTACCGACTCTGGTGAACTTGCCCAGCCCGCTTGCGCTCCTCGTCAGTGTCGCGCTCGGCGATCTCTTCCAGTATTGGTTCCACCGCTTGGGCCACACCTGGCGACCGTTTTGGCTGCTCTGGCATCGCCCGCACCATATGGCTCCCTATCTGACCGTCCCCACTACACAACCGGTGTTTGCCCCCTTCCCGCTGTTCTTCCTCCTTAGCGTGCCCTTTCAACTTGGGGTCGGCGTATGCGCCAAGCTCTTTCACTCGGACGCGATGATAGCGGAAGCATTGCTCTTGCGCATGCTGGGCCAAATCCCCCTCATCGGCTCGCACAACACAGCCCTCTACGCAACGTTTTGGCGGAGCCGGCCTTTGCGCGCGCTCGGCGCCTTTTTCGGTGACGGGCCCTATCACTACATGCACCACTCGGCGCTGCCAGCCCACTCGCTGGTCAATCTGGGCGGCCCGCTGTTCATGCTGTGGGATCGCGTGTTCGGCACTTATGTCTCACCCACCGAGGCGCGTCCCCCGATCGGACTGCAGGGTTCGCCACGCCTGCACCTGAATCCGCTCCGCCTCGCGCTCGCCGGCTTGCTCCAGCTTGGCTACGAGCTGCGCCACAACCGCGGCATTGTCACGCGCTTGCGTGTCCTCTTCGCTGGCTCAAGTTTCACCCCGCCACACACCAAGGACTACGCTCTCGCATGAATAGACGCAGCAACTGCGCGATTTTTCCAATTTCTATTCATCGTGGCGCCACTTGCTCCCATTGCGACCCGCACGCATCTTAGTAGTGGGAACATCGGAACCAGCTCCCGGGTATTAGGGAGCATTCGCTGGGGTGCCAGCCGTGGGGTTTTCCCGTCGCGGCCTTGCCTCCCCGGCGGGGAGGTAAGTGACCATGAGAAGCACACTGATGTTGGGGGCTGCGGCTGTCCTTGTTGCCGCGGGTTGTGGGTACCATGCGCCGTACATGAACTCAGGCCCATCTCTCTCCAATCAAGGCGTGGAGGTTCGCGTTGCAGGCGTTCGCTGTTACGTGAACCGAGGCGCCGATCCTCTCACTGACACAACCGACGAAGACCAAGCCGGCGTCGAACTGAAGCTGCAGGTCAACAACTCCTCGGACCAGGTTGCCGAGGTAGCAGAAGGGCAAATCCGACTGGCGGAAACCGACATACCGGCGGCGCATCCGGCAGCGCCCCGGCAAGCAAAGGTCATCCCGGTACTTCCTGGGGAGACCAAGCAGGTTCGTCTTGCGTTCATGCCCGAGGGAGTCCCCGATTGCCGCCACAGCTTCGCGCTGGAGTTGGCTGACAGTGTCGAAATGGCAGGTTCGGCGGTTGAGCTCAGTCCCATCACTTTTCAGGGCAAGAACTGACTGGTGACAGCTCCGTCGGCCTTTCGGGCCTCCGCTCCGGCGTCAGGCACCTCGGGTTGGTTTGTGGTATGCATGCCCCAAACGCGGGGGTGTGCTGATGCCTGAGCCCGATGACAAGACTGCGCCCGACCTGTCGCTCGGGATTCCGAGTGCTGACCTGGTTGAAGGGAAACCGCTTTTCGGAAAGGTGGCTGGCGATTCCGTCCTACTGGTGCGTGAAAATGCACGGGTATACGCGGTGGGCGCCTCGTGCACGCACTATGGCGGTGCGCTCGCTCAGGGAGTCGTCGCCAAGGGGCAGATCTGTTGTCCCTTGCACCACGCTCGTTTCGCGCTCGCCACTGGTGAGGTTACCCGCTCGCCTGCCTTGAGCCCGCTGGCTTGCTGGAACGTCGAGCAGGTGGAGGGAAGACTCTACCTGCGCGCGCAGCGGCCGGCGCCGCGACCGGCGCGTGCCGACGGCCCAGCCTCGGTGGTAGTCGTGGGCGGTGGAGCCGCCGGCCATGCTGCCGCGGAGACGCTGCGCCAGGAGGGCTATGCCGGGCCAATAACCCTAGTCAGCGCTGATCAATCGGAGCCCTACGATCGCCCCAACCTTTCCAAAGACTATCTGGCCGGCACAGCGCCCGATGAGTGGATCCCACTTCGACCGGCCGATTACTACAAGCAGTTGGAAATCACCCTCCTCGTCGACACTCCAGTGGCGAAGCTCCACGTACCTTCGCGCCTGGTCGAACTGAGCGACGGCCGCTCGCTGCCTTTTGCCGCACTCCTTCTGGCAACCGGAGCGCAGCCTATCAACCTGGACGTGCCTGGCGCGGATCGTCCCTCGGTGTTTTCCCTGCGAACATGGGCTGACAGCAAGCGGATTCAGCAAGCCGCACGCGTCGCACGTAATGCCGTAGTGGTGGGTGCCAGTTTCATCGGTTTGGAGGTGGCAGCCGCGCTTCGCGCGCGAGAAATCGAGGTCACTGTGGTGACGCCCGAGGCTCGTCCCATGGAGCGCCTCTTTGGTCCGGCCGTGGCCGATTTCCTGCGACGCCAGCATGAACAACATGGTGTCACGTTCCGTCTTGGCAGCCGGCCCATGGCCATCGGTCATCGAACCGTTACGTTGAGCAACGGCGAGGATCTCCCGGCGGATCTGGTCGTGCTGGGGATAGGCGTGCGGCCCGCCACTGACCTGGCGGACAAGGCAGGCATTGCGGTGGACCAAGGAATTCTGGTCAACCACCAGCTCGAAACCAGCGTGCCTGGGATCTTTGCGGCCGGCGATGTCGCGCGCTTCCCCGATGCCGTGTCAGGTGAGCGCATGCGGATCGAGCACTGGGTGGTGGCGCAGCGGCAGGGAGCGCTGGCAGCCCAGAACATGCTCGGCCGGAAGAAGCGCCTCGCGATTGTTCCATTCTTCTGGAGCCAACACTACGACGTGGCGCTGAGGTACGTGGGCCACGCCTCGCGCTGGGATGAGGTGCGCGTCGACGGGATTGTCGATCGTTTGGACGCACGCATCGAGTACCTTTCGGCTGGGAAATGCCTGGCGGTGGCCACCATCAACCGCGATCGAGAAAGCCTTGACGCCGAACTGGCCTTGGAACGCCAGTTGGCGGCTGGCCCCTGACGAGATCTTCCGGCCTGGCCCAATCAGCAGGACAGTCGGTTTGGCCGTACACAAAGGTGCAGGGCTCAGGGTTGCCGTTCGGGTCCTTGACTTCACCGTTGCCGACGTTCCCGCAGAAATAGGCCGTGACGGTTGTGGGCCAATGTTCCCCATTGGGCCCATAGCGATTGACATACGCACCCTGGCCGTTGTTCCAAAGCGGCAACTTGGACGCGGTCGGGTGGTCCGCCTAACCAAGTCCCCTACTCCACAGGCCTCGTGCGACGGTCTTTGCCCATGGCGCGTGCAAGGTTCTTCCAGATCGCGATGTCGTCTCTTCTCACGCGAGCCGCGAAATGTTGCAGCTCACGTCCGGCAAGCGTCCTGGCTTCGACGTGCTGGCCCGTGAAATCGAGTCGGCTGCGATTCCGACCCTCCGCGACGAGTTGGTAGAGAACCTGCGAGTACTGGTTCGGTCCGGCAAGATGTGTGTTGGTCCACGTCAATCGTTTGGGGAAGATCCTCACCAGCTTCTTCTTGGTGACTTTGGTCCCATCCGTCTTGAAAAGGGTGTCGCTCAGGACGAAGGCGTTACCGGGCAAAGCGACGATCTTGCGCTTCCCCCTTTGCCCCATGAGCTCCAAATCATTCGGCTGGTAATCGGTGGCCCACCGAAAAACCGCCTTGGCCTGGAAGGGAAAGCGCTGGCTGAAGGCGATCGGCATCGAAACCATGACGGGATGATACAGAGGTTCGGGCGACAGGCAACCGCCCCCTTCAACGGGTCTGGCTCACCCAGCATGTGCGGCCGGCCGCCTGACCGAGACCAGAACCATCACCGGAGGGTCGCTGTCTGGACGCTCTTGCTGGTGGTGTCGCTGGCTTCGCCGAAGCAAGGCGACCATCGCGCGATTGTGCATGATAGCGGGTTATCGTGGCCAGGCTCGCCATCGATCTCCCTCCACCGTCGGGAAACCGGTGGCACGGTGGCGAACCACCGGCGGTGGCCAAGATCATTTCGATGGCGGGGTACAAAGGACTACTCGAAGGACACAACGCGCCGTGGGCTGCATAGTGGGCTGCATGGCCTTTTGGACACTCTGAGATGAAAGAATCGGCCAACCCCTTGACGGAAAGGAGGTTTCCGCTTAAACCAAGTCCCCTCTGCGGGCGTAACTCAGTGGTAGAGTGTCACCTTGCCAAGGTGAACGTCGAGGGTTCAAGTCCCTTCGCCCGCTCCAAAGCCCAGGTCGGCATCGACGAGGCCCGCATCCCATATCACGACCAGGCCGATCGAAGCCAGGTACAGCGGATCGATCCGTTGCGCGCCGCCGGACGCCGCCGCGCGGTCTACCACCAATCACTCAACGCCTACGGGCGTGAACCCTTCAAGCCAAACGATGCTGGGCGGTGGCCGACCACAATCATGGCCACCGACGACGTGCTTGGAGAGGTAAGCTGCGTCTTCCGGGTTCCCAAGGTGCGGAACTCTGACGCGCACAAGTGTGCGAAGCCGGTGGAGCTGATGGTGAAAGTGGGACCCTCGCTGGCCGCTGGCGACACTCGGCGGGATGCTGAACTACTACTATCGGGAGGCCGCATGAGCCTCGGCGATCAATTTTCGGACCGCAAGGGTTTACCTCGCGCGCAGCTGGGCAGCGACGTCGGTCTTGGAGCACTACACTGTGATCCAAACGCCGCACTATTGCGAGATCGTCTCCACTGGGCGTGTGCAACGCAGCTGTGTGTGCCCTAGCCCGCAGCCTTGATCGCCTCGGGCATGCGGGCGACAGGTCGCGTGGGCCTCGTCTTCGTGAGATCGTGCATTGCCTGAAGATTGAGCCAATACTTCGGCGTCTGGCCGAATGCGCCGCCTAGAATCCAAGCGGTCTCGGGAGTGACGCCGCGCTTTCCGTTGATGATCTCGCTGATTCTCTGCATCGACATGCCTGTGCGCCGGTGGAAAGTCGTTTGTGATACCCCCAGCTCGTCCAGCATATCTCGCAGAAACTCGCCCGGATGAGGTGTGATTCTCCCGGGAAGCCCCTTGTTCGGTATGGATGCCATGTCTGTCTCCAGTGCTGCTGAATTCCTTGATGCCGCGTACCTAGTGGTAGTCCGTTAGTTCGACCTCATGCGCTCCGCCCGACCAGCGAAAGCAAATCCGCCATTGATCGTTGACGCGGATGGAGTACTGCTCCACGCGATCACCCTTCAACTTCTCCAGTCGATTCGACGGAGGTTGCCTCAGGTCTTCGACCTCTTCCGCAGCATCGATGATTATGAGTTTCTTGAAGGCGCGGCTCTGCACATCGGGCGGGACTTGTCGCACTCGGGCGCTGGTCTTGCCAGCCCAGAGATCCGCTGTTCGGGCGTCCGCGAAGCTGTGAATCACGCATCCATGAGGGTAGCTGCTTCATGGCTTCCGGGCAAGGGCGATTTATCATCCCCTCCGTGAACACACGAAAATTGCCGCCAGGGTGATGGGGCCAGCATGAGGTAAGCGCCTTCAGCATGAGGTACCGAAATTAGAGCTGCTTGCAGCCTTCCAACT
>PMKP01000190.1:45051-66277 GCA_003157775.1 Myxococcales bacterium | reverse complement strand
AATACCTGTTCCCCGAGAACCAGACGCACCACCAGGTCCTCCACTTCGTCGATGAACACAATAGTTTCGGTCGCTGTCATGGCACCTGGAAGACCTCCTTGCGCCCCTGCACAAACACTTCGATCTTGCCGCCATCGCTTTCGATGGCTATGGGTCCATCGATGTCGGTGCGGAACACGCGCGCGCCCATGCGCGCGAGCCGACCCAGCGTCTGCGCGTCGGGATGGTGGTATTCGTTGCCTGCGCCGACACTCACCACCGCGACCAAGGGCTGCACCGCCTCGAGAAACTTGGGCGTCGACGAATAGCGGCTGCCGTGGTGGGCTACCTTCAGGACCGCGGCGCGAAGGTTGGCTTGGCTGTCGAGAAGCCATCGCTCGGTCTGCGCCTCGGCATCGGCTGCGAACAGGATGCCGACTTTGCCAAAATCGATCCGCGACACCACGCTGTTGGCGTTGACGTCCGACCGCGTGTTGGTGATGGGCGGCTCCGGCGGGCCAAGCAGGGTCAGCCGCGCACCCTCGCCCAGGTCGATGCTGCGTCTGCGCTCTGCCTGACGAACCGGCACGTGCTTTCTGTCGAGGAGGACCAGCAAGCGCTGGTATTCTTGGATTTCGTGGGGATAGGGCGCATCCAGAAACATCCGCGTACCATGCTTGTCGACCACCGCGGGCAAGCCACCCAGGTGATCTGCGTGGCGGTGGGTGAGAAACACCAGGTCCAGCATTGCGATCCCGCGCGCATCCAGAAACGCAACTACTGTGTCCCCAGCTTCCGCCAGGCCACCGTCGATGAGCACCGTCTTGCCGGCCGGTGACGTAACTAGCGTGGCATCGCCTTGTCCCACGTCCAGGAAGTCCACCCGCAATCGCCCTGTCGGCTTCGGCCCCTGGGCAGCCGCACCCCGGCACCCCACCAGCCATGCCAGGGCCAGCCAGGCCGCCAGCGCGAGCATCGGCCGGCGGCCAAGTGGAAGGTGACGACGTTGGGACATGTACGCAGGCTAATCCCGCCGCGAGAACGCAGGCAAGAAATGAGGGCATACCTTGGTTGTCGGAAAGGTCCGCGAAAAGGTGCGTGCCCCTCGGACTTTTTGCCAATACTCATATTAGTTGTGGCGACTGGGCCTGCGCTGCGGGCCTGGCTTGTCAAGGAAGCTCGTGCGCACTGAGGCTGCGGGGGTGCGAGCTCGTGTCAAGGGGCGAGGGCCTGCTCCGCTGGAACCTGCCAGATCGGTTGCGCGGGCCAGCAGAGCTGCCCAAACAGCGTTTGTTGTTGGTCGGGAAGCTGCACGCTTCAGCCCTCCACGCTAACCCGCAAGCATTAGTCAATGATCAGGGTGCGGCACCCAGATGGACAGGGATTGCCGTCGTTGACGCCGTCGTCACAATCCTCGCCCGGCTGCACGATCCCATCGCCGCAGTACCCAGCGACTAGCTTGCAGCCTGGGCCGCACTGCCCGTAGGATCCGCTTGTGTTGACGCCGTCGTCGCACTCTTCCCCAATTTCCAGGATTCCGTCGCCGCAAATTGGCGTGCAATCGCTGGGAGCCGCGTTGAAGCCGGTCAGGGTAAGCTTGTAGGACGACCCGGTCGTCTGGCGCTCGGTTTGGAATACGGCTATTTCGTAGACTTTGCCGTCAGTGAGGCCAAGAGAGGATGCCGTCGTGGCATTGAGCGTGACCGAGCCTTCCACGGGGGTGTGGACGCCGCCCAGATCAACTGCCAACTTCTTGTTTATGAAGACCCACACATCGTCGTCGCCGACGAAGTCGAGGGTGTAGCTCTTGGTCTTGTCATAGAGGAACCAATAGCGGACTTCGCTGGTGAAACTGAAATTGTGCAACCGATCGTTTCCGTTGGCATCCACGTCGTGCGGCCAGGTCGCACTCGGGTCGTAGTACGGTGGAACCGTCGCGAAGCTACGTTCGGTCAGCGGCGTGAAGAGGTCGTCGTCGACCGGGAAGAAGAGGGGATTGCCATCGACTTCGTTGGTGATAAAGGTCGCGGTGTAGTTTCCACCGCTCGAGTTGCACTTGAGCATCGTGTAGCCCAAGGCCAGGTCCGTGTCGCAGTCGGTCTTGCCGTACACAAAGGTGCAGGGCTGACCGTTGACTTCGTTGCCGACGTTGCCGCAAAAATAGGCAGGGATGGTCGTCGGCCACTGTTCCCCATTGGCCCCGTAGCGATTGACGTACGCACCCTGGCCGTTGTTCCAAAGCGCCAACTTGGATGCGGTCGCATGGTTCACGCTCGACGTGCGATACCACTGGGCAAAGGTGTCCGCACTTGTGATATGGGAGGTGCCACCAATGCCCGTGTACACGGGCTTTCCATCGGCGTCGAGATCATTCTTGACGATGCCAGGGAGAGCAGTGGTTGAGCCAATTATCCCAGCCTCGAACTCCGGGGGATTATGATAGCGAAAATCGCGATAGATCACCGGAACCATCATTTCATCGCCGAGGGTCGGCTGGGTGCAGGTGAAGCCCGATTCGATCTTGCAGTCGTGGGAGCAACCGTCGCCATCAGTGTTGTTGCCGTCGTCACACTGTTCGCCGAGGACGATGCCGTCGCCGCACTTGGACGTGCAAGAGGCGCCGCTGCAGTTGGGCTCGTTCTGGCAATCCTCGGAACAGCCATCGAAGGGCATGGAGTTGCCGTCGTCGCAGCTCTCCGCGCCTTCGACCTTCCCGTCTCCGCAGGTGGTGTGGGTGCAAACGCTCGTGCCGTTGGTTGTGCTGCTGCTGCACTTGTAACCAAGCTCGATCTTGCAGGTGGGCGAGCAGCCGTCGCCGGCAGTCGTGTTTCCGTCATCACACTGCTCGGGCGGGACAAGGACTCCGTCGCCGCAACGGGCGATGCGGTGACAGAGCTGCCCGGCAGGGACGCAGGAGTAGCCCGGCTCAACCCGCAGACAGTTGGCGGCACAGCCATCGCCGGAGACTCGGTTGCCGTCATCGCAGGCCTCGTCTTTGGCCAGAGTGCCGTCACCACAGCCAGGTGGGGCCGGCAGGTTGGAAGTGTCGTCGGGCTTGCTTGATTGCGCCGTGCTCAGAGAAATGCCTCCGGTGCCACCCGGGGAGCCAGAGGTACCGCTAGTCCCACCCCCACCGCCGGAGGACGGGTTTGTTGTCGAGACTTCGGCCGACGAACAAGCAAGCAGCAGGCAAGGACTCAAGATGGCGATGAGCCATGCAGAAAGACGGGATCGCATATGAGACACCTTTGTGAGCAACTCAGCCATTATAACGGGCTGGTCGGTCCAGATGGGCAGGTGGCGTGTCGTGAAAGCTCGTACTCTAGGTGCATTGTCGACGCGGTGCTCTCGGGGAACCGCGAGGAAAAGCGGCGCGTTCTGCAACCGGATGCGTGAGTCGCGAAGCGGCATAGGCGGGTGCAAGGATGTCAGGCTATTCTCGGGATTATGCCGTCCTTGTCCCGCCACGCCATCATCATCGGAAACTCCGACGGCATCGGGCTGCACAGCACGCGGCGGCTGCTTGATCGCGGCTGGAAGATCACCGGCGTTTCGCGCCGGGCGAGCCCGGTTGTGCATGCCAGCTATCAGCACCACGTGCTCGACGTCAGCGATTGCGCCTACGTCGAGAAACTGCACGCGATTTTGGGGCAGGAGTCGGTCGACACCTGCATCTACTGCGCGGGCATCGGCGGCCCGCTGGATCCGAAGGATCTGCGCGGCGATGTCCACGTCTTCGAGGTCAATTTGATGGGCGCTCTGCGCACCGCCGAGGTCATCGTGCCCGCTATGGTCGCGGCCGGTCGCGGGCACTTGGTGGTGCTGTCCAGCCAGGCCGATGTCTTGGTCGTGGCCAGCGCTCCGTCCTACGCAGCCTCCAAGGCGGCGATGTCGAGCTATTTCGAGGGCCTGGGCCTCGCCCTGCGGCCGCACGGCGTGGCGATCAGCAACCTGCGCCTTGGATTCGTGGATACCAAGATGGCGCGCGCCAGGGTGCGGCCTTTCATGTACACGCTCGACCAGGCGGTCGACGTTGTGGAGAAAGTTCTGTGCAAACGTCCCCTCCGCATGACCCGGCCGCTCTCCATCGCCCCGTTCGTGCGTCTGCTTGCCTGGATCAGCCGCTGGCGCGTGCTTCTCGCGCGTGGCCCGGCTTGCCCGCGGGCGTGAAGGTATTCCTATTGTACCTGTCACGTTTTCTCTTCTACGGCCTACGGGAGGTGAAATCCGGAAAGGCCGGGCTCAGGAAACGGAAATTCGTCATATTCAAGACCATTGTCGCCACGACCTTCGAACCATAGTGAAACTAGCGACTGATGAACGCCGAAGCCCGGAAGCGTGTGAATGATCTCATGATCCGTCTTGCGGATGGCGATCGCTCTGCCTTCGACCAGGTCTATGCAGACCTCTGGCCGGTCGTGACTTCGTTTTGCGGCAAGATGCTCGCGGGTGCGGATGCTGAAGATGCCGCGCAGCAGGCTCTCTTGAAAGTCTTCAGTCGAGCCTCGTCGTTTGATCGCATGGGCGACGCGTTCACCTGGGCGATAACCATCGCGGCCTGGGAAGTCAGGACCGTGCAAAAGCAGATGGCACGTTCAAGAACAACATTCGTGGAAGGTCATGACGCGGCTGATCCGGCTGAGAACCCGGAGGCGCGCATCTCCCGCGAGCAACTCGTCACGGTGGCACGACAGGTGCTCGGCACCCTCTCCGAGTCCGATCAACAGACGCTGGTTGCAACCTTCAACGACGAGAACCCGTCGAGTGTTCCTGGCGCCACGTTTCGAAAACGGCGAGAGCGCGCCCTGGTTCGGCTGAAAGAAGCCTGGAGGAGAGTCTATGGCAACTGAGTCCTCAGATTTGCGGGAACGAGCAAAGCGCGCCTACGAGGTTGGACGCTTGCGGCACGCTGCTGCTTGGTCGATTCCGACGCTGCTCCTCGGTGCAATGGTGGCACTCATGGTGCATGAAGTGTCGTTCCCGTTGGTGCTCGCGTCGCTGCTCTATGTCGCCTCGATGTTCCTGCTCTGGCGGGGACGAGCCGCCGGCCGTGCGGTTCTGCCGGGAATCGTGTACGGGCTTTTGCCTTTGAGCGCTGGGGTTATCGCCAAGTTGCACGGCCATGTTTGCATGGGTAATGCTTGCTATGGCGTGTGCCTGCCCCTTTGTATTGGAGGTGGAGTTCTCGCCGGTCTTTTCATCGCCCGCGTTGCAGCCCGATCGGAGAATCCGATTGCCGTGTTCTTTAGCGCCGCGGCGACCGCTCTCTTTACGGGTGCGATCGGCAACTCTTGCGTAGGAGTGCATGGGATCATCGGCATGGGGATCGGGATTGCCCTGGGCTTCGGCCCCATGCTGGTGTTTCGTCGCGCCCACCGTGGCTAGACGGGCAAGTTCTGCCTGTCACGCTTTCTCCCCTGTGGCCTATAGGGGTGACGGTCCAAATGGACCGGCCCATTTAACAGGGGAGATTCACCATGACTAAAACCATTCTTGCCTGCATTTCGATTTTCGTCGCTGTCGTTGCCGGCGCGTCGGCGCTGGCCAAACCGGCCGATGGCAAAAAGGGCCAGGAACAGGTGGTGACCATGCAGGTCACCAGTGAGGGATTCGTGCCCGCGCAAGTGAAGGTTAAGGCCGGGCAGCCGGTGAAGCTAATCGTCACGCGTAAGACCGACGTGACTTGCGCCAAGGAGATCGTGATCAAAGACTTCGGCATCAACGAGCCGCTGCCGCTCAATCAGCCGGTCGAGATCAGGTTCACGCCAACCAAGCCGGGCCAGGTTCGCTACGCCTGCGCGATGGACATGATCGCCGGCGTCATCATAGTTGAGTGAGATCATGGGACGGCTGCCGTTCCTCATCTTGTTAGCTGCCACATCAGTTCGGGCAGCAGATCTTCCCCGGGTTCCCACTGGACCGACCTTGCTGGAGGATCCCGTGCTGCGCGGCCTGGTCAAAGAGGCCGTGGAGAAGCGGCCCGAACTGGCGCAGGCGCGTGCGCAGATCGTCGCGGAGCAGGAGCGCGTGCCCCAGAGCCGGGCGCTGCCTGATCCGACGCTTTCGCTTGGCATCCAGAACGACGGATTCAGCAGCATCCAGATCGGCAAGATGGAGACCAGCTGGATCTCGATCATGGCGTCGCAAACCTTTCCCTGGGCGGGCAAACGGGGGCTGCGCAGCGAGCTGGCCGGCCTGGGGACGCGCGAGGCCGAGGCCGATCTGCGCCGCGTGCTGCTCTCGGTGGCGGCGGAGGTGGAGCGGGCTTACGTCGACTTGCTGCTAGTGCGTGACCAGCTCGGCCTGCTGGCGAGGCTGGAGTCCTTGTGGAAGCAGTCGGAGGCATTGGCTCGCATCCGCTACGAGGCCGGGGAAGCGGCACAGTCCGACCTGATGCGTGCGCAACTGCAAAGGAATCGGCTGCGGCAGCAGAGATCGGCGCTGGAGGGCGAGGAGCATCGGCGGATAGCCGTGCTCAACCGGCTGCGTGGGCACCTGCTGACCGAGCCGATTGCGACGACACGCAGCCTGGCCGACCTTCCGGACCCGGCGCTGCCCGATCCCGAGCAGGCAATGAAAACGGCCGAGGCGGAGAGCCCGGAACTGAAGAAGGCTCTGCTGGCCGGAGAGCAGGCCGGCTGGCGCGTGGAGCTGGCAAACAAAGAGCGCTGGCCAGACGTGACGGTGAGCGCAGGAGTAATGCCCCGCTGGGGCGGTTTCGAGACCATGTGGCTGGCCGGGGTTGCCTTCAACCTGCCGATCTGGGGCTCGCAGAAGCAATCGCGAGCCGTGGCGGAGAATCGGGCGCGCGGTGAGGCGGCGCGGAATGGAGCCGAGGCGATCCGGCAGCTTTTGCGGCAGCGAATTCATGAGAGGCTGGCGGCCTTGGGAGCCCTGGTGGAGGCGAACCACCTGTACCGCTCTGGGCTGCTCGTCCAGTCGGATGCCACGGTTTCTAGCACACTTGCGCAGTACCAGGTCGGCCGCGTGACGTTCGCCTCTGTCCTGGAAGCGCTGGCCGGCTACCTGGGTGACGTTAATGGCTTCTTCGATTCGGTCGCGGCGGCGCAACGGATCGCCATAGCGGAGCGGGAGTTGAGCCTGGACGCGCCGGGCGGCCCCGCAGCGGGCGGCATGGGTGGCTCTGCAATGCCGGGTGCAGGTGCGACTCCTGTTTCCTCATCGTCGAGTCGATCGCCGGGTCAGGCGCAGAGCACGGACAGCACCGGCGCATCGATGTCACGCATGTAGAACGGAGCAATCCATGGACGCGGATGAGACCCAAGGTTCCGAACCGTCGGCGGATCCCGAACCCCGCCGGCCATCGCGACGTCTCGTCGTAGTGGCGCTGGTAGCAGTCACGGCGGGCGTCGGGCTCGGGGGTGCAGGAGTGTGGCTGGCGACGCGTGGACACGGCGCAGTCGGGACCGGCGCGCCCGCAGCAGCGGCGGCGAGGAAAGCGCCGCTCTACCAGTGCCCCATGCACCCGACCATCACGTCAGATCACCCGGGCGATTGCCCGATCTGCGGAATGAAGCTGGTTCTGGTGACGTACGCCTCGACTGACAACAGTACGGCCGCAAAGCCGGGCGCGCGCAAGATCGCCCTTTACCGCTCGCCCATGGATCCCAAACAGACCTCGCCGGTTCCGCGCAAAGACGAGATGGGCATGGACTACGTCCCGGTCTACCAGGACGAGCTTGCCGGCGGTGCTCATGTGCAGGGTCTGGCCGGGGTCAGCATCGATCCGGCCCGGCAACAGCTCATCGGGCTGCGCACCGTCGCTGTCACCAAGGGCCCCATCAGTGCGACGTGGAGCACGGTGGCGCGCATCCAGGTGAACCCCGCCGGGGTGCGCAAGACCAACGTGAAGGTGGAAGGCTTTGTCGAGCGGATCTACGTGGACTTCGTGGGCCAGGCCGTGCGCAAAGGCCAGCCGCTGTTTACGTTGTACAGCCCGAGCCTGCTGGCCGCGCAGAGCGAGTACTTGCTGGCGTTGCAGACCAAGGAGGCGCTGGCCAAGGGCGGGACGTTGTCCGAGAACGGTGACACGCTGGTGGCGTCGGCTCGCCGCCGCCTGGAATTGTGGGATGTGCCGGCCTCAGAGATCGACCGTCTTGCGCACATGCGACAGCCCACCAAGACCCTGACCATGGTGTCGCCCATTTCTGGCGTGGTCACAGCGAAGAACGTGGTGCAGGGGGCGCGGGTGAACCCTGGCGAGGCACCCTATGAGATCACCGATCTGAGCGAGGTGTGGGTGATGGCCGACGCCTACGAGACAGATCTGGCCCGGATTCGCGTGGGCATGAAAGCCACCCTGACCTTGCCCGCGTACCCGAATCGCTCCTTCTCGGGTCGGGTGGCTTTCATCGATCCACTGCTCGATCCGAAGACCCGCACCACCAAGGTGCACCTGCACTTTTCGAATTCGACGCGAGAGCTGAAGCCAGAGATGTATGGTGAGGTCACGCTGCAGGGGACGGCGCAGGAAGGACTGCGCATTCCATCTGACGCTGTGATTCGCGCTGGGACCAAGGACGTGGTCTTCCTGGCGCGCGGAGAAGGCAGGTTCGAACCGCGCGTGGTGCAGCTTGGGAGCAAGAGTGGAGACGAGGTCGAGGTGACAAGCGGGCTTACGCAAGGCCAGGAAGTTGTCACGCGCGCCAACTTCCTCGTCGATTCCGAGTCACAACTGCGCGCCTCGCTGTCCGCCATTGGAGGCAAGTAGCCTTGCTCAAGCGGATCATCCGCTTCTCGGCCGAGAACCGGGGCTTGGTCATCGCCGGCACCCTGATCGCGCTCGCGGTTGCCTACTGGACCATGCGACACATCCCGCTCGATGCCCTGCCCGATCTGTCCGACACCCAGGTCATCGTGTATTCGCGCTGGGATCGCAGCCCGGACATCATTGAGGATCAGGTCTCCTATCCGATCATCACGGCTCTCTTGGGCGCGCCCAAGGTCAAGGCCATCCGTGGTTACTCCGACTTCGGGTTCAGCTACGTCTACGTGATCTTCGAGGACGGCACCGACATCTACTGGGCGCGCACCCGGGTGCTTGAGTATCTGTCCAAGATCACGTCGCAACTTCCAGCGGGCGTAAAGACCGAGCTCGGTCCGGACGCCACCAGCCTGGGCTGGGTTTTCCAGTACGCGCTCGTGGATCGGACTGGCAAGCACGCCAGCGATGAACTGCGCAGCTACCAGGACTGGTTCATGCGCTACGCCGTGCAGGCTGTACCTGGCGTGGCCGAGGTCGCCACCGTGGGTGGCCAGGTCCGCCAGTACCAGGTGACGGTAAATCCCGATGCACTCGCGGCGTACAAGCTGCCGCTGGAGGCTGTGATCGAGGCCGTGCGCAAGGGAAACAACGACGTGGGTGGCCGCTTGGTCGAGCTGTCAGGCCGCGAGTACATGGTGCGCGGTCGTGGCTATGTGAAGTCGCTGGCCGATCTGGAGAAGCTGGTCCTCAAGACCGAGAACGGCACCCCGATCACGGTCAAGGACGTCGCCACCGTGGCCCTGGGTCCGGAGATGCGGCGGGGCATTGCCNNGGTCATGCGCCAGGGGGAAAACGCGCTGAACGTCATCGATCGTGTGAAGGCCAAGCTGGACGAACTGAAACCATCGTTGCCCGAGGGGGTCGAGGTGGTCACCACCTACGACCGGTCGGACCTCATTGGGCGCGCCATCAGCACGGTCACCGACAAGCTGATCGAGGAGATGATCATCGTCTCCCTCATCATCCTGCTCTTTCTCTGGCACATCCCCTCGGCCATCGTGCCCATCCTGACCATCCCCATCAGCGTGGTCTTGGCCTTCATCCCCATGTACCTGATGGGACTGAACGCGAATCTGATGTCGCTGGCTGGGATGGCGATCTCGATCGGCGTGCTGGTGGACGGCGCCATCGTCGAGGTCGAGAACGCGTACAACAAGATCTACCTCTGGCAAGCGGGCGGCAAGCAGGGCGATTTTCATCGCGTGCGACTGGATGCGCTGATGGAGGTGGGGCCGTCCGTCTTCTTCTCGCTGCTGGTCATCGCGGTGGCCTTCATGCCGGTGTTCACCCTGGTTGACCAGGAAGGGCGTCTGTTCAAGCCGCTGGCCTACTCCAAGAACCTGGCCATGGCCATCGCCGCGCTCCTAGCCATCACGCTGGACCCGGCGATGCGTATGCTGTTTGCTCGGAGCGAGCCTTTCCGATTTAGGCCGCGACCGCTCGCCTGGCTGGCCAGCCAGCTCGCGGTGGGCAAGTACTATTCCGAGGAACGTCACCCCATCAGCCACCTCCTGCACCGGATCTACGAGGGGCCATGCCGGTTCGTGGTCCGGCACGCCAAGCTCACTGTGATCGCCAGCCTGGCGGTTGTCGCGCTGACCTTGCCCGTCTATTTCAAGCTCGGTTCGGAATTCATGCCGCCCTTGCGCGAGGGCTCGCTGCTCTACATGCCATCGGCGGTGCAGCCGGGCATGTCGGTGGCGGAAGCACAAAAGGCCCTGCAGGTGCAGGACAAGATCCTGATGAGCTTCCCGGAAGTAGAGCGGGTTTTCGGCAAGGCGGGCCGCGCCGGGACCTCGACCGATCCGGCGCCATTCGCCATGATGGAGACCACCATCCTGCTCAAGCCGGAGTTGCACTGGCGCGAGAAGCCGCGCTGGTATTCGGGCTGGGCGCCGGAGTGGTGCAGGCGGGTGCTGCGAACCGCGTGGCGCGACCGGATCACTGAAGACGAGCTGATCGCGGAGCTGGACGCGGCCTTGCGCCTGCCTGGGATCAGCAACGCCTGGACCATGCCCATCAAGGGCCGCCTGGACATGCTGTCGACCGGCATTCGCACGCCCATCGGCATCAAGATCAGCGGCGCGGATCTAGGGGTGATTCAGAAGGTGGGTCTCGAGGTCGAGTCCGCCATCCAGAAGATGCCCGAGACTCGTAGCGTTTTCGCCGAGCGGGTTGCCGGCGGCTACTTCCTCGACTTCGTGCTCGATCGAGACAAGTTGGCGCGCTACGGCCTGTCGGTCGACGACGCCAACATGATGGTGATGACCGCTGTCGGTGGCGACAACCAGACCACGACGATAGAAGGCCGCCAGCGCTACGGCGTGAACGTGCGCTACGCCCGCGACTTCCGCGAGGACGTCGACGCGCTTGGGCGGGTGCTGCTTCCGTTGCCCAGCGGCCAGGGCCAGATCCCGATGGCGGAGATCGCGGATGTCAAACTGGTCGAAGGTCCGGCCATGATTCGCGACGAGAATGGACTCCTCTCAGGCTACGTGTATGTTGACTTCGACACCTCGAAGATCGACGTCGGCAGCTACGTGGAGCGCGCCAAGCAGGCGGTGACCGCCGGGGTGAAGCTGCCCACCGGCTACGCCCTGTCATGGAGTGGGCAATACGAGAACATGCTGCGGGTGAAGGAACGGTTGAAGCTGATCGTGCCCATCACGTTGGTGCTCATCTTTGGGCTGCTCTACCTGAACACCAAGTCGAGCTTCAAGGCCGGCGTGGTCATGTTGGCCGTGCCTTTCTCTGCTGTTGGCGCCATCTGGTTGCTCTATCTGCTCGGTTACAACGTCTCGATCGCGGTCTGGGTGGGCATGATCGCGCTCATGGGCCTCGACGCCGAAACCGGCGTGTTCATGCTGCTGTTCCTCGATCTGTCACACGCGGAGGCCAAGGCGCGCGGGCATCTGCGCACCACCGGCGATCTGGTCGAAGCGATCATCCACGGTGCGGTCAAGCGGGTGCGTCCCAAAGCCATGACGGTGTGTGCCGCCTTGGTCGGCCTGCTGCCCATAATGTGGTCGACTGGCACGGGCGCCGATTTAATGAAGCGCATTGCTGCGCCGATGGTGGGCGGCCTGGTTACGTCCTTCGTGATGGAGCTGCTGGTGTATCCGGCGATCTACTTCCTGTGGCGACGCAAGGAAGTCGTCGAGGGTCCAGCCACGGTGTGACCGCATTGAGGAGGTGCGGCGCTGTCAGCCGAGGCGGTGCCATGATCTGGTTTGACATGCAGGTCAGCCGGGGCGTCGTCGTGAGCGGTAGCTGGCGCCTGGGCTGTCAGTTACACACGCCGATTTCCGAGATGGTAGTCTCGACGACGAAGTCGGACCCGATCACGTGGCGCTCTGCGAAGAAGATGTGCATCGGGTAGACTGCGCCCTTACTGAGGCCGAGAGTGGCGGCCTGGCCGTCGAGATCCACGGTCTTGCTCTCAGCTGAGTGGATCCCGCCCAGGTCGATGGCGAGAGTGCGGTTGATGAACACCCAGACGTCGTCATCGCCGGAAAAGGTGAATGTTTCGCCGCCTTGGTAGCGAAAGCTGGTGACCACTTCGGCGGTGAAGTGATAGTTGTGCGGGAGCCCTTCGTTGCCGAAGAGCTGATTGTCGATAGGGAAGAAGGAGGTGTTGTCGTAGGTGTAGACGCCCGGCTTGGTAGGAGACGGCGAGAGGGGAAGACTGATGGTGGTGGAGAGATTCACGCCCGGGACGTCGTTGTACCACTCGGCAAAGCTGGTTGGGCCGCTGACCGTGAGGGTGGCGCCGGTGTGGGCGTAGACCGGCTTGTCGTCAGTTCCCAGCTCAGACGCCACGATGCCACGGTCGTCCTCCAGATTTGCCGGTTCCATGTCCGGAAAGCTGTTGTGGAAGTCGCGAATCGTCGCTGTCAGCCTGGGCTGCGAGGGTAGCGGGGCATCGCACGCACCCCACACGTTGTCGGTGCAGGTACGGCTGCCGCTGCCGCAGTCGCTGGTGCAGGCCTCGACCACCGGCGTGACCTCGCAGATCCCCGTTTGTTCATTCTCACAGAGCTGAGTTCCCTGGCCGCAGTTGTTGGTGCAAGCCAGCCGCGTGCTGGGAATGATGCAAGCCTTCCACTGCCCGTCCTGGCATTCCTGCGTTCCCTCGCCGCACACGCCCTGGCACGAGCGCGTGGTGAGAGGTACCTCGCAACCCTGCCAGACGCCCTGTTGGCAGGTTTGTACGCCCTCGCCGCACACGCCCTGGCACGAGCGCGTGGTGATAGGTATTTCGCAAGTCTGCCAGGCACCCTGGTAGCAGGCTTGCACGCCCTCGCCGCACACGCCTGAACACGGACGCGTCGCGCCTGCGGTGGCGCAAATTTCGACGCGCAAGCCATGAGCAGCATCACAAGCAGCCACGCCGATCGCGGCCGTAGCCAGCAGGAGATGGGTGGTTTTCATGATCATCTAGAGTACCCCCACCTGACCGAACAAACCATCATGTCAAACGGCCCGTCCCTCTTGCCGTCCCAAAGACGACCTTTCCTGTGGCCGTCATCACAGGTAAAATGACAATCTTCGGGACCGCAGACACTCCAAGGAGCCATTCATGACATCACCGCGCGACGGAAGAGTCATTTGCCTCCTGCTCGTCGCCGCATCCATGGGTGCCTCCTCTTGCGGCAATTCCGATTCTTCCGGCAAGTTGAGCCCGGGCGACGCTGGCAAGACTGGAGGCGCCTCCGTGACGTCTGCGCCGAATAGCAGCGCTGGCGTCGGCGGCACGCGGTCTGGTGGCACGACCAGCGGAACTGCGGGTGCAGGCGGCGAGGCGGTCACGGCTGCGGGCGGCGCTTCGGGCAGCGTGGGCTCCGGGGGTCGCGCTGAGGTTGGTGGATCGAGCAGCGGATCGTCGGACTCGGGTGGTTCCGCCGGTGGAACGTCGGGCTCGGGCGGCGCGACCGTGTCTGCGGGCGGAAGCACCGCGGTGGACGCCGGCGTTTCAGCCCCCGACGGAACGGCCGGACGCGATGCCAGAGGCAGGGACGCCGCGGCTGGCAGCGCTGGTGCGGACGCCAGCGCTGGCACCGACGGTGCGGGGAGCTTCCAAAGCAGCAGTACCGGAAGCGATGGATGCACCGATAGCCAGGCAAGCAACCTCACTCTGCAGCAGATCGCCGTGTATCAGTCGGTAAAGATTCCGCTAATGACCAACGGGACCGAGGTGACGACGGCATCACGCAACAGCGACGTGGTGGAGGGTCGGGACACCATGTTCCGCGTTTTCGTGACGTTGGGAAGTGGGTGGACGGCTCGCGATCTATCTGCCCGGCTGACCCTGACGCCGTCAGGAGGGCAGGGGACGCAGTACTATGCCAAGCAGACGGTCACTGCCTCGTCGACCGACGCCAGCCTGGCCACGACTTTTCAGATTTTCGTCCCGGCCAGCGCCATGACAGATTCGTTGAGCTACTCGGTCGAGATCGTGGAGTGTGGCAGCCAGCCCGTTACCGCGGGCACGGCGCGCTTTCCCGCCACCGGCGACGCCGACCTCGGGGTGAAAACCACGGGTGGTCTGAAGATCACGGTCATTCCGTTGCAGGTCGGCACCTTGCTGCCTGACACCTCGCAGGCCGCGCTTGCTCTCTACGCCAGCCAGATGACTGCCATGTATCCGATCGACGCCATCTCGCTCACGGTCGGCGACACGCTCACCGTGACCTCTCCGGTGGACTGGAACACCATGCTGGACCAGGTGCGAGCCAAGCGCGCCAAAGACGCACCTTCCGCAGACACCTACTATTTCGGCCTGGTCAAGCCGGCCGACTCCCTCCGCACCTACTGTCAATCAGTTTGCACCGCAGGAATCAGCTTCGTCGTGACCAAGGTCAGCCAGGCGTCCCTGCGTGCGGGGGTGGGGGTCGGCTTCGCCGACAGCGATTCGGCTCTGACCATGGCGCACGAAGTGGGGCACGGCCATGGGCGCCAACACGCGCCCTGCGCGCTCAAGGGTGAAACCATCACGGGAATCGACCCCAACTATCCTTATGCCAAAGGAGCGCTTGGGAGCTGGGGCTGGGACAGTCGCAGCCAAACGCTTTTCGACCCGACCAAGTCCACCGACATCATGGGCTATTGTAACAACCAGTGGATGAGCGACTACACCTACGCTGGCATCACCACCAGGGTGGCGGCGGTCAACGGCGAGCCCGCGGCCATGGTCCTTGCGCTTCCCGAGACGCTGTCGAAGTGGCGCGTGCTGCTGCTTGACCCCAGGGGGCCGCGCTGGGGAGTTCCAATTGAGCGAGAAGTCGCCCCTGAGGGCGAACCCGAGACGGCTACCATCTATGACAACACCGGCGCGGTCTTGACCTCGGTGGTGGTGTATCGGACTGAGATCGGCGACGTTTCCTCGAGCATGGTCTGGGTGCCTGAGCCCAAGCCCGACTGGTACGCCGTGGCGGTGGCCGGAGCGCTACCGCACCCCTTTGCCGCGCCCATCACCGTACCCAGGCCGTAGTCTCTCTCTGACCTCTCCTCGCCCCTCTGTGCACTCAGCTGAGGGTGGAAGTCGCGACGAACTACCTCACTACTTCGCTCTCGCCTGCCGAACTATGTCCACGAACAGCCTAGCGCGCTCGGTGATCAGATCGTCGCGTCTTTCGCGCAAGGCCTTGACATCGACCAGGTCGCCGCCCACGCCCAGGGCCTCGGCTCCTGCCTTGATGAAGGCCGCAGCGGTCTGCAACGAAACCCCCCCGGTCGGAACCAGCTTGATCTGCGGCAGCGGCGCTTTGAGGGCCTTGATGTAGCTGGCCCCGCCGACCGCGCCCGCCGGGAATACCTTCACGAAATCGGCCCCGGCTGTCCAGGCGGTCACTACCTCGGTCGGGGTGAGCACGCCGGGCATCACCAGGACACCTTGTTGTCCGCAAAAGGCAACGGTCTCGAGGTCGAGCGCGGGGCTGACGATGAACTGGGCACCAGCCTCGATGCAGGCACGCGCGGTTTGCGCATCAAGCACGGTGCCTGCGCCGATGATCACCTCTGGATCGATCTCGGCGCGCAACTCCTCAATCATGCGCACAGCCCCGGGAACCGTCATCGTGATCTCCAGGACCGAAATCCCGCCCTTGAGAATGGCCGCCACGGCCCGGCGGCCCATTTCGCTGGACTCGGCCCGGACCACGGGGATGATGCCGATCGCCGTCAGGCGGCTACTGACTTCTGCTTTGTCACGCGACTTCATGCTGCCTTTCTTCCGGAACTCAACGGGCCACGCGCGGGCTGGCGCCCTTCATGACCTTTTCGACTTCTGCCAAGGTTGCCATGGTGGTGTCGCCCGGCGTGCTCATCGCCAACGCCCCGTGCGCCGCCCCACATTCAACCGCCCATTCTGGGGATCGGCCGGCGAGAAAACCGTAGATCAACCCGGACGCGAATGAGTCACCGCCGCCGACCCGATCGTAGATCTCCAAATCATTGCGTACCGTGGCGGAATAGAGCTGCCCTTCGTAGTAGCACACGGCTCCCCAATCGTTGCAGGTTGCGCTCCTGACATTGCGCAGGGTGGTGGCCACCAACTTCAGATTCGGGTACGCTGCGACCACGCGCTCGATCATCCGGAGGAAGCTTTCCGGGTCAAGTTGCGACAGATTTTCGTCCACGCCTTCCACCTCGAAGCCGAGCGCCGCGGTGAAATCCTCTTCATTGCCGAACAGCACGTCGACCTGGGACACCACCTCGCGGTTCACTTCGATGGCGCGCTTGCGCCCGCCAATGGCCTTCCACAACGACTCACGGTAGTTGAGGTCGTAGGAAGCCACGGTTCCGTTTCCTCTTGCCGCCTGCAGCGCTTCCTTGGCCACGAGAGGCGTGGTTTCCGACAGGGCGCAAAAGATCCCACCGGTGTGGAACCAGCGCGCGCCTTCCCCGTGGAATATCAGTTTCCAGTCGATGCTGCCGGGTTGTAGCTGCGACACCGCGGTATGGCCGCGGTCGGAACAGCCGAGCGGGGCGCGCAATCCGAATCCGCGCTCGGTGAAATTCAGGCCGTTGCGAACCGTGCGTCCGACCCCGTCGTAGGGAACCCATTTGACGTGTGATTGGTCGACCCCGCCCTGGTAGACGAGGTCCTGCACCAGTCGGCCGACTGGGTTGTCGGCCAGGGCGGTGACCACCGCGGTCCTAAGGCCGAAACAGCGACGCAGCCCGCGCGCGACGTTGTATTCGCCTCCGCCTTCCCACACCCGGAATGAACGTGTGGTCGCGACGCGGCTATCCCCTGGATCGAGGCGCAACATGATTTCGCCCAGGCTGACCAGATCCCACTTCCCGCTTGCTTCAGGCTTGATTTTGAGTGCTTGCATGTGCAAATCACCGACGAATTAGTTCGCCCGCCAGCGTACAGGAGATGGGGCACGCGATCAAATGTACCCGCGGGAACTGGGCTCAGCGTGTTGGGGTGCGAGGTCTTGCCTCAGCATGCCAGGCGCGCCGGTTGCGACAGAATCGCCAGCCAGCCCTCAGAATTCTGATGGATCCCAGCCATGATCTGGCTTGCCGTCGGGCGCGGGGACAGGCTCGAACCTGGCCTGGAAATTGCTGACAAGCTGACCCATGAAGAAACTCTGTTCCCTAGTCTTTTCCGCCCTTCTCTTCGCAGGACCTGCCGTGGCCGACGTGGCGGCCCCGGGTCCTTGCCAATTTGCAGCGATTGGCTCCGCATGCACTACCCCCGACAACGTCCAGGGCACCTGCCAGTGCGTGGCGGCTCAGAATGTTCAGGGCGCTTGCTACTCCTGCCCCAGCGGCTGCATGGTGTGCCAGGCAGGCACGAGCACCGGCAGTGGGGGAACCACCGGTGGCCCTGATGGAGGTGCCCCGCCTCCCGCCACTGACAGCAGTGGGTGCGACATCAGCAAGGGTTCCACGGCCAAATACCTGGCGCCTTGGTTGATGGCCAGCGCATTCTCTCTGCTCGTTCTCTTTGGCCGCCGCCGCTCGCGCTAGCACGCGGATCGGCGTCGGCGGCAAGAATAGGTCCGGTCCCGCGCTCGCGCTATAGTCGGGATCGAGCCATGACCGAGTCCCCCAGCCTTTCGCCGCCTGCACTGCCTTCCGATGCGGAACTTCTGCGATGGAACGGATAACGAAGAAGGAGCACAAGGGAGGCGGAGGGCCAGCGTACCCTCCCAGGGTTCCCATCAAGAACGCGTCGGCTCGGGCGGGCTCTGCCCGCCGGAGCCAGAGCGCGGGAGGGTTTGGGAACCCTCCCAGGGTTCCCATGATAATCGCCCGGCGCAAACAGGCGTTTTCGGTCTTTGGCGGCGCTGTGGAACAGGTCGGCGACGCTGAGACAGCGGCGGCGCTGGCCGAGCTGCTGGCCCCGGATCCGGGCCTGGCGCGTGCGCTTACCCATGGGTTTCACAGCTATGCCGGCCGCATGCACCCATCTACGGCGCGTGCCGCGATCGCGCGCTTTTCGCAGCCCGGCCAGGACGTGCTGGATCCCTTCTGCGGCAGCGGCACGGTCCTGGTCGAGGCCATGGCCGCGGGCCGCAAGGCCGTGGGCAGCGATGCCAGCCCGCTGGCGGTGATCATTGCGCGCGTGCGCTCGACCACCCTGGGGTCGGAGGGCCGCCGATGTCTGGTGGAGGGCGCGCGCCAGATCGCCGAGGCAGCGGCGGAGCGCGCCCGCAAGCGCCTGCGGCCCGACATCCCCAAGTGGGCGCGCCGAGAGAGCGACCGTTTCTTTCCCCACGTTGCGCTTGAGCTCTACGGCTTGCGTGCCCTCATCGGCGAGACCAAGGAGGACGATGTGGGCCGCGCCCTGCGCGCCTGCCTGTCATCGATCCTGGTGAAGTTCATGCGCGGCAGCGAAGAGGCAGAAGCTCGGCGCATCGGCCGGGGCGTACCCTCGCGTTTCTTCGCCAGCCGCGCTGAGGAACTGGCCTTTGGGCTGGAGGCCTTGGAGCGGCGTACGCCGGCCGGCACGTCCGTGCCGCAAATCCGCGTGGCCGACGCGCGGGATCTAAGCGCGTGGGGAGCCCGCCGGCTTTGCCGGCGGCGCGCCATCGTGGGAGGGGATGGGAACCCTTCCAGGGTTCCCATGTCAGATGGGCTGGCCGGTGATAGTTTCGATCTGATCCTGTCGTCGCCGCCCTACGCCGGAACCTACGACTACGCTGAACACCACGACGTGCGTTTCCTCTGGCTGGGGCTGCCGCGCGAAAATCTGGATCGCGTCCAAGTCGGCGCGCGCGACGATGGGTTGGGCTCGGCGGCCCAGCGCTGGCACCACGATCGGCGGCGCTGGTTGTCGGAAATGGCGCGTGTAGCCCGTCGGGGCGCGGCCATCATTTTACAGGTCGGGGATGGTGTGGTGGCGGGTGCGCCCGAGGACTCCGCGCGCGCGGTCGAGGACGAGGCCCGGCGCGTGGGACTTGTCCCGGTGGCTCGGGTCTCGCAGACGCGACCGCCGCATGATTACCGCCTGCGCCAGATCTTCGCCGGCCACCAACGTCGGGAACACATCGTGATGTTGCGCAAGCCCTGAAATGCTGTCCCAGGTACTGCAAACCATTCGCGAGCAGGCGCTGCTTGCTGGCGGCGAGCGGGTGCTGGTGGCCGTCTCCGGCGGTCCCGACTCGACGGCTCTCCTGCATTCGCTCAAGCATCTCGCGCCCCGCTTGCACATCGAGCTTCACGCCGCGACCGTGGATCACGGCTTGCGGCCTGAATCGGCAGCCGAGGTCGCCTTGGTGGCCGAGCGCTGCAACGCCCTTGGTGTCTGCTGCGAGGTTCTTGTGGTCGACGTCAAGGCCGCGCGCCGTCCCCATGTTTCGTTGCAGGAAGCTGCTCGCAATGTGCGCCTCTCTGCTTTGCAGGCAGCGGCGACTCGGCTGGGTTGCTCGCACGTCGCCCTCGGCCACACGGCCGACGACCAGGCTGAGACAGTGCTTTTTCGCATCGTGCGCGGCACCAGCATTCCCGGCCTGGGCGGCATTCACTACCGGCGCGGGATCTTCATCCGGCCGCTGCTCGAGGTTCGCCGCAAAAGCATCATCACGTTCTTGGCCAAGCGGCGCATCCCGTTCATCGAGGATCCGTCGAACACCAACCGGAACTACGCGCGTGTGCGAATTCGTCTCGACCTTCTGCCCCTGCTTGCGCGCGAAAACCCGCGCGTGGTCGATGCGCTGCTGTCATTGGCACAAGAGGCACGCGCCATCGCGGTAGAGGCGCCGGACCATCGCACGGTCGATCTTGCCTCGGTCCCGCGGCGCGCGGCTGCCCTGATCCGCCGGATGGCGATGCAAAGGCGAGGCACGCGGCGGGTATCAGTCCACGAGGGGGAAGTTGTGGTGAGCTACGGAGACGTCCGCCTCCGGCCGCGCGCGGAACCACGGCGGGAGCCTTCCCGTGCCCCGGGTTCGCCCGAGTCCGTCCCGGTCGCGGGTCCTGGGATCTTTCGCCTGCCGGGACGAAGTGAGGGGCGCGCTCTCCAGGTGGAAGAAGGGAAGCACCCCGCAGTCCCGCCGACCGGTGCGGCGATCTTTGACGCTGCCTGGATTGCGCGGCCTTTGCAGGTGCGGGCCTGGCGCCCGGGCGATCGCATGCGTCCGCGGGGAGGCCGCGGCAGCCGCAAGGTGTCCGACCTCTTTGTCGACTTCAAGATCCCCCGCGACCAGCGCTCCGAGCTGCCGGTGCTGGTGGCCGCCGACGGAACCATCCTGTTTGTCGCGGGTCTGCGGCCTTCCGAAGTGGGCTGTCCGCGGATCACCACCGCACACTGGCTCGCAGTGCGTGCCGTCTGACGGCGCTGCGACTCCAACTCTCGTTTGACGCCGCTGCTTTTGCGGTCAATATTCTAACTAGATAGTAGAAAGTATCAGAGGACCGCGCGTGCGTCATAGCCACAAGACCATCCTCGTATGGGCGATGCTGCTCTTCACCTTCTTTTTGGTGTGGCAGCTCATCAACCCGCGGGCTGTGGAGCAGAAGCTGGCCTTCTCGGAATTCATCCAGAAGGTCGAGAAGTCGCCGGCCGATTTCAAGGCCACGCCGCTGCAGATCCGAATGAACGGCAACAATGCGGAGTTTCGCGGCACGCTGAAGAAGGGTGATGAGCAGTTCGTCACCACCGGCTTCATCGGTGAGCAAACCCTGGAGAAGCTCAACCGGGCCAACCTTCCCTACGAGATCTCACGCGAGGCTGAGGGCGGATTTTGGCAGCAGATGTTGATTACCTGGCTGCCCATCATCGTGGTCGCGGTGGTTTTCTTGCTGTTCATGCGCCAGCTCCAGATGGGGGGCGGAAAGGCCATGAGCTTCGGCAAGTCGAAGGCGCGGCTTCTGTCCGAGAACCAGAAGAAGATCACCTTCGCCGACGTGGCCGGCATCGAAGAGGCGAAGGACGAGGTCGAGGAGATTATCGCCTTCCTCAAGGACCCCAAGAAGTTCACTCGCCTGGGCGGCCGCATTCCCAAG
>PMKP01000190.1:0-44954 GCA_003157775.1 Myxococcales bacterium | reverse complement strand
GGCGGCCACGACGAGCGCGAGCAAACCCTCAACCAGCTTCTGGTCGAGATGGACGGCTTCGAGTCCAACGACGGCGTGATTCTCATCGCGGCTACCAACCGGCCCGACGTGCTCGACCCGGCGCTGCTGCGGCCGGGGCGCTTTGATCGACGCATCGTGGTTCCTCGGCCCGACGTCAAGGGGCGGCTGGGCATCCTAAAGGTTCACACCAAGAAGATGCCGCTCGGGCCCAACGTGGATCTCGACGTGGTGGCGCGTGGCACGCCCGGCTTTTCGGGCGCCGACTTGGAGAATCTGGTCAACGAGGCGGCCTTGCTGGCCGCGCGCGAGGACAAGGATCAGCTCGACCGCCATGACTTTGAGATGGCCAAGGACAAGGTCCTGATGGGACCGGAACGGCGATCGATGATCATCAGCGATCAGGACAAGCGCGTGACCGCGTTTCACGAGGCGGGTCACGCGCTGGTCGGCAAGATGATGAAGGGCTCTGACCCGGTTCACAAGGTGACCATCATTCCGCGCGGACGAGCCCTGGGACTCACCCAGCAGTTGCCCTTGGAAGACCGGCTCAATCTGTCGCGCGAGGCTGCTAACGACCAGATTGCCGTGGCCATGGGCGGTCGCGTGGTCGAGGAGCTGGTTTTCGGGCAGATCACGACCGGCGCTTCCAATGACATCCAGATGGCCACCGACCTGGCACACAAGATGGTATGTGAGTGGGGCATGTCGGAGAAGATCGGGCCGCTGCATTTCGGCCGCAACGAGGAGATGGTGTTCCTGGGCCGTGATTTCGCCGAGCACAAGGAATACAGCGAGCAGACCGCCGTGGACATCGACGCCGAAGTGCGCCGGATCGTCACCGAAAACCTTGAACGCGCCAAGCAGGTGATCACGGGCAACCTTGACAAGTTGAACGTGCTGGCCGAGGCCCTGCTCGAGTACGAAACCCTGGACGGCAGCGAGATCGATATCCTGTTTGCGGGCGGCAAATTGGACCGGACTCGCGCGGTTCCGCTTCCCGTGGCGGGCAAGGATGGGGGTGAGCAGAAGCAAGCTCGACCCGGGCAACGTCCCGGGCTGTTCCCGCGACCCCTGCCTGATCCCGAAAAGGCGTAGGAATCAGCCTTGTCAAGGTGATGGCATGGAGGCTGGCGAATCGAGATCCGTGCCTCTCCCCGACGGGGAGAGGACGCCGACGTCTGCGTCGGCGGGTGAGGGGCCGCTCGCTTGGAACTTCGCTTCTTGCAGGCCCCGGTGGGGAGAGGGTTGCGGAGACGGATCGACGTTGTCGCCTCGAAGGGGGTGGGCGTAGTAACCCTTCACTCCGATGGCTGCGCGGATTGTCGGCGTTCTCAATCTGACCCCGGATTCGTTCTCGGATGGGGGTCGATTTCGTTCAGTTGAGGATGCTGTGGCCGCAGGTCTGGCCTTGGCAGCGGATGGCGCGGATTGGCTTGACGTGGGCGGCGAATCCACCCGGCCGGACTCCGTGCCAGTTCCCGAAGCCGAGGAGATCGCGCGGGTGGCGCCGGTGATTCGCGCGCTGTCAGCGCGTCTGGCGGCAACCGTTCGGGTGTCCGTCGACACCTATAAGGCCGCTACAGCGCGCGCGGCCCTGGCTGCTGGTGCAACCGCGGTCAACGACGTGTCCGGGGGCCTGCTCGATCCGGAGATCCTGCGCGTGGCTGCGGCGGGCCAGGCCGCCATGGTGGTGGGGCACCTGCGCGGCCAGCCGGCCGACATGATGGCCCATGTCCATTTCGACAACGTGGTCGACGAGGTGTCGAGCGAGCTGGCCAACCGGGTGGCCGCAGCGCGGGCCGCGGGGTGCGGCGAAGTCTGGGCCGATCCCGGCATCGGGTTTGGCAAGAACCTGCCTCACAACCTGCGCCTGCTCAAGCACCTGGCGCGCGTGCGGGCGCACCTGGGCGTGCCCATCATGGTGGGCGTGTCACGCAAGCGTTTCATAGGCGACTTGACTGGGAAACCGACCACTGAGCGGGTCTTCGGCACAGCCGCGGCGGTGGCCGTGGCGATCATGAATGGCGCGGATGCGGTGCGGGTTCACGATGTCCTGGCCATGCGCGACGTGGTTCGCGTAGTCGAAGCCATCGCGGGCGCTGACCAACTCGTACTAGAATAGGACCCTTCGCATGAGCAAGACAGACGAGACCCGAAGACTTTTCGGCACCGATGGGATCCGCGGTGTCGCGAACCAGTACCCGATGACCGCGGAGATCGCACTCGCCCTCGGGCGCGCGGTGGCCGAACGATTTCGCAAGGGCGGCCGGCGCTGCCGGGTGGTCATCGGAAAAGATACTCGCTTGTCTGGCTACATGATTGAGAGCGCCCTAGAAGCCGGGATCGTCTCGGCGGGTGCCGACGTCATGCTGGTGGGGCCTCTGCCCACCCCGGCCATCGCGTTCATCACCTCCAGCATGCGGGCGGACGCGGGCGTGGTGATCAGCGCCTCGCACAATCCCTATCAGGACAATGGCATCAAGATCTTCGCCTCCGACGGATTCAAGCTGCCCGACGACGTGGAGGCGGACATCGAGCGGCGCATGGCCGACCCAGAAGCGCCCACGCCGGGCCCCGAGCCCAAGATTGGCAAGGCCATCCGCATCGACGATGCGGAAGGGCGCTACGTGCAGTTTCTCAAACACAGTTTTCCCAAGGCGCGCACCCTCGACGGGGTGCGCGTGGTGGTCGACTGTGCCAACGGCGCCGCCTACACGGTGGCGCCGCAGGTATTCAGCGAACTGGGCGCCGACGTGACCGTGCTGTCCGCCGAACCGAACGGGCGCAACATCAATGACAATTGCGGTGCCTTGCATGCTGAAAAGGTGGCGGCCGAGGTACGCCGCACGCGCTCCGCGATCGGCATCGCGCTCGACGGGGACGCGGATCGAGTGATCCTCACTGACGAACGCGGGGAAATTGTCGACGGCGACCCAATCATGGCCATCTTGGGTACGCGGCTACTGGCGCGCGGGGCGCTGCCAGGGAATACCGTGGTGGCCACGGCCATGTCGAACCTGGGACTGGAGCGGGCGCTGGCGGCGCGAGAGGGCAAGCTGCTGCGTGCCCCGGTGGGCGACCGCTACGTTGTCGAGGCTATGCGGGAGCAGGGGTTCGTCTTCGGCGGTGAGCAGTCGGGCCACATCATCTTTCTCGAAGAAGCAACCACGGGTGACGGCCTGCTGGCGGCCTTGCAGATCTTGTCGGTCATGGTCCAGGAAGAACGCCCATTGTCCGAGCTGGCCGCGATCATGACTCGCTACCCTCAGGTCCTCATCAACTTCACGGTCGCACGCAAGCCGCCCATCGATGAGCTATCCGCGGTCGCGGCGGTCATCCGCCGGGTGGAGAAAGCCATGGGGCAAGACGGCCGCGTGCTGGTGCGCTACTCGGGCACGGAGCCCAAGGCGCGCGTGATGATCGAGGGGACTGACGAGAACACGATCCGCGCCTACGCCGAGGAGATCGTCGCTACCATGCAGAAGGCACTCGCACAATGATTCGCCTGCACGTCAACGTTGACCACGTCGCGACTCTGCGCCAGCAGCGCGACACGATCTACCCAGACCCGGTGCTGGCCGCTGGCCTGTGCGAGCTGGCCGGCGCCGATGGCATCACCGCGCACTTGCGCGAGGACCGGCGTCACATCCAGGAACGCGACGTGCGCTTGTTGCGCCAGACGGTGCGCGGCGTGCTCAATCTGGAGATGGCCGCGGTGCCATCGATCGTGGAAATCGCCCTAGAAATCAAGCCAGACTTGTGCACGTTGGTGCCCGAGAAACGGCAGGAACGAACCACCGAAGGCGGGCTCGATCTGCGCGGGCAGGGTGCCGTCATCGGCCGAGCCGTGCGCACCCTGCGCGACGCTGGGATCGGCGTCAGCCTGTTTGTCGATCCCGAGGAGGACGCGGCGCGGGCCAGCGCCGATCTTGGAGCCGTGTGCGCCGAGCTACACACCGGCGACTACTGCCACGCCGCTGGCAACAGCACGGCCGCGCGTCGAGAGCTGGCCCGGCTGGAGAAAGCGGGGCGCGCTGTTGCCGACGCCGGGCTGCGCCTGGCCGCAGGGCACGGCCTTGACTACACCAACGTCGGTCCTGTGGCAGCTTTGCCCTTCTTGGAGGAGCTGAACATTGGTCACAGCATCATCGCGCGCGCCGTGCTGGTCGGCATGGAACGCGCCGTGGTCGACATGCGTGCGGCCATCACAGCCGGCGCGGGGAACACGAAGTAGGAGGATCTCTTGGCACTGGTTCTCTCTGCCGCCCAGATGAAAGCGGTCGACCGCGCCGCCATCGACAAGCTCGGGCTGCCGAGCCTGGTTCTGATGGAGAACGCAGGCCGCGGGGTGGCGGAGATCATTGCTCGGGAGAAGGCCCATCTCCCTGGCCTGGACGTGCGCGTGGTGTGCGGCGCCGGCCAGAACGGCGGCGATGGCTTTGTGCTGGCTCGTCACCTGCTCGACCGGGGCGCTCAGGTGCAGGTCTTCTTGGCCATGGCGCGCGAGAAGATGGCCGGCGATGCCGCGGTCTTCGCCCGCGCATTTGAAGCCCTGCCCGGTGCGCTAGTGCGCGATGCTTCGTTCGAAGAAGATGCCACCACCTGGCGCGCGTACTTGGCCGGGGCAGACGTGATTGTCGATGCCGTGTTTGGCACCGGTTTGCGGTCGGACGTGACCGGTCCGGCCGCGGCTGCTATTTCCGCCATGAACGCGGTCGACACCCTGCGCGTGGCGGTCGACATTCCTTCGGGACTGGACGTGGACACGGGCGTGGTGCACGGGGTTGCGTTTGCCGCCCATGTGACGGCGACCATGGCCTGCCGCAAGCTTGGACTGGTTCTGGATCCCGACGCACCGGTTGGGCGGGTCGAGGTCGTGGATCTGGGCGTCCCAGTCGACGCGGCCGTGGAAGCCGCCAAGGCCGAGGGGCCGCTCTGCTACTGGCTGGAACGTGAAGGCGTGGCGCGCATGCTGCCTCGTCGGGGACCAGGAGGCCACAAGGGCACCGCCGGTCACGTCCTAGTGATCGCCGGGTCGGCTGGCAAGACAGGTGCAGCCCTGCTGGCGGCGCGGGCGGCTCTGCGAGCCGGCGCGGGCCTCGCCACGGTGGCCACGACCGCAGCCGGCCAGGCGGCGCTCGACGCCAAGGTGGTGGCTGAGATGACCGCTTGCTACGCCGACGGCGACGATGCCGATGAGGCGAGCTACGCCCGCATCCTGGCCCTGGCGGGCCGCATGAAGGCGGCGGCGTTGGGGCCGGGCATTCCCACTGGGCCCGGTACGGCGGCCTTGGTGCGCCGGTTGGTGGCCGAGTTGCCCATCCCCCTGGTGGTTGACGCCGATGCCTTGAACCTCCTGGCCGAGGATGTGGCCCGGGTTGCGTATGCGGCCCGCGCCGCTCGCATCCTGACCCCTCACCCCGGCGAGATGGCGCGCCTCTGCGGTCTGCCCATCGCCGAATTGATGAAGGACCGTTTGGGCCATGCCCGCCGACTGGCCGAGCGATCGCGCGCCGTGGTGGTTCTGAAAGGCGCGCGCACGATAGTCGCGACACCCGACGGAACCGCCCACATCAACCCGACCGCGAACCCGTCCCTGGGCACCGCGGGCAGCGGCGATGTGCTCACTGGGGTTATTGCGTCCCTGCTGGCGCAAGGGCTGCAGCCGTCCGATGCGGCCTGTGCCGGCGTGTTCGTGCACGGCGAATCGGCCGAGACCGCGATTCGTACCCTGGGTTCGCACAACCTCATGGCGGGCGACTTGCCTGACGCCATTGCGCGTACCCTAGAAGGGCTGCGTTCGTTGTAGACTCTACCAATGACCAAGGACACCATCAGCGCCGCGCTTTCGGCCGAGGGACTGGCGGCCAGTCAAGACACCTTCACGCTTGCCGAGGAGCGCGAAGCCATTTTTCTGGTGGCCGCACCCGGCGACGTGATGCCGGTGAACAAGGTGGTCCGGGTCGAGCTACGCGACAAGGTCCTGTGCCTGCACACGGTCAAGGATGAGCACTTCTGGTTCACCTACGACCTCATCTTGGGTCTTCGTGTGCTGGCGGCCAAGCCCGGCAAGGAACGCGTAGCCGGCTTCGCGAAGTAGCTACCGGATCGACATGGACCAGCTTGCGATGGTGTTCTTGCCTTTGTAGGCGGGAAACCCGAATGCCTGCATCTGATTCAAGACGCACATCGGAAGCGGCCCCTTGCTTTGGCCGTTGGCCCGCACCGCCTTGACCCGTCCGGTGGGCTGAACCACGAAGTCGACCTCAAGCATCGGCACGCCCCTGCCCATGATGCAAGGAACTAGCCGCCGGTAGTTGGCGTGCATGACTCTGTCGATGGTGCCTTCGTCCAGGATGGCATCGCCACCATCTTGGCTCACGTCGCCGAATTCCATCTTGTTGTCGAAGTCCTCTGCCCGGCCGGCCACGCCCGCCGGGCCGCCGCCGGGGCCGCCACGCCTGAAGCCACCCGGCCGCTTGTGTGCCGGGAATGAGATCTTGACGTCCTTGAGGAAGGCATCCACGTCGGCTTCGCTCACGCGTGAGGCGAGGACGTCATCCTTGGCAGCCACTCGCTTGTGGATGAACCAGGCCAGGCCCGCGGCAAGCGCCACGACCGCCGTGCCAATGATGAAGATCATCCAGCGACCCTTCTTGCGTTCCACATGTTCGTGGGCCCGCTCGGCCTGTGCCCGTCGCTGCACTTCGAGCCGGCGTTCGGTTGCACGAGTGAACTCAACCAGTTGTGGATGCTCGCGAATCTTCTGCCGGTCGCCGGAGTCCACATCCACGATGATGTTGTCGCCGTTGAAGATGCCCTTGTCCATCTGGGCCATGACCTGGGCCAGGGAGAAGGGGCCGTAGTCGAGTTTATCCTTCTGCACCAGCCAGCGCTCGTACTCCTCGGTGAGGCGCACGGCATCGGCGACACTGAATGACTTCCCCACAACCATGCGGGCAGCAGAGGGCCGCTTGCGAGGACCAGCCGGGCCGCCCGCCGCCATGCTGGCGAGAACGGCCCCCAGCGCTTCCCACAGTTCCTGAGGCCGGGAGAAACGGGTCTCGGGCAACGGGGCCATGCCGCGCGCTACCACCGCATCCACGGCGGGCGGGATGGCGGAGTTCACCTGACTGGGCGGCCATAGCGGCGAGGCCGGAGCATGGCCAGTGAGCAGCTCGTACAGTATGGCCGCGAGGGAGTACACGTCGGCCGCAGGCGAGGGCTCTTCACCCGCTGCCACCTCGGGCGCGAGGTAGGCGCCCTTCGAGTTGGAGTCAGGACCACCCCGCCGAGTCAGCGCGGGCAACGCCCGCGAGAGACCCAAGTCGGTTAGCTTGACCCGGCCCGCAGAGGTAACCCTGATGGCCGCGGGGTTGATGCCTCCATGAACCAGCGCCGAATGCGCGGTATCCAGGCCGTTGACTACGTGCCCCAACAAGATGTGGGCATGAGTCAGGCCGATCACTCCGCCGTCGCTGTGTCTCGCGTCAATGAGTTGCCTGAGGCTAGCGCCATCGCTGGCTTCGGTGGCGACGTAAACGTGATCACCCTCGATACCCCAGGCAACCAGCATCGCCAAGTTCTTGTGTGGCACGAGAGCAGCCTGGCCAAGGTCAATCTTCGCAACGGTTCGCGGGGTTCCCTCTGCGCTGAAGACACGCAGGGCCACCAAAGCGCCACCTTGGGAATCTTGCGCCTGGTAGAGTTCGCTGCCGCATTCCTCACCCAAGAAGCGCTGGATTTGGAAGCGGCCACCGACTAGCACGCCAGCGGCGATCTGGTTCTTGCTTCTCACGTTTGGGGAAGGCGAAGGGCTCATGGGCGAAGTGATATTACAGGCTCTTTCCCTATCGAAGGTAATAGGAATTTCCGTGAGCTGGGCTGCGGAGGCGATCTCCCCACATGTCCGGATATGAACGACCTTGTGCTGTGTAACGCCAATCTCAGGAAATCTTGAATCGACGTACCAGCTCCCGCAACCGGCGCGAACCGCCACCCTCACGAAAAACAAATCGGAGGCCGCTCTGACCCGGACCAGCGTGATAGATCACGCGCCCGGCGATGGCCATGGGCGCCACGCCGCCAGGTGGCACCAAGTCCAGGACCACTTCGGTACCGAGCGGCGGGACTATCGGTGCGTAGACCAGCGCGCCGTTGGCACTGATCTCGCGGAGGTCAGCGTTCACCGGCTCGGGCTCGCTGGCCAGGCGGAGCTTGACCGGCAGGCCGATGGGAATTCGCGTGTGCCGTCGGCGCGGCGTGGGTTTGCGATGCCCATCGATGGTCTCCAGCACGAAGTCGCGTTTGGCCCCTTCTTCGGTCGCAAACTTGACCATGGCACCTGCTCGCACGCGCAGCCGGGGCAGAGCCGGTCGCCATGACTCCACCGTGCCGCGGATAAAAACCCGGTTGGGCAGCGCATGGCAGACGATTTCGACCACCACCTCGGCATCAGGCGCGAGCTGCTTGGTAGTCGGGCAGAAGATCCCGCCGTCGGGATGAACAGGGTTGTAGAAACTGCGAAACTCCTCAGCACTTCTGCAGCGGACACGCAGAATGTTCAATGCGCACCCCCTCCTGAAGGGGCCTGAGACTACCGGTGGTTTGCTTACCATGATTGTACTAGCTTTGGCATTTCTTTGATGTCAATCCGCGTTCACCTCGGCGGCCAGCTCGGTCCGCCCGATATGGCCCCCGTTCCGGTCTTTGGCAGGGGTTTCCTTTTTGGCGGCAATTGGCGTGCGCAAACGGCATCACGTGTCATGAGGTCTTGTTCATGAGCCCTGACGATCGCCCGCGGGCAGATGAGGCTTTTCTGACCAGCTCGGTGCGCAGCCGGCTGCCTGTGACTCGGGTCGATGGGCTGGGGCTGGGTGATGGCAAGCCTGGCGCCTTGAGTCGGCGGCTGAAGGTGCTCTGTCGCCAGTTGGTCGAGGGGTAGACATGAACCCCGCGCAGGCTGGACTGAAGTTCTTCGTGCTAAGCGGCGCCATTCTAGTTCTGAGCGGTGTGGCCCAGGCGCTGGCCCGGCCTCGCGGTGCGCGCGAACGCGGGGCGCAGCGCTACTTCAACGGGGCCACCGCCCGGGCCATCGTGTTCGTCACCGTGGGGGTACTGGCCATCATGGTGGGGCTGGGCGCGATTCCGATCGGGCGTTAGGCCGAAGTTGGACTCCATTGAATCGTTCGCGCCGATCCGCTAGAAGGACACGCTCTGCCCGGCACTGCCACATGATTGAACGATACACGCGACCCGCGCTGGCCGAATTGTGGTCTGATGCCCGCCGTTACGAAACCTGGCTGCGGGTGGAGTTGGCAGCCTGTGAGGCCATGGAATCCGCGGGCCGCGTGCCTGCGGGCACGGCCGAGAGCGTGCGCCAACGGACCGCTGGCAAGCTGCAGGCCGAGCGCATCGTCGAAATCGAGGAGCAGACCAAGCACGACGTAATCGCATTCCTCAGCCATGTCGAGGAACTGGCGGGCGAGCCTGCGCGTTGGCTCCACCTGGGAATGACATCTTCCGACGTGCTGGATGCGTCCCTGGCCATCCTGCTGCGCCAGGCAGCCGATGAGATCGTGGTCGGCGTCGACCAGCTCATGCAGGCGCTCGCGCGCAAGGCCGAACAGCATCGCAGCACGCTTATGATCGGCCGCTCGCATGGCATCCACGCTGAGCCCATCACCGCTGGCCTGGTGTTCGCCAGCTTCTTCAGCGAGGTCGGCCGCGCGCGACGGGCGCTGGTGGCAGCGCGCGAAGAGATTTCAGCCGGCAAGCTGGCCGGGGCGGTCGGCACCTACGCCAGCTTGGACCCGGAGATCGAGATTCGTGCCCTGGGCGCCCTGGGTCTGCACCCGGAGGTGGTGCCCACCCAGATCGTGGCGCGCGATCGCCACGCGGGCTACTTCATGGCTTTGGCCCGGCTGGGCACCGCGGTCGAGCGCATCGCGCTCACCATCAGACACTGGCAGCGGACCGAGGTGGGCGAGGCAATGGAGGCTTTCAGTCAGCGACAGAAGGGCTCGTCCGCCATGCCCCACAAGAAGAACCCGATCCTTTCTGAGAACCTGTGCGGGCTGGCGCGCCTGCTGCGTGCCTATGCTGGCGCGGCCCTAGAGGACGTGGCGCTTTGGCACGAGCGTGACATCTCGCACTCGTCGGTGGAGCGGGTGATCGGCCCGGATGCCACGGGGATCGCTGACTTCATGGTGCGCCGGGCGGCCACCTTGATCGACGGCCTGGTGGTCAACCAACAACGCATGCACCACAATCTGGAGCTGACCGGCGGGCTTTTCTTCAGCGAGGGCGTGATGCTGGCTCTTGTGCGCAAAGGCTTGGCGCGCCAGATGGCATACGAGTTGGTGCAGAAACACGCCCTGGCCGCATCGGCTGCGCTGGGGCGTTCCCCTGGATCCGCGCCCAGCTTTCGCGAGAGGGTGGGCGCCGATCCGGAGATCACCGCCCATTTGACCGCCGCTGACTTGGATGAGGCGTTCGATATCAAGCACCATTTGCGTTGGGGCGGCGTCATCATCGATCGAGCGCTAAGAGACCTAGACGGCTGACAGCCGAGGGAGGCACGCCATGGTTTCCAATGAGCTTATTCGAGCACAGCTTGCCAAGACCCTGGAGAAGACGGATTTCCCCGAGCTGGGCAGCAAGTACGTCGGCAAGGTTCGTGACTGCTACAGCAAGAACGGCCAGCGCACCATCGTGGTGACCGACCGAATCAGCGCTTTTGATGTGGTGCTGGGCACTATTCCCTTCAAGGGCCAGGTGCTCAACCAGATCGCGGCCTATTGGTTCGAGGCGACCAAGCAGATCGCATCCAATCACGTGCTTTCGGTGCCTGACCCGACCGTCATGGTGGCTGCCGAGTGCGAGCTCTTGCCGGTGGAGTTCGTCATGCGCGCGTATCTGACGGGCGTGACCACGACATCGATCTGGTACCACTATGAACGGGGTGGCCGCCTCTTCTGTGGGCACAAGTTGCCCGATGGCATGCGCAAGAACCAGAAGCTGGACAAGCCCATCCTCACGCCATCCACCAAGGCGGCCAAGGGCGGGCACGACCAGTCGATGTCGCGCGAGGAGATTCTGGCGTCGGGTGTGCTGTCAGCCGACGACTTCGACCGGGCGGCCGAGATGTGCGCGCGCATCTTCGCCTTTGGTCAGAGTCTCGCGGCCCAGCGCGGTCTCATCCTGGTCGACACGAAATACGAGATCGGCCGGCGGGTTGACGGCGGCCTTTGCTTCATCGACGAGGTCCACACCCCCGACAGTTCGCGCTACTGGTATGCCGACGACTACCAGGTGCGTTTCGAGCGGGGCGACGAGCCGCGCGGGCTGGACAAGGAGTACCTGCGTCGCGTGCTGGCCGATCAGGGCTACCGGGGCGACGGACCGCCGCCCCCGCTTGCCGACGAGGTCCGCTGCGAAGCGGCCCGCCGCTACATCGCGCTTTATGAGCTCATCACTGGGCGGGGTTTCGTGCCGGACTTCGAGGAGCCTGCCGGCAGGATTCGGAGAAACTTGGGGATCAAGTAGCCGCGCAGAACGTGGCTGAGGACACCGAGGAGAGAGGGGAGGGCGCAGAGGGGGCTCAGCGCCCGGGTAGCTTGCCGGTTTTTTCGGCGTCGGCATCGGCAAGCCGGCGGTTCTCCTGGGATGAGGCCAGCGCGACCGCACTTTGCATCATGGTTTGGATTTGGGCCTGGGTCAGCCCCGGCGCGCCGCCGGTTCCCATTATGTCGATGGGCACAGGGAACACGATGGTCGAGCGTGCCTCGGCCGAGACCTCCACCAGGGTCTGGTAGAGCCGCAGTTGCAGCGCGCCCGGCGTGGACGCGATCATGCGCGCGGCTTCGGCGAGTTGGGCGGCGGCTTGCACCTCGCCGCCGGCGGCAATGACCTTGGCGCGGCGTTCGCGCTCGGCCTCGGCCTGACGGGCCATGGCCCGCTTCATCTCCTGGGGCAGCTCGATATCTTTCAGCTCCACTGCCGTGATCTCAACCCCCCATTGCTCGGTGCGGGTGTCCAGGATGTTTCGCACCTCGGAGTTGATGCCTTCCCGGTTGGAAAGGATGTCGTCCAGCTCCAGCTTGCCAACCACCGCGCGCAAGGTGGTGGCCGCGAGCTGCAAGGTGGCAGGCAAGAACTCCTCTACCTCCAAGATGGCGTGGCGTGGGGACGCGACGTTGGCGTAGACCACTGCGCTGACAACGATCGAGATGTTGTCACGGGTGATGACTTCCTGGGGCGGAATCTGGATGGCCTGAATTCGGGTGTCCACGATGCGCGCGCGATCGATGCCAAACGGCAGCAGCATGACCAGGCCCGGGCCGGCCAGGCTCTTGCGGGCGCGCCCCAGGCGAAACACCACGCCGCGCTCATACTCGCGCAGCACGCGCACCCCGGTCAGCAAAGAGATGCCGGTAAGGACAAGAAATCCCACGAGTAAAGTTTCCATGCTGCGCTCCTTCGCAGAGGTAATTCTGACACAGCTAGGCGGGCGGTGTCGTAGGATACAACTGTGTTTGACCTTGCCCACCGTCGCGACTAGTCTTTCGCCACTATTTCGCGGGGCTGGCCTAGTCGAGTTTCGCAGGGAGGCGACATGCGCAGCGACGCGCTCGATGACGAAATGCCAGAGGACGCAGAGCGGGCCGACGAATTCCATCGGCTCGAGCAGAGCTATGTGCGCGAGCAGCGCTGGGAAGACCTGGCTGGCCTGCTTATCGAGCGCACCGAGAGTCAGAAGGACGCTGCCGGCCGAGCACTCTGCCTGATGCGCGCCGCGCAGATCTTCGAGACCAATCTGGCCGACCCAGACCGCGCATTCATCACCTTCCTGGCTGCGTTTCAGGAAGACCCGTCGAATCAGGAGTTGGCCACGGCTCTGGCGCGCATGGCCGCCACGCACAACCGCTGGCAGGACTTGCTGGCCGAATGCAACGGCCTAGTGGCCGAGATGGCGCCGGAGTCCAAGCGCGCCGACATGCTGGTGGCCATAGCGGGCTGGTACCAGCAGGATCTCGACGATTCGGCGGCGGCCGAACAGTCGCTGGAAGCCGCCATCGCGGCCGATCCCGCCAACCCCGCGGCCTTGCGTTCGCTGGTCGCGTTGCATGGCCGGCGCGGCGACTGGCCACGCGCGGCGGCCTATCTGGCGTCCGCATCAGCCAATACATCTGATCCCCTGGCGCGGGTTCAGTTTGCCTTTGACGCCGCGGAGATCTACCGCAGCCGGCTCGACGATGTGGATGGGGCCGCGGAACAGTACCGCCGCGTGCTCGAGCTTTCCCCCGGCCATCCGCAAGCCACGGCTGTGATGGCCGAGATTGCGTGGGGGCGCAAGGATTGGGCTGCCGCATTGCCGTTGCTCGAGGCATTGGCCGAGGCGGCTGAACAGACCTTTGAACCCCGGGCACGGCTTTGGCAACGGGCGGGCTGGTCAGCCCAGATGACCGGCGATGTGGAACGGGCGCGGGTCAACTACCGGCGCGCGTACGCGGCTGAGCCTGGGTATTTGCCGACGCTGCTCTGTTGGTCGCAGCTCGCGCAGACCCAAGAATGGTGGCAGGACGTCCGTACCACGGTGCCCCTGGTTCTCGTCCAGGCTGAAGCCAAGTTGACCGCGGTTGATCGGGCCGAGCACCTCATGGCTCTCGGCCAAGCCCACATGGCGCTGGGAGACGCAAGCGCGGCCGCCGGCGCGTTCATGAAGGCGCTCGAATTGGCGCCCGATCTACCCGACCTGCGCGAGGCGCTGGCCGAAGCCAACTCCCAGATAGAAGGGCGGGGACCGGACGACGCTGCAGCCCTTGTGGAGCAGCATCGTGTGCTGCTCGCGGGTGCCGGGTCGCCCGATGAGAGCTTCGAGATTCTGTGCCGCATCGGAGGCCTGCAACGTGAGGAATTGAACGACCAGAAGGCTGCCCAGGAGACCTTCGAGCAAGCCTTGGCGCTGCGTCCCAATGACCCCGAGACGCTGCACGAGCTGATGGAGATTTACACGCTTGCAGAGCAGTGGGTGCGCGCGGTGGAGGTGCTGGACCAGCTCGCCAAGACCGAGTCGGGCAAGGACAAGGCTCGCTACCTGGTCGCCATGGCCAATATCTTGAACTACGAGCTGGAATCCCCGGTCGAGGCCGTCGATCTGTACAATCAGGCGCTTGATGTGGACCCGGAGGATCACCGTAGCTTCGAGCGCATCGAGCGCATCCTCATCAGTCGCCAAGATTGGCCTGAGCTGGCGCGCGCCTACCGGCACATGATCAAGCGTCTGGGCGCTTCTCCGCCCGACCACCAGCGACCTTGGCTGCTTGCCCTGTGGCGCGGCCTGGCCGAAATCTCCCGGGTTCGCCAGGCGGACCTGGCGACAGCGGCGGCAGCCTATGAGGTATGTGTGTCGCTGGCCCCGGACGACAACAAACAGCGCGAGGCGCTGGTCGAGGTGTACGAAGCCCAGGGAGCGGAAGGGCTTGCCGGGGCAGTCAAGACGCGGGAGCATTTCCTGGCGGCAGCCAGCGATGCCGAGGGAGCCGCCAAGCAGATCCGGGCCTTGGCCCGACTGTACAGCGAGCATCAACGCTACGACCGCGCTTTCTGTGCTTGCGCGGCGCTTTGCGCGCTGATGAAAGCAAATGCGCAGGAGAAGGCATTCTACGGCCAGCACGCCTTGCCGGGCGTGCCCTTGGCCAAAGCCGGGTTGAGCGAGGGTCTGTGGCAGGGCTGGGTGTGCAGCCCAGAGCAAGACCGGCGCATTTCCCAGGTGCTGGCCGCAGTCAGCGGGGGCGTCACCATGTCGCGGGCCAAAGAGCCGCAAGCCTGCGGGCTCGACATCAGCCAACGCGTGGATCTGACCAGGGACAACTCGTCGGTGTCACAGATCTTGGCATACGTCAGCCGGCTCATCGGCGTGGCCCTGCCCGCGGTCTACGTTCCCCCGACCGCGCCCGACGAGATCGACTTGGTGATCCTGCTGGAAGGCAAGCAGGTGCTTCCGGCGTTCGTGCTCGGGCGGGGATTGGTGTCGGGCCGCACCGACCGCGAGTTGGCTTTCCGGCTGGCAAAGAAACTGGTGGGCCTGCGCGCCGATCAGTTCCTGCTGTGGCCACAGGTGGTGCCGACGCAGAGCGAGCTGCGGGTCATTTTGGCTGCGGCGATCAAGCTGCTGAGGCCCGAGTTCGATTTGCCCGACACCGACGCGGTTGCGGTGCGCAAGTATGTCGCTTTCCTGCACAAGGCATTGCCGCAAGCGCAACTGATATCGATGAACTCGGCGGTGGAGCAGTTGATAAGCGATCCCGCATCGATAGACCTTCACGCCTGGGCTGCCGCCGCCGAGGAGAACGCAAACCGAGCTGGGTTGATCGCCTGCGGCGACGTGGTGGCCGCGGCACGCGAGCTGGTGAAAGAGGCGCGCGCGCGCCACGCACGACCCGAGGAGGCCATCCTCGGGCTCGCGCGCTGGAGCGTGACCACCCAGCACCTCGACCTGCGTGAGCAGCTTGGCCTGGCCCTGGTGGTGGACGCGAAGGACGCGGACACGGCGCCGCTTTCGTTGCGCACCGGCCGGCGACCGTAGGTACGACCTGCGGCCATCGCACGGCGCCGCCCCGGCGTTGAGGTTGTGTGCAGTTCCTTCACCATCCATTTGATGGGCGGTCAGCACACACCTTCTTGCGCTGCTTTCCCCGGTAGAGTAGTGTGCGTCCCGTTGTCTGGAACCAGACCAATTTTACCCTGGCGAAACTTGGAGGGACACGAAATGCACAAGCTTCTTCTTGCAATGATCACCGTTACTGCGATGGCATTCTCCGGCTGCGGCAGCGGCGATGCCTCGTGCTCAGAGAAGGGCAAATGCTCGCAGGAGACTGCACCCACGGCGGCGGATATTAGCTCCTGCCAGGCTGCGTTGGCCTCGGCTTGCGGAAGCCAGTACCAGGCAATACTGAACTGCATGTTTTCGAATGAGAAGTGCGACTCCAGCGGCAATGTAGATTTGACCGCTACCGAAACCGCTACCGAAACCGCTTGTCCGACGCAGGTTGCCAAATTCCAGACTTGCTGCACGGCGAACCCGACGGCGGCAGCCTGCCAATAGCGCCGAATAGAATAGCGCCGTACCGACGTCGAGGTTCTAGGCGCCGCGGTGGTGACCCAGATCTGCTGGGTGCCAACGTAGCCAGCATCGCGTGATGGGCGTTTCTCGACCAACGCTCGCCACTCGCCAACGAAATGGACGTGGCCCCACGGGACGGCTAACGTCGGGCAGAGTGTCCAGCGCCCTTCGTTCTTCCTCCAAGGTCAGCGTGGCAATCCTCGCGTCGCGGGTGCTGGGCGTGGTGCGCGATGCCATCTTCGCACGGGTATTCGGGGTCAGCGGGCTGACCGACGCCTATGTAGCCGCTTTCCGCATCCCCAACCTGCTGCGCGACCTGTTTGCCGAGGGCGCGCTGTCGAGCGCGTTTGTCCCGACCTTTTCCGATGCGCTCAACAAGGGCGGGCGCGAGCGCGCCTTCAGGCTGGGCAATCTGGTTCTGGGTGGTGTGCTCGCGCTGACCGGTGGTCTGACCCTGGCCGGGATGGTTTTTTCCGACGAGATGGTGTCGCTCATCTCACGCGGCTTCAACGGCAACGCGGCCCAGGTCGCCCTAGGCGGTCTATTCGCGCAGATCATGATGCCCATCTTGGCCTTGGTCAGCGTCAGCGCCGTGTGGATGGGCATGCTGAACGCCCAGCACCACTACCTGGCCCCTGCCTATGCGCCGGCCATGTTCAATGTGACCAGCATCCTGTGCGGCGTGGCTCTAATCGTCGTGCACCCGTCGGATCGCACCGGCATGATCGTTTGGAGCGCAGGGACCACTGCCTCGGGCCTGGTGCAGGCGGTGGTGCAACTGCCCAGCCTGTGGCGCTTGGGTTATCGCGTGAGGCCGACTTTGGCCGGGCTTTGGCGCGATTCCGACCTGATCCGAATCGTGCGCCTGATGGGGCCGGCAACGGTCGGCCTGGCCGCGGTGCAGATCAACATCTTCGTCAACACGCAATTCGCGGCTGCCTTGGGACAAGGCCCGCTCACCTACCTGCAGAACGCTTTTCGCCTGTTCTATCTGCCGGTGGGGCTTTTTGGCGTGGCTCTGGCCACCGTGACTACGGCGCGCGCCTCGCAGGAGGCGGCCCGCGGCGATCGCGAGGCCCTGCAGGCGCGCGTGGATGAGGGTGCGCGCGGCGTGTGGCTGTTGGCCCTGCCCAGCGCGGTGGGGCTCATCGTCCTGGCCCGGCCGGTGGTCGAGTTGCTCTTTCAGGGCGGCAAGTTCGTGGCGGCCAACACCGCGGCCACGGTGCCCATCGTGCAGGCATACATGCTGGGAGTGTTGCCCTACAGCCTGGTGAAGGTCCTGTCGCCGGCCTTCTTTACCGTGGACCGGCCCCGCATCCCGATGGTGGCCTCGATGGCAGCGGTGGTGGCCAATCTCCTGTTCAACGGGCTGACCTACCGTCGTCTGGGGGCAACCGGGCTGGCCCTGGGCACGACCATCGGTGCGTTGGCCAACCTGGCGGTCTTGCGGCTTTGCTTCGGTCCGGTTATCGGCCGCGCAGCGCGACCGGGCCGCTGGCATGAGGTGGCCCGGCTGATCCTCTGCAACGTCGTGCTGGCGGCCGTGGCAGCAGCGGTCTGGTGGGCGAGCTCCTGGCTGCTCACTCGCGCCGGCATAGCGTGGCCTTGGGGAACCCGCCGCCTGACGCATGCGATCCTGCTCTTTGCCACCATAGGTGCCGGATTCGTCAGCTACGGTCTGGGGCTTCGGCTCTTGCGCCTGCCCGGCGCAGACGAGCTTTGGGAATTGCCGAGGCGGATTCTCGCTCGGTTGAGAGGGACGAAGTGACTAGGTCGATCCCTCTTTGCTCCCACCCTTGTCGTCCACCGTGCTCATCACTGCGGTCATGCGCCGATTCGACAACATGCGGGGCAATTCGGCCAGGGCCTGCTCCAGCGTGGAGGGCTCGTCGGGCGTGCGTTGCAAGAGGGATTCCAACTCGTCTGCGCCGCCTGCCAGCATGCGGGCGCGATCCGATGCCCGTCGCACCGAAGCGTCGTCTGCCCATTCGCCAGGGTCTTCGGGGCTGGGTGATTTCACTTGGTCGCTGGTAGCGGGAGACGGTCTGCTGGGCTGCCGGGGCACGATGATGGGCACGCCGCTGACCGGCGTAGGTCGTGCGGCGTTTTTCGTCGCCAGCAAACGATCCAGAAGTGGTCGGCACTCGGGGTCGACGAAAGTGAACTGCACTCCCATGCCATGGGCTCGGTGCGGCTCCGCCGGATTGAACTCGCGCACCCAGGTTACGCGGCCTGTGCCCCACAGCAGGGGAGGTCCCTGCGCAAGCGAGATCTCGAAACGGATGACCTCGCCGACGGGCCGAGGTTTGCGGCTGGCCAAGAAAACACCGCCCCTGGTCACGTTGGGCGCAAAGCGCAGCACGAACGTGTCCAAATCAGGGTAGCGCAAGTAGATTCGCACCAGAAGGAGCGAGGGATCGTTGGTTGCCACGGCTAGGCGAGTATCGGCCTCCGCGCTCAGGGGGTCAATCGGATCGGCATCGGAAGAACCCATCAGGCGGCAGGCGGCGCCAGGATGGTCCCGCCCGCCGAAACCGCGACGTCCGTCAGCGCGAATCGCCTTCGCGCATTTTCTGTGGTGGCCTCGGCCGCGCGCGAAAATGGAATTCCGCGAACCAGGGCGAGCGCCTCCAAGGTCTTCACCACGAAGGCGGGTTCGTTGCGCTTTCCGCGATGGGGCATCGGCGCCAGATAGGGCGCGTCGGTCTCCACCAGGATCGACTGCAAGGGCGCAAAGGCGGCCACGCGGCGGACCTCGTCCGCGTTCTTGAAGGTCAGGATTCCCGAGAAGGAGAGGTCCAGGCCGAGATCAAGGTAGCCGCGCGCATGGTCCAAGTTGCCCGAGAAGCAATGCACGACGCCACCGGTTTCGCCGAGCGACTCCGCGTGCAGGATGGCGAGCGCATCCTCGTGGGCGTCGCGCACGTGACAGATGAAGGGCCGGCGAGTTGAGCGACTGAGTGCCAGGAAGCGCCTGAAGACCTCGGCCTGCTTGTCACGTGGCGAGTGGTCGTAGAAGTAGTCGAGCCCAGTTTCGCCGACGCCTACCACGCGGGGGCTTCGAGCCAGCTTGTCCAGCGCCGGCCACCAGTCATCCTCTATCTTGGCCGCGTCGTGGGGATGAATCCCGATGGCCGCGAAGATGTCCGGCTCGCGGGCGGCCAGGTTGGCGGCTCGCTCGGCCGTCGGCAGGTCCGAGCCTGAACCGATGCAGATCATGGCCACCAGGCCGGCCTGGCGAGCCCGCTCTAGCACCGCAGGCAAGTCTTGGGCAAAGTCGTCGAAATCCAGATGGCAGTGCGAGTCTATGATGGGGACCATTGGGGACAGCGCTACTGGCCGAGAGCGCCGAGGGTGTCCAACAGCGTGGCAAGCCCGGCGTCGGGATCAGGGCCGCAGTCAACCCGCAGGACACGGCGACCGCGCGCTCGCAGAGATTCCAGATCGCCCAGCCCCTGGGCGTCGCGCAGGACGCCGAAGGTAAATGGCTCGTCGGGAACCGGCAAGTCGGTCACGACCGAGGCGCCCAGTTGCAGGAAGATGCCGGTACCCGCGCCGCCCTTGTGGAGTTGCCCGGCCACGTGCAGACAGCGCGGCCCATAGCCCACGGTGGTTGCCAGGCGAAGCCGGTCGCGGCAAAGCGTCCGGATGGAGCCCAATAAGCGATCACGCTCGGGCGTGGGCTGGAAAAAGGCGTTGATCGCGAGATAGTCGCCGGGCTTGGCCGCTGCCAGATGCTTCACGATAGCTGCGTCGGTGGGAGCCACCACGCCCGGCGGGTTGGGAAGCTGGCCAGTCTGTCGGTAGCCGTCGAGCAGGCGGGTCGTGGCTTGCCTGGCCTCGACCGCCTCCGGTTCGTCAAAGGGATTGACCTCCAGCAGGCTGGCCGCCACAGCAGTGGCAAACTCCCAGCGAAAGAATTCGGCGCCGAGATCGTACTTGTCGCCCAGCTCGATCTCATAGACGGGATGCCCGGCGGTGGTGATGGCTTCTAGCTGTTCGGCTGGCGCAGGCGGGGCTCCGCCACGCAGTCTCACCACGACAAATAGGCGATCGGGACGGTAGCCGGAGGGCGCGCCTGGTGGCTCGCCCTCCACCGGAACGATGCCGCGTCCTTGCTTGCCGGTCGCACCCGCGACGAGCTGCTCGATCCACGGACCTAAGGGCGCCAGTTCGGGCGACAGAAACAAGGTCAGCTTGTCCCGGCCGACTGCAGCCAGAGCCCCCATGAGAGTCCCCAGGGTCACACCAGGGTTCTGCGTCGGATTGGCTTCCCGGCAGGCGGCAGCCATGGCCTTGGCGCGTGCCACCAGGCGGCTGATGTCCGTGCCCATGAGAGCCGCCGGGACCAGACCAAAGCTGGCGAGCGCGGAAAAGCGGCTGCTGATGTCGGGCGGGTTGTTGAACACGCGACGGTAGTGGTTGGCCAAGGCCCGCTGGTCGAGATCGGTCCCGGCATCGGTGATGGCCGCGAAGTGCTGCCCGGCCCGGCTCGCATCGCCAGCCCAGCGGTGCAGGACCTTGGCCCAGAAATATCGCTCAAAGGCGCACACCTCGGGGGTGTTGCCGGACTTGGAAGCGACCACGAATAGGGTGCGCTCGAGGTCAATCGAGGTCTCAACCGCCGCCACTGCCGCTGGATCGGTGCAGTCGAGCACAAACACGTTGAGCCACCCCGCGGCCGGCCCAAACACTCGCGCCAAGACCTCGGCCGGAAGCGCGCTGCCCCCTATGCCCAGCAGCACGGCACGCCGGAACCCAGCCTTGCGCACCTGGTCCGCGAAGGCTGCGATACTGGTCAGTTCACCTTCCATGTCGTTGGGGGAGTTTAGCCAGCCGAGGTTGTCGCCGATGCCTTCACAGGCGCCACCAGCGGGTGCAAAAGCGGCGGCGTCTTTGGCCCAGATGCTGGCCGGGATACCCTTGGCGGCCAGACGCAGGTACTGGCTCTCGACCAGAAAGTTGAGGGCCGCTGCGGTCTCCATCGCCGCAATCTTGGCGATGCGGCGACCGTGGCGGCCGCCGGCAAAGCCGGTGGACAGCCAGGTGTCGACGATCTCGAAGACATCGCTTTCCGCCAGGATGCGACCGCCCAGGCAGAGGACATTGGTGTTGTTGTCAAAGCGCGAGAGGCGCGCGGCCTCGACGCTGCTGGGAGCAAAAGCCCGGATGCCGCGCACCTTTCCCGCTGCAATGGCTGTGCCATGCCCGGTGGCACACACCAGCACCCCCACTGAGCCCACATCGCTGCGCACGGCACTGGCTACCAGGGCGGCATACTCGGGGTAGTCGCACGCGGCTTCCGAGTTGGTGCCGAAGTCCACCACCTCGTGGCCCTGGTTGCGCATCCGATCGACCAACTTGTTGCGCAGGGCGAACCCTGCATGATCACAGCCTGTGTAGATCTTCACGACGCGTTCTTTTCTTGCTATCCCAGCTTGAGCATGAAGATCGCGACATGGAACGTCAACTCCATTCGCGCGCGCATGGCACGGTTGCGCGCGTGGCTGGCTGCGCAGGCGCCCGACGTGATTTGCCTGCAGGAAACCAAGGTCGAGGATAGTGCCTTTCCTGCATTGGAACTGGAGTCGCTCGGATATCGCGTGGCGGCGTACGGCCAGAAGACCTACAACGGCGTGGCCGTACTGGCGCGCCAGCCGCTCGACGACATCGTGCGCGGATTCGGCGATGGGGCCGAGGATGCACAGGCTCGCTTTCTTGTGGCTCGCGTGGGCCAGGTTCGGGTGGGGAGTCTCTACGTGCCCAACGGACAGGCAGTTGGCACCGAAAAGTTCAAGTACAAGTTGAAGTGGCTAGAGCGCTGGCGAGCCTGGCTGACGGCGCACGCCGATGCCGAAAGACCGCTGGTTTTTTGTGGCGATATCAATGTCGCACCCGAGGATCGGGACGTCCACGACCCGGAAGCCTGGCGCGACCAGGTGATGTGCCATCCCGATGAACGGGCCGCCCTGGCCGAGGTACGGCGCTGGGGCCTGGTGGACGTGTTTCGCCAGCTTCATCCTGAGCCGGGTCAGTACACTTGGTGGGACTACCGCCAGCTCAGCTTCCCCAAGAACCGAGGTCTGCGCATCGACCACATCCTGTGCACGCAAGCTATGGCGGCGCGCTGTCGGTCGGTAGTCATCGATCGCGATGCCCGCAAGGGACAGACGCCGTCGGATCATGCGCCTGTAGTCGCCGATTTTGCTGACTAGAGCCAGTGGCGCAGGCCATACGCCAGTCGTTCCAGGATGCGCTCAAGCAAGTGGCGCCGGCGGAAGTCTTCCCAGCGGATTTCGGTTCCGGCTGCCATGTCCTCTTGCAACGTGGCTGCCAGCGCTTCGTTGCATTTGCGATCGAGCGCATTGACGACCAATTCCAGGTTGTAGACCAAGGACCGGTGGTCGAAGTTGTAGCTGCCGATGGATACGAACTCGTGGTCCACCAAGAGGGCCTTGCTGTGAGCCGCTGGGTTGTGTTGGAAGAGCCGGATGCCGGCCTTGAGCAGGCGCGCAAAGCTGGCTCGTGAAGCCAGATCGGCCAGCAGGCTGTCGCTGGAGACCGGTACCAGCACGCGCACGTCCACGCCACGGGCCACGGCGCGCGCCAGCCCGCTGATGAAGCCGATGTCGGGCATGAAGTAGGGGCTGACCAGGTAGGCGCGTTCGCGGCTGGCCCGGATGGCGTACAAGGCGGCCCGCCGGATGGAGAAGCGGTCGACCAGCTCGCGGTTGGCGACCACAGCCAGGGCAACGTCACCGGCGGGTGCGGGGCGGTGCACACGGCTGCGCTTGAAGCGGAAGCGTCGCTTGGCCCGCCAGTTCCACGTGCGCAGAAAGGTCCGCTCGATCACTTGGACCGCTGGGCCCCTGACCTCGACGGCGACGTCATGCCAGCCGCCTCCACTGTCGGCGGCGGGCAGCCACGCATCGGCGACGTTGATCCCGCCCACGAAAGCCACCTGGCCGTCACAGACCAGGGTCTTGCGGTGGTTGCGCCGGATGAGGGTCCAGAAGCGCGGGCGCCAGAGTCGATAGGGGTGGTAGGTCACGGTGTGGACGCCTGCCCGTCGCATGTTGGCGAAAAACTCGGGCGAGGCGTGACGGCACCCGATGAAGTCGTAGAGCAGGCGCACCGAAACCCCACGCCGGGCTGCGCAACACAAGGCGTCTGCGACGCGCCGACCGATCCGGTCATCGTCGAAGATGTACATCTCCATCGACACCCGGGTTGAGGCCGCGTCGATGGCGTCCAGCCAGGCAGGAAACGCCTCCTGCCCGTTGCGCAGAAGGCGCACGGCATTTCCAGATGTCAGATCGTCCAGGTCTTCGATGTAGGCCAAGGCTTCGCCGGGTCCGGCGGCAAGCGGGGAAGCGAGCGAAGAATGGAGAACAGGCGGCGATGCCACGGCAGCAGCGAAACAGTCTAGTCGAACCCTGTACCATTTTCCTGATTTGACCCAGGGGAGACTAGCGAGTAACTTCTCTGCCGCCACGATGGGTCGCGAAGAGCACATAGAATTCCAAGGCCGCGTGATCGAGGTCTTGCCTGCGGGCAACTTCAAGATCGAGCTGGAGAATGGTCACCAGGTCCTCGCCCATCTTGGGGGCAAACTGCGCAAACACCGCATCCGCATCGTGCTCGGCGACAAGGTCACCGTGGCGCTGACCCCGTACGATCCGACGCGCGGAATCGTCGTGTATCGGGGCTAGGGCCGCCTGTGGTAGGTTCGTAGCTGGTTGAGCCGCCGGGTTGACGGCGGCGGATCCGGTGGCCGGTGGGCGGATCCGGTTCCGGATTCGGCTCCGGACCCGGTTGCAAGCAGGGCAGGGCGGGCATGCCGTCCGCACCATTGTAAGATAGGCGCCATGACACTGACGTCTCTTTCATTCGCTGTCGCAATCGTTCTGACATCAGCCCAGTCCATTCCTGCGCCGACTGACATGGGCGCCTCGGTGGCCCCCCTGGTCGAGCGTGTGAAGGCTTCGGTGGTGACCATCCAGAGCATGAAGGTCATTCCCCGGGTCATGAGTGAAGATCCCTTCACGCAGTACTTCCGCGAACGCTTCGGCCTGGGTGATGCCCCCAGCCGGCGGGAGACCCAACTCGGTTTGGGCTCTGGCTTCATCGTCAACAAGGCCGGCATCATCCTGACCAACAACCACGTGGTGGCGGGAGCCGACGAGGTGTGGGTGCAGCTTGCCGACGAGCGGCGCTTCGAGGCGCGCGTGGTGGGCAGCGATCCGGCCACAGATGTGGCGGTGGTCAAGCTCAACCGTCCACCGGGTGACATGAGGCCAGCCACGCTAGGCAACTCGGAGCAGGTTCGCGTGGGCGATTATGTGCTGGCCATAGGCAACCCGTTGGGGATGGGACAGACGGTGACCATGGGCATCGTGTCGGCCAAGAACCGCATGCTGGGCGGCCGAATCACGCAGTATGAAGACTTCATCCAGACCGACGCGGCCATCAATCAGGGCAATTCGGGCGGACCGCTTTTCAACTTTCGCGGTGAGGTCATCGGCATCAACTCCGCCATCCTGAATCCCGCCCTGGCCATGAACGTTGGTTTTGCCATTCCCATCAATCTGGCGCGTCAGATAGCGGACCAGATTCAGCGCGGCGGCAGCGTGGCGCGTGGTTACCTGGGGGTCGGCACCGAGAACCTCACGCCCGAAAAGGCGAAGCGCATCGGCGTCCCGTTCGAGTCTGGCGCCCTGGTCAATGTCGTGCAACCGGGATCGCCGGCCGAGGCTGCAGGCCTGCGTCCCAATGACGTGATCGTCGAGGTCGCGGGCCGCCGGGCCGAGACCAGTGCCGGCCTCCAGAGAATCGTGCAGTCGCGAGCCCCGGGCGAGACCGTGGCCGTGGCCTACCTGCGCGGCGGCCGTCGTGCGACGGCGCAGGTGCGTCTGACGGAGAACGCTGACTTGCGCGGCACCCAAGTACTGGGCATGCAGGTGGTCCCCTTGAGTCCCTCTGAGGCGCAAGAGATCGGGGCTGGCGGCCTAAAGGTCGTGTCGGTCGACCGGCGCAGCCCAGCAAGCGGCAGCCTGCAACCGGGCGACGTCATCACCCATGTGGTGCTGGGCACCCAGGGCAAGGCGGCCACGACTGCGCTGCTCAAGCAGCTGGAACAGAAACTTGCTCGCGGCGGCGGGGGTAGGTTGGTCATCGTGCGTGATGGGTATCAGCTTGTCCTCACGTTGGGGTAGCAAGGCTGGCCGAGGAGCTTGGTTTGGGCTAGACAAGCTGCAGGACATGTCCACCCAAGTCTTGGCCCCGCCCAAGGCCCACGCGCCGGTCTTACCACCTGCACTCAAGCCGCCCGCGGATCCGACGACCCTGGCCCACCGGCAACTGCGCGACGGTCCTTTCTGGCAGCGTTTGCGGGCCTACGCCCAGGTGCCGGAATCCGATTTCCTCGACCACCGCTGGCAGGCGAAGAATTCCATAACCAATGTCCCGCGCCTCTTGGCTGCATTGCAGGGCCTGGTCGACGCCGATTTTGTGCGGGACGCGGAACAAGGCTTTCGCCACGCGCCCATGCCGGTGCGGGTCTCACCCTATCTGCTCTCGCTCATCGACTGGTCGCGGCCCTACGAAGACCCTCTGCGTATTCAATTCATCCCGCTGGCCTCGCGCCGTCTGCCCGACCATCCCAAGGTGGATCTCGACCCCTTGCACGAGCGGCAAGACATGCCCGTGCCAGGGCTGTCGCACCGCTATCCCGACAAGGTTCTCTTCCTGCCGCTCGACACCTGCCCGGTGTACTGTCGCTTCTGCACCCGCAGCTACGCGGTCGGGCTGGATACCGAGGAGGTCACCAAGCTGCAGTTCGGTGTCGATGTCGAGCGCTGGCGTCTGGCCTTCGAGTACGTGGCCTCACGGCCGGAAGTGGAAGACATCCTCATTTCAGGTGGTGACGTATCGCAACTGCGCGACGAGCAGGTGACCTACATGGGCGAGGCCTTCTTGGCTATACCGCATGTGCGGCGTATCCGCTGGGCCACCAAGATGCCGGCGGTCATGCCGCAAAAACTCCTCAGCGATAGCGCGTGGGTCGACGCGCTGACAGGCATTGCAGAGCGGGGGCGCCGACTTCACAAAGAGGTGGTGGTTCACACCCACTTCAATCATCCCGACGAGATCACCGCCATCACCCAAGCCGCGACCGGCAAGCTTTTTGATCGCGGCATCACGGTTCGCAACCAGACCGTGCTCATTCGGGGGGTCAACGACTCTCCCACGGTCATGGGCGTCCTGGTCAGACGCCTCAGCTTCATCAACGTTCACCCCTACTACATCTACGTGCACGACATGGTGAAGGGGGTCGAAGATCTGCGCACGACCGTGGAATGCGGAGCGCAGCTCGAAAAGCAGCTCCGCGGGTTGACCGCTGGCTACAACACGCCGGTCACCGTGGTGGACACACCGGGCGGCGGCAAGCGCGATGTGCATTCCTGGGAACACTACGACCGCGAGACCGGAATCTCGGTCTACCGCTCGCCGGTAGTGCATCCGGGACAGTATTTTTGCTACTTCGATCCCATCCACCTGCTGCCGCCGACGGGTCAAGCCCGTTGGGCCGATCCGTCGCAGCACGAGCGTATGATCGCGGAGGCACTAGAAGGGGCGCGAAGTCGGCGATGAGCTTCGACGACGAGCTGGAGCGCGCCTGGGATCTGCTGGAAGCGGGCGACGAGCCCGGTGCCCGGCGGCTGGCGGAGAGGCTCTACGGCGATGACCCGGGCCATCCCGATGTGATTCTCCTGCAAGCCGCCTGCTGTCGTCAGGTGGGCGCGATGAAGGACGCGCTCAAGCTGCTCGAGCAGGCGGCCCAGGCCGACCTCAATTGGGCCACCCCCGAGATCTGGACCGCCGAAATCCTGGCTGAGGATCCAGAACAGCTGAGTGAGGCCCTGCAACACGCGACTGCGGCGCTCGACCGCGCAGAGGAAGAAGACGAGTTTCTCGAAGCCGTGGCGCTCAAGGCGGGTCTCGAAATCGATCTGGGCAAGCCTACCGCGGCCCGCAAGACCCTAGCGGAGTTGCCGCCGCTGCAGGCAGGGGCGGCTCTGCCACCCGGACTCGCGCTGGATTTCGCTCATCTGTTTCTTGAGGTCGGCGATTTGGACGAGGCCACGCAGCGTTTTCAGGCCGTGGTGGACGCTGACGGCCGCGATGCCGACGCCTGGCACGGCTTGGGTCTTTGCGCCGAGGCCCGCAACGACGAGGCGGGGAAGCGCCGGGCCTGGCTGCGCACTCTCGCGCTTGACGCCGAGAGGCCGCTGGCGGCGCCTCTCTTATCGGAAGCACAGATGGCTGAGGTGGCCGAGGCAACCCTGCGGGAGCTGCCACAACGCGTGCGTAAGCTGATCGCAAATGTGCCCATCTTGATTGTCGACCTTCCCGCGCGCGACGAGGTCGACAAGGGGCTGGACCCGCGGCTGCTCGGCATGTTTGCGGGCTCGTCCTACCCAGACGCATCCGCGATGGGGGACCAGCCCCAGCTCACCCAGATTCTCCTGTTCCGCAAGAATTTGGAGCGTGCGGTGCACGGCGCCGAGGAATTGGGCGAACAGATCCGCATCACCCTCCTGCACGAGACCGGCCACTTCTTCGGCATGTCCGAAGAAGACCTCGCTGAGGTGGGGCTGGACTAGGCGCTGAGGAATACGCTACAGCGTAAACAGATCGGGCCGGCTGGCGGCCTTGTCGATGGCGTCCCCCAGCTCCTTCCTGGTGGAAGCCAGACGCTGAAGGATGAGCCGGATGTTGTTCAGGCGCTGCTTGTACTGTTCCATGCGGACCTGATCCGGTGAGCCACTCATGACCGCCTCGAAGAGTGGTGTCTTCTCGATGGGCACCAGCTTGTCGCCTTCGGGCTTGGGGCCAACCTTGCGCGGGGTCCAGTTGGCGCCGGTGTTGGAACGAATCATGAACCCCTCGATGTCTGCGGCGGCGCAGTTCTCCGCTCCGCCTTTGCACACCGGCTTGCCCACCTCGACCAAGGTGGAGATGGCCAGCTTGCCGCGCGAATCGAACACCACCCCATAGTTCACCTGCTTGCCGGGTTCATCACCGCCCTTGGCAGCCTGCTTCGCGGCGAACGCCTCCAGAATACTCTTGTCGGCCTTAGTCCGCTTGATGTGGCGCTCAACCTCGCCAAACAAAACGATGGTGTCGTAGTAGTAGTTCATTAGGCGATCGATGGCCAAGTCCTCGAGCAGGTAGTAGTTCACTTTGAAGATGCGCGAGGTATCAGGGCGCGGGTCCAGCCTCACCAGCTCCAGATCCTCGATGAGCTTGTAGTCGAAGGTGAGGGGCTCCTGCCGGTTCGCCCCGAGCCGCTGTGAACTCAGGTTCACGGCCGTGGTGATCTGGGTGATGGTCTTCTGCATCTCATCCAGCTCGGTCTTGACCCGCTTGGCGCCGAAGTTGGCCTGGTTGAACATGCGGCGGCCCACGGCAGAAGCGCCAAATCCAAAGCCGACCGCGCCGGCCACGAGGACACCGATTATCAAGACGACGAGCGCGGCCACGCTGGCCGTCCGCCGCACGCTAACGGCCGGCCTGCCGTCGTCGATAGACTGCAGGTCAAAGTGCTTGCCCTCAGGTGGTCGCATCGCAGCGAAGGGATCGTCGAACCTGGGCGCCGCAACCGGCGCGGCAACCGGCGGCGGTGGCGCAAAAGGCATCGGCGGCGGTGGCGGTGGCGCCAGCGGGTTGGGAATGGCGCTCGGGCCCGGGACAGGGCCGGGCGGAACGCCGGGCCGTGGTGGCGCAACGGCGGGGCCCTTGGCGAGGCCGAGTCGGGCTTTGAGGTCTGCAATGTCCTTACCGGGACTGGGCTTCTTCGGTTGCTCCAAGGCGTATCTCCGTGCTGGGTGGCTCTGGGATTGCCTCTCGGGTTCTCCCGCGAGGCTGGCTCAAGATATCAGCGAGGTTAGGCGAGACCTGTCAAGCATAGACTTGCCAGGGCGGGATCACGATCTGCCGAGGTCGCTAGGTTACAGTTTGTAGTCCTAGCATCACTACCACCAAATCCCCAAGAATTGAAAGTGGGTAGCGCGCGAGGATCGCACCTTGTCATGGCGAGCCGGCGGGCTGGGACTGCGTCCTGCCTTGGGCGTGCAGCGAGGGAAGAATGTCAGTCGCGGCGGCCAGCGACAAATCGGCCGATCTGCTCTGCCGAGGCCCGTGGCATGCGCGTGAAGCGAATCCCTACGGGTGCCCGGGAGCCCGACGCGAACACCGCCTCTCCCGACGCGGTAACGATTTCCTCGCTGCCGGGAAGCTGAAACTGCAGGCCCATGAACTGTGTGACCACCGCGGGTTCATGCAGCGGCACGACACGGATTCCGGTTCGGCTGATGTTCGTGGCCCGACAGAGGTAGGGATAGCCGTCCAAGAATCGATTCATTAGAAGGTCTATCTCTCGGCGGGCTTCGCCTCTACGGTCGTGGCCTTGGGTCCTCGACGGAGACTTGCATGAGCGCGATCGTGTATGCATGATTCCTACATGTAGGTCAAAAGAGGTCGATTGTCAATTCTTCTGATTGGAGCGACTGGTCGAGGAGCCGGCTCAGACTGTCTGGATCTTCAGAATGTCGAACTGAGGCATCTTGGCGACGGCCACGCGGAGACCTCGACCGTATGCCGCAATCTTCCTGAAGCCATCCCTTTCCCTCATCTTGACTGCCCGCGTGCCAGGTGCTGATAATCCCCCCGGCGCTCGTCGCGTGCTTCGCTGTGTCCTGACGCGCCTGATCATTTCACCCCAGCCAGCCCGAGGAACCACATGTATCGCATCAGAATTGGACTGATCGCCGCGGCACTCATCCTGGTTGCAACGGCCTTTTTCTTCCTTTGGGTCACCTCGGACATGAAGGCAGCGGCGACTCAGGATGTTGAGGAAAAGGTTTCTCGTGCCCAGTTGGTCTACCAAAAAATCAGCCGACTGGTGAGCCTCGATTTGGCCAATCTCGCCGCTGAGCTTGGCCGCAAGCCTGCTGTGGTTGCCGTGTTCGACAAGACCGAGGAGACGGCTTTGCGCCAGGCGGCCTTCGATGAGTGCGAGGGACTCAATGCCGCCCTGGAGAAGAAACAGCGGAAGGCCGACATTCTGGCCGTCCTGAATTCTACCGGGAAGATCATCGCCCGCAACTTGAACCCCAACGCCGATGTCGGCGAGGACCTGCGGGCCAAGTACCCGGCGGTGGGTCAGGCGCTCAAGGGACTGGCAGTCAAAGACATCTGGACTTGGCGAGACGGGGGGGTGCACGTGGTAGCGGTCGCCCCGGTTACCCGGCCGGAAGGCACCATTGTCGGGGCTGTGCTCGTCGCGTGGGTGGTGAGCGCGAAAACCGCACAGGAGAGCCGCGATCTTCTGGGTACGGAGATCGGATACTTCCACGAAGGCAAGGTCTACACCTCGAGCTTCGTGTCCAACACCGGCCCTTCGGAGGAAGATGTGGCCAAGACCCAAGCCCTCAGCAACTTCCTGTTCTCGGGCCAGAAGCTCGCAGATGTGGCGCTTTCCAATTCCGCGGCCACCCAGGTGGCCCACTGGTTCCTCGAAGGCCGCGAGCACGCGGTGGTGGCCGCGCCCATGCCGGGAAACTTCGCGGATACGACCAGCGGTTTCGCCATCCTCGCTTCACTTGCCGATGGCATGAGCCGGGTGCAGTCCCAGGGAATCAGGGTCCTTTTACTCGGCCTATTGGCGGTGATCGTCGCGCTGGTTGTGGCAGCCATGACCGCGCGCCGGTTCATTGGGCCGCTTGACAAGATTGAGCTGGGCGTCGCTGAGATCATCAATACCAACATCGACTACACCTTCAAGCCGGTGGGCCCAGATTTCGAGGGGTTGTCGAACAGCCTTAACGTCATGTTGGCCCGTCTGCTGGGACGGGAGGAACCCAACGAGGAGGCGGTTGACGAGGAAGAGGAGAATGGGGCCGACAAGCGTTGGAAGGCCGACCTCATGAGCATCGACAACACCGGAGGCACGGCGTCTCCGGCCACGGTTGCGGCCTTGGCCGAGGAGGGCGAGGCGGCCTACTACCCGAGGCTCTTCAACGAATATGTGAATGCCTTGCAGGCTCTCGGCCAGCCCTCGGGAGGGCTTAGCGTCCAGGCATTCATGGCCAAACTCAGCCTGGCCGAGGCCGGACTCCGTGAGAAGTGGGAGTGCAAGAGCGTGCGTTTTCAGATCGTGACCGACCGTGGCGAGATCTCGTTTAGACCGGTGAAGATCGCATAGCTGAATGTCGTCGCAACCAGGCGGATGAGTTGATTCGTTCTGTCAGCTACCCGTCGCTGAGAACACAGGGCGGCCTTGCGGCCGCAACCAAAGGGCGGGAGGTGATTCATCCCGTCAGCCGCCGGCCGCTGAGAACGCAGAGGGAACAGCGGCATCAGAGCGGCGGCAGGTGGAGGCTCGGTGCGCAGAAAGAATCTTCGCGGCTCGCGAAGAAGTTCGACGTTAGTAGTACAGAGGTGAGAGTGGAGGCCACAGAGGCCGGAGGAAACGGGCATCTATGGTAGTTGCTTCTGGTCTCGAGGTTCTTTGCGCCACGAGGCTTGATCTGTGCCGGGGCCGGCGGGTGAGCGTGCTCTGCCATCCCGCCAGCGTGGATACACAACTCGTCCACATCGTAGATCGTCTGATGGCCTCTGGCGTGCGGCCGGTGCGCCTTTTCGGCCCCGAGCATGGTGTGTGGGGCGAGGCCCAGGATATGGTCAGCGTGCAAGGCGATCGGCATGGGCGCACCGGGATTGCCGTCACCAGCCTCTACGGCCAGTCGCTGGAATCGCTGCAGCCGAGCCAGGAGGCTCTGGCGGACAGCGACGTCTTGCTGATCGATCTGCAGGACATCGGTTGCCGCTACTACACGTTCATCTGGACCATGGCTCTCAGCATGCAGGCTGCGGTCCGTGCCGGCGTGGCCGTGGTGGTACTCGACCGGCCTAATCCCATCGGTGGCAGCGAGATTGAAGGGGGGGAGGTCGAACCGGGTTATGAATCCTTCGTGGGCCTGGGGTCGTTGCCGGCGCGCCACGGCCTGACCATCGGTGAGGTCGCACTTCTGGTGCGGGCCGGGATTCCGTGGGGCGGGCCGCGCTTCGCTTCGCCCCTCGATTTGGATCTGACGGTGGTGCCCATGCAGGGCTGGCTTCGCCGCGACTCCTTCGAGGCGACCGGACTGCCTTGGATCATGCCGTCGCCCAACATGCCGACCGTGGACACGGCGTTTGTCTACCCCGGCCTCTGTCTCATCGAGGGTACCAACCTGTCCGAGGGAAGAGGCACGACTCGACCTTTTGAGATCATCGGCGCGCCCTTCCTTGATGGAACTCGCTTGGCCGAGCGGCTGGCCAGCCACAGGCTTCGCGGCGTGCATTTTCGTCCGCTTTGCTTCCGTCCCACCTTTCACAAGTTTGCCGGCCAGATCTGCGGTGGAATCCAGGTCCATGTCACGGATCGCACGGGTTTCGATCCCTATCGCTGCGGCGTCGCCATCCTGCGTGAATTGCACGCACTGTGCGGCGACGCCTTTCGCTGGCGCAACGAACCCTACGAGTTCGTGTCTGACCGCCTGGCCATCGATCTCCTGACCGGCGGCGATGCGATCCGCACCGGGATCGAGCGCGGCTTCACCCTGGACGAGTTAGAGGCGACTTGGTTGCCGGCCCAGCGTCGCTTCGCGGAGCAGCGCCAGCCGTTCTTGCTCTACTAGGCAACTCCGTCTCTGTTTCCTTTGAGAATTTGGGGTAGGTTCATACCATGCGAGTGGCAATTTTTGGCGGCAGCTTCGACCCGCCGCATGTCGGGCACCAGTTGGTCGCGCTCTATGTGCTGGAAACGGCTGCGGTGGACGAGCTGTGGTTCGTGCCCTGCTGGAAACATCCCTTTGACAAGGCTCTGGAGGCATTTGCCGATCGGCTGCGTATGAGTGAGCTGGCAGCCGCTGCCTTGGGCACGCGCGCACGCGTCAGCGACGTCGAGGCTCGGTTGGGCGGGGAGGATAGCCGGACGCTTCTGACCATCAGGGGCCTGCAGGCGAGCCACCCGGGCGATGAATTTCTGCTGGTCATCGGCGCGGACCTGGAGCCCGAACTTCCGTTGTGGTACGGATCGGATGAGTTGCGTCGTTCGGTGCAACTACTGGTCGTGGGCCGCGGTGTTTCTGCGGGTCGGTCGGCCGTGGCAATGCCCGCGGTCAGCTCCACCGAGATTCGTGCGCGGCTGCGGGCGGGCAAGTCCGTCGACGGCCTGGTTCCCCGCAGCGTGCTCGACTACATCCGCGAGCGCGGACTGTACGCGAAATAGGAAAGTTAGCTGGTTCACACAGAGGCCACAGTGGTCACGGAGCCGGATGAGACAGGGAAGGGTTGGGTCTTGCGCAGCCCGACCCCCTTCTGCTCATCCGACCTCTGCGTTCTCTGTGCGCTCTGTGTGAAATAGCTAGCTTCCTCAGCGGCTATGCCAAGCACGTCGTCTGCAGACGGCCACTTCCGTCGCAATGCAACCGTAGCCGGGTTCCGCGCCGCAAGCGGCCGGACACGATTTCGGTGGCCAGCGGACTTTCCACCAGGCGCTCGAAGGCGCGGCGCAACGGCCGCGCTCCCAGGCTGCGGTCTGACTCTGACTGAAGCACCTGGGCCACCACGCTGGCGTCGATTTCAAAGGAGATCCCGCGCTCGGCGTGCAGCCGGCGGCTGGATTCGATCGCGATGCGCGCGACGATCGCGCCCAGCTCGGCTTCGGCCAGCGGGGCATAGCAGAGGACCTCGTCAATCCGATTCCAAAGCTCGGGGGGCAGGCGCGAGCGCGCCAGCGCCTGGATGGTCGAGACCGCGGGCGAGCGGCTGCGCCGGTAGCACTCACTACCCAGGTTCGAGGTCATCACGATGGCACTGGCCGAGAAATCGACGGTGCGACCGCGACCGTCGGTGAGGCGGCCATCTTCGAGAACCTGCAAGAGGACGAGGAGCACTTCCCGATGTGCTTTCTCGACCTCGTCGAGCAGCACTACTGAGGCCGGCCGGCGTCGAATCGATTCGGTGAGCTGTCCGCCATTTTCGTGACCCACGTAGCCGGGAGGCGAGCCAATGAGCCGGGCCACCGCATGGGGCTCGCTGTATTCGGACAGGTCGATGCGCAGCAAAGCCGACTCGCCGTCGAAGAGCGCCTCGGCGATGGCGCGGGCGGTTTCGGTCTTGCCGACGCCGGTCGGACCCAGCAAAAGAAACGAGGCCAAAGGCCGGTGGCCGCGAAAGCCCGCGTAGCTCCGGCGTAGTGCCGCAGCAATGCGCCCGCGGGCCTCATCGTGCCCCACCACTCGATCGCACAGGCGATCCTCGAGGTTGCGAAAACGATCGTCGTCGTCGCGCAGAAGCTGGCTGGCGGGAACCGCGGCTGCGTCGGCCACCACCTCGGCCACGCCGGTCTCGTCAACCATGGTTTGGCCAAGACGGGCGGCGCGGGCCGCCGCGACCTCGGCGATGACCAGGGCACGGCCGGGCTGCGCCCTTTCGCTGGGGTAGCGCGGCGCCAGGCGAACCAGGGCGGCGCACACCTCGGGCGCGAAGCCCACGCCGGTGGCCTCTGCCATGGCTTCCAGGCCGGATTCCACGATCTCCAGCAGGACTGGGGGCTGAAGCGGTGGCAGGACGACGGTTTCCAGGCTGGTCGCAAGATCGGGTGCCCCAATCTCGATGCGCCGCACATCCGACGGGGTCATGGTCATGACCCAACGCCGGCCCGCATTCATCGTGCACAGGAGTTGCAGGGGCCCATCGCTGCCTTCGGGTCCTAGCCATGCGGTTCCGTCGAGCACGATCGGGGAAGAGAGGGGCGCGCGGCGGTGAAGGGCCTGCAGAAGCGCACCTGGCGAGCTCATGGCGCCCAGATCTCCCACGGGCGCAAGCGGCTTTTCCGCCGATGCGGTGGAAAGCGCCGCCAGCAGAGCCGTCCGTCCGGATCCTGGATCGCCGACGATGGCGATCACACGCGGGGTCTTGGCTTGCAGAAGGTCGAGCACGCGGCCCACTTCGCGTTCCCGGTGCAAGACCGGCGTGCGCGGAGATTCTATTGGCAGCAGCTCCCAGACAGCGTCGTCGCCTGCTGCGCACAACGTTTGTCCCAGCGAGGCCGGCTCGGCGGCCTTGCTCGCTTCCCGCGCGGGCGGGACCGCACTGTCCTGCGCGTCACCTCCCGCGCTGCGCTCGGGTTCCTCCCCGGTGGTGAAGTCCTGCCCGGCGCGGTCGGTTCGGCGATCGGCCGAAGGCCCTGGACCGGTGAGCGCGCGCAGGATGAGGGCCCTGATCTTTCCGGGATCGTGGCCGATCCGTCGCAATGCCTCGGTGCCCGAGCCGCTTACGCGCAAAACGGCCAAAAGAAGATGGAGAGATGACGTCTGGCGGGCACCAACCCTCTCGGCGATGCCTTGGGCCTCGCATTCGAGCCTGGCCAGATCGAGATTCGTCTCGCAATGAACCTTGGGGGCGACGGTCTCGATCTTTGCCGCCCCGATGCCACGCTCCCCCAGCAACCGCGCCGCGGCCCCTCCGACTCGCAGGAGGCCGAGCAAGACGTCAAGTGAGGCCGCTGTCCGGCCATCGGTCTTGGCCAAAGCCCGCGCCTCGGCCAGAGCGCCCGCGTAGTCGGCGCTGACACAAGCGCCGCCGCCAACCTCAGCGGGTGAGTTGGTTGGGGCGGAAGCGGGGCAAGGCTCTCCAGCCTGGAGCATCAAGAAACCACGCTACCAGGGTGGGCTGCGTCGTCAAAAAACCCTCTGCAGCCGAGCGGAAAAGCGATTACAGTAGGGAGACTAGGTAACCCACCGTACGAGGCCCGCGATGTCCAAATTGTACCGTATTCCAGCGACCATTCTCTGCTTCTTGTTGTTCACCACAGGGGCCGAGGCAGCCAAGCCAGAAGACGTCTTCAAGGGAAGAATCATCATCACAGCAAACAGGCTGCCGACCCGATTCGGCTCGGAGAGCGCGTTCGTCGCTGCCGTGCGCCATCAATCTGTCGACAAGGTCTGGCCAGTTGAGGAAAAGGGCAATGATCACGCGGTGTGGAAGATCGAGTACATCGCGTTCTTCGCCAGGCCGCTCAACGACAACGAGATCACGGTCAAGTTCTGGGAGATTGGCCCCGGTCAACAACGCTACGTGGCAGGCGACGAGCAGTACATGCGCGACAAGGCCAGCCGAATCTTCGCTTCGAGTATTCAGTTAGCCAAACCCGAGTTCGAGACGAACAAGAAGTACAGCATGACCATCGAGCGCGGCGGTCGCGTGCTGGCGCGTACCGAATTCTGGCTACGCGGCAAGGGCCCGAACTATAGCGGCAAGGTCGAGTTCTCTGACGAGGAAGCCAAGCTGCGCTGACACAATGATCCCGCCAGCCGTGCCGCCGACGGACGCACTGTCTGGAAAAGAACATCACATGAATCGAAGCACGGCGAGATTCCTTGTTGCGGGCGCAGCTTTTTGCTGCTTCTTCGGATGCAACGGCGGGGGCGATGAGGACACGATCCACCGGATCAGCGAGGCCAACGACAAGGTCGTGACGTGCAAGAGTGAAATCAGTGAACTCAAGAATCAGGTCGCGGGCCTCAAGCGCCAGCTCGCTGAGGCTGCGGCTAACCCCAACCGACTACAACTCAATGATCCCGAGATTATCAACCTGATTGCCGACCTCCGGAAGCAGAGGCACGGCGGCGGGGAAGGGGACGAGGTCACTATTGGCAAAGGCGATCTCAAGCCTCAAGACGCCAGCCGCGTGGTCAAACAAAATGCACGGGCCATGCAAGTGTGTTACGAGCGGGCGCTCAAGCGGAACTCTGCGCTCCAGTACCAGGCGGGGCTGGCGCTGGTCGTCGAATTGACCATCAAGCCGACGGGCGCGGTGAAGGAAGTCAACATCAAGCCGTCGTTCGATTCCGACATGACGTCGTGTTTTCAGACCGCGGCGATGCGCTGGAAGTTCCCGACCTTCGGCGGCGAACCGGTGGTGGTGGCGCAGAAGATGACGCTGACCCCGAAGACTTAGTTTAGAGCGTGTTCAAGAAGTCCTCCGCGTCGCCGTGCGGGCGGCGCGGGGCCGTCTGCGGCGTCGCCGCTCGCTTGAATACATCCAGTATTCGGCGCTCGCTGCTCCTTGCATCCGGCCCCGCGGCGCTCCGCCCGGCTCGGTCCTGACTTCTTGAACACGCTCTTAGTGGAGCACAGCCGTGGTCACGCCGGCACACGCCGACTTCGAATCGCGGATGGCCTGACAGAGTTTTTGGTAGCGCGCCTCCACGGGATGGTCGAAGGTGCGCGGGCGCCGGCCGGGATCGTTCACGGTGAGACGGGTGGTGGTGACCTCTGTGGTGTCGACGCCCATCGCCCGGGCCAGGGCGTAGTACAGAACACCGATGTGATGGGGATAGTGCCGGGCTGGCCCGTGATCGATGTAGTGTGGGCCGTGGTTGTAGTGGGCCCAGTATGCGTGGTTCTTGTGGGCACAAGGGACATGCTTCTGGCGAACCACTAGCCGGCCCTTGCTATCGCGCGTACGCACCGTCAGCTTGGTCACGCCGCCACCATCGCGGTAGTGGGCCAGCTCGCGCGCACCGAGTGCGATGTTGGTCGCTGGGTCCATCACTTCTTTCCATCGCATGCCCCGCACATGCCCGTTGCTACAGTGGCCCTGCTTGTCGACGATGCAACGGATTCCCATGAGGCCGCCGTCTTTCGCATAGATGGCTCGGTTGCGTACGGTGATACGGAAGGTGGCCTCGTTCATGTCGCTCTCGTTGATCATGACCGCCAGGATCAGAGCCGGCGGTATCTGATAGCGCTCGGCGGATTCCAGTACGGCGTGAGCGATTTTCTGGCAGAACGCTGGCTTCCACGCGGGCACGCGCCAGCGCACGCGATCCTTGACCGCACAAATGGTGTTGGCCAGACAATCCTGGGTGGGCATGCCCCGCTCGGGCTGCCCGGGAGAGGAGGATGCAACGACTGGCGTGTGGATCTCGGTGCGCGGGACCACCCGGGCCGGCAGGGCCGCAGGGAACGCCATCGCGCCGGCGAAGACGGCGACGGCGCCACGGGGTGGGTTTTGACCGATTCGAGACAACAAGGCGAATCCTCGCGACTTGTGGATTTTTTTGGCGACCTGGGCAATCCGGCCGAGTTCACGAGCCCGCCAGCAGCGGGCCAGGAACGGTTTTGTATGGTCGAAACTTGAATTCTTATGGTGCGATCTTCCTCCAGTCAAGTAAGAAAATTCTTGCGCGTAGCAAGCGCGAATGATCTCTCATTACGTGAACGCGGCTCCTCGCCGAAGCCCATGAGCGAAATCGTCGACATCTTCGTTTCACTGGAAGCGCTGGACGATTCTCTGCGAACCATCGTGGCGCGTGCTTTGGGTTGGGCGGAAACTCGCATCGCCGAGGTTCGCGTCTTGCGCCGCTCGCTCGATGCCCGCAAGGAGCGTCGGCTCGGCTATCGCATGCGGGTCGAAGTCGCGAGCGCAGGTGAGAGTTTTGCCCAGCCGCGGACGCGTCCGGCACGGCCGGCGTGGCCCATCGCTGTTCCGGTGCCACGGGTGGTGATCGTGGGCTCTGGCCCTGCAGGCGCCTGGGCGGCCTTGCGCCTGGCCGAGGCCGGTGTGGCCTCGACGATTCTCGAACGAGGCAAGCCGGTGGGACCGCGGCGAGCAGACCTGGCCAGCCTTCACCGCGGGCAACTCAACCCCCAATCCAACTACTGTTTCGGTGAAGGCGGCGCGGGCACCTACTCTGACGGAAAACTCTACACGCGCTGCAAGGACCGCGTCGGAGTTGCCGGCGTGCTGGCCGACCTTGTGGCCCTGGGAGCGCCGGCCGACATCACCATCGATGCTCGGCCGCACATTGGATCGAACCTTCTGCCCAAGCTGCTGGAGGCGTTGCGCGCACGTCTGCAGGGCCTGGGCGTGCGCTACCACTTCGACTGCCGGTTCATGGGCGTACGCGAAGAGCAAGGGCGAATCCGCGCGGTGCAGACAAGCGCAGGGGAAATTCCTGCCGATCTGGTCGTGTTGGCGCCCGGGCACTCGGCCCGCGACGTGTACACCTGGGCCGCGGCGGCCCATCTGGCACTGCAGCGCAAGGACATCGCTGTAGGGGTTCGCATCGAGCACCCGCAGTCGGTCATAGACCGTCTCCAGTACGGTCGAGCCGCCGAACATCCGCGCCTGCCGCCCGCGTTTTATGAGGTCCGCGCTTGCAGCGCGGGCCGTGGCGTGTACAGCTTCTGCATGTGTCCCGGCGGCTGGATCGTGCCCGCGGCCACGGAGTTGGGTGGCTTGGTGGTCAACGGCATGAGCCTGGCCAAGCGCAGCTCGCCCTTTGCCAACGCGGCGCTGGTGGTGACGGTGGCTGGCTCGGATTTCGGCCCGGAGGCGCAGGGTTTTCTGGCCGGAATCGACTTCCAGCGCCGCATCGAAGCGGCGGCGTTCGAGCGCGGCGGCGGCGGCTTTCGTGCCCCGGTAGAGCGGGCGGTCGATTTCCTCCACCGCAGCCGCAGCGACGGCCTGCCCGAGTCGAGCTACCGCCCCGGTGTCGAACCCGCCAGTTTGGATGATGTCTTCCCCGCCTTCATTACCGAGGCCCTGCGCGAAGGCTTGTCCGCCATCGGCTGCCGTTTGCCCGGATTCGTTCACCCACAGGCCCTGCTGGTCGCGGCCGAGACCCGCACCAGCGCCCCGGTTCGCATCCTGCGCGATCCGACGACCCTGGAATCCCCGGCGCTCGCGGGCCTGTATCCCGCCGGGGAGGGCGCTGGCTACGCAGGGGGCATTGTCAGCTCAGCCCTGGATGGCGCGAAGGTGGCCGCCGCGATCATCCGGCGAGTCGCGGGTTAGAAATCGGCGGTCTCACCGACGGAACGGATCGTCTTTGATTTCCGGCGGAGGTTCGGCTGGGGTTGGCCCGGACTCTGATGGCTCGCCCACTGATCCGACTTCGGCCCCCGCAGGCAAGATGGTTCCGTCGAGATAGCGCAGGAACATGTCGAGGAACGACTGCTCGGTCTTGCTGAGCTTCTCGAACATGGCGCCTATCTGGAATGCCTGGGATATGGGCGTGCACCACACCACGCGGGCCCGCAGTGGCAGCGGCTCGGACACGGAGGACGGGCCGAAGAGCAGGATGAGATCGATCAGCAACTCGTCGCGCTGGGCGAGCGAATTGGTCGTGATGATACACATGCCGGAGCGGGAAAGGTCGCGCGTGCGTGCGGGCAGCTTGCGGCCGTCGCCGGTCCGCACGTTGGCCTGAACGTCGACACTGAATCGTGGATGGCGGCGCAGATCCTCCGTCATGGGCCTCCTTGCGCGGATGTCCGTCCGGCGGTGCACTGCGAGAAAGCACCGCCCGATAGGGCGTCCAGTTCGGATTCGATCTCGCGCAGGCGCAACTCCCGCCGCAACGCAACCGTTCGCTCCCCTGGGCCTGCAGGCAGCCGCTCCAGCCCCAGACGCCGTCGCTCGAAGTAGAGCCGGCTCAGAGTGACTTCGATGTCGCGTCTGATTTCAGCCATGTGGATCGTCTGTGCTTGGGCAGCGAGTTCGTCACTGCTGAAGACCAGCTTGGCCAGGTCCCAGGTGACTCGCGCTTCGTATCGTACGTCATCCACGGTGTCCACCCCAAGAGGGGAAGTGATGGATGTGGAGGTAGAAGGCTGATCCAAGGACTCACTGCGTCCAAGGCGCCGATCCACGCGCAAACGGATCTCCGGTAACCAGGCCGCGTGGCTCGCCCGGTTCACATACGACCGGCCCCGTTCCGGCTCCACCAAAGCCAACGCCACAGCCTTGGCACGCGCCACGACCAGGCAATCCGCCTCGGCGTCGGCTGGAATGCTCAAGTCAACGGGCCGGTTCACGGGTGGAGATGGAGCTTCGTCGCTATCAGCCACCAGCACGGTGCGTTCCGGCGCCGCATCGAGGGGGAAACTGGCAAGGGCGACGGTCTGATACTCACGTTGGCCAGCAGCGAAAGCCGCCCCGGCCCGTACCGTCAGACGGGGCAGCCGTGTCGCCCACCAAGGTGCTTCGCGCGATCCGACGAGACGCGGGCCAGGTTGATCTCCGGGGTTGGAAACCAAATCGCCAGCCATTGGCTGATCCGGCGAAGAGCAATAGAGCCCCTTGTCGGTCGCCAACCACAGGAAGTGATCCCCCATGGCGGCATCGAGGGCACGCGTGCCGCGGGGGATGGGCAGCGACGACCATGTGCGACCCTCGTCGTACGACAGGAGCAGGTCCGGCCCTGCGGCCAGCCAAGGACCGACACCGTCAGCGGGACAAGCCATGTGCCGCGCGGCAAGTTGCGCCGAGTACCGTTCAGGCACACCTTCGGGAGACAGAACCGCCAGGCCGCCACGCGACAGGAGCAAAAGGGTCTCGCCGCAGAACTTTGCGTCGGTGAGTGGTTCGGGCAAGGGTAGGGCTCGGCCAGGCACTTCGTCGATGCTGTCGCTCCACAACACCTGTGTGCGGTCGGCCCATGCCATGCGCTGGCCGGACAAGGAGAGCGCCACGTGCTGCAAAGACGCGACGGTGAAGAGAACGCGGCGGGCGCCATCTGGCTCTGACACAAGCCAGACCTGATTCCCGGAAGCCAGAAGAAGCCGGTGGCCAGGGCCAGCAGCCAGCGCCGACGCGGCGAATTCGCGGCTGGCCACGTGCACGAGATCGCCTTCGGCTGGCAATTGCCACAGGCCACGCCCGTTGGCAATCCAGATCTCCTGCCCCGCTGCCGCGATGGCGGGCGCAAGACCCGCGCGGGACGAGGCGCGGCCGGATTGTCCACCTCGCATCGCGCGGCGTTCAGACAGAGTGCTTTCATCGTTCAGCTCGTCCTCGACCCAGGCGCTGTCCTGCTCGCTTTCATCTATGCCGAGAAAATCGAGGACGTCCTCCTCATCGTGGGCGCTGATGCGCGACTTGTGATGGGTGGGCGGCGTTTCGACGTCCTCTACCCGGCCCAAAGGCGTGCCGTCCTCGCGCAGCAGGATGACCGTTCCGCCGCGCAGAGCAGCCAGCCGATCCCCGGCGGCCGCCACCCGTTCGACTCGACCAGCCAGCGCCAGCGACCAGGCTGCTGCTGAAGGCGATTCTGCAAGACACGCAAGAAGCGCGATGAGATGGGAGACGAAATACCGACCTGGCAGATGCATGCGCCCGCTCAAAGCAACGGCTGTGCCGCAAAAAAAAGCACAGAAGAGCAGCGCGCGCAGTGCTGGCCGTCCGGGGCTCGCGCCAGCCGGGCAAGTCACGGACAGGAGCGTCCGAATATCGGCATTGCATGGCTTGAACCAAACGTGATAGGCGCAGAGACCAAAGGATCATCATGGCAGCCAAGATCATCGACGGGAAAGCACTAGCGGCTCGCATTCGCGGCGAACTTGCGGTTGAGGCAAAGAAACTCCACGAACGGGGTTTCCAGCCCGCACTGGCGGTGATCCTGGTGGGTGAGGATCCGGGGTCGCAGATCTACGTGCGCAACAAGACCAAGGCGCTGGCCGAGGCTGGGTATCGCTGCCTGGACCACCACCTGCCCGCCACCACTTCGGAGGCCCAACTCCTCGACCTGGTGCGGACGCTCTGTGCCGATCGCACCGTCGACGGGGTTCTCGTGCAAGTGCCACTGCCACCTCACATTGACAGCAAGCGCATCCTGTTGTCCATCGATCCGGCCAAGGACGTGGACGGTTTTCACCCCGAGAACCTGGGTCGTCTGCTCATCGGTGAACCACGTTTCATCGCCTGCACGCCCTACGGGATCATGAAACTGATCGAAGAGGCTGGAACGCCCGTGCGCGGTGCCAGCGCAGTGGTGGTGGGCCGCTCGAACATCGTGGGCAAACCGGTCGCGGTGTTGCTGACTGCGGCTGACGCCACGGTGACCATTTGCCATTCCAAGACCAAAGACTTGCCCGGCGTGATCGGCACGGCGGATATCCTGGTGGCGGCCATCGGCAAGGCCGAAATGATCCGCGGCGCCTGGATCAAGCCGGGTGCCACCGTGATCGATGTGGGAATGAATCGCTTGCCGAGTGGCAAGCTGGTAGGCGACGTGGAATTTGCAGCCGCGGTTGAGCGCGCGGGCGCCATCACGCCAGTACCGGGAGGCGTAGGGCCCATGACCATCGCCATGCTGCTGGCCAATACGCTGGAATCGGCCCGTCGGCGCGCTGCTGGCGGTTGACGGCCGCTGGAATCGAAGCGGACACGGGCCACTTCGAATGCGATGTGTGCGTGCCCATGCGCCCGCAGTCTACTTGCCGTACCCGAGGGCCCACTGCGCAGCCTCACTGACGATGGGGCTGGCGTCGCGGCTGAGCTGCTCGAGCGCGGCGCGGGCGCTGGGCCGCGCATCGGAGCCCAGCGCCAGGGCGGCGTTGCGGCGCAAACCATGATAGCCCGCGCGCGCCATAGGGGTGCCGGCAGACAGGCGGATAAACTCGTCGCGAGTGAGGGTGGCAATCTTCGCTGCCGACATGAGCCCGAGCGGGCGCGGCGCCTGCCGGGGATCGCCAGGAGGCAGCCCGCTGTGATTGTACGGGCAGGCTTCCTGGCAGACGTCGCAGCCGAACGCCCGTCCGGCCAGTGCTGCACGAAGCGCGACCGGGATCGACTCGTGGTTTTCCACGGTTTGACAGGAAAGGCATAGCCGTGCGTCGACCACGCCGGGCAAGGGGAACGCGCCGGTCGGACAGGCGCGCAGGCAGAGGTCGCAATCGCCGCACAAGCGGGGGTGAGGCTGGTGGTAGCGATCGAGGCTGCGGTCAATCACCATCACGCTCAGGGTGAACCACGAGCCGTGCTGCCGGCTGACCAGGACGCCGTGCTTTCCGATCCACCCCAGACCCGCGCGCTCGGCCCACGCCTTTTCCATGGCCACGCCCGCGTCAACGCAAGCGTAGGTGTTCACCGTCGGGTCCATCTCCAGCAAGCGGCGGCGCAGGGCGCGCATGCGGTCGCGATGCGCCAGGTGGTAGTCGCGACCGCGCGCATATCGGGCGATCACCGGAAGCTCGGGCTGGCTAGCCGTCTCGTCCCCCGCCCCGTAGGGAATTCCCAGCGCGATCACGCTGCGTGCGCCGGGCACGATGGCCCCAGGATCCAGCCGCTGCGCCACGCGCCTATGCATGGCCGAGAGCCCGGAGCCCCAGCCCGCGGCCAGCCAGTGGAGAAAGGGCGCCGGGTCAAGGGGAGCCGCCGGCGCCACCCCTACAAGCGTGAACCGGCATGCCCGCGCGGCAGCGACTACGGCGTCGGCGGAGAGCACGGGCGGCGACATGGAACGCAAGTATGCCGCCCGCTACGACGTAGGCCAACCGCGACAAAACCGTTGACTCGCGCGCGCCCAACCTGTGCTACATTCCGCGCGAACAGAGGCGGGTAGGGCGGGGACCACATGGCGCCTCGGCGCCGCATAGAGGAGCAAGAAAAGATGGCCACTCGAATCGCAATCAACGGTTTTGGACGCATCGGTAGACTGATATTCCGCGCGCTGTACAGCCAGAAGCTGTTCGGCAAGGATTTCGAAGTTGTCGCCGTGGGCGATATCGTCCCAGCGGACAACCTCGCCTACCTGCTCAAGTACGACTCGACCCAGGGCAAGTTCGAAGGTCAAGTCGGCTCGAAGAAGTCGGTCCCTGACAAGGACGCCGACATCCTTCTGGTCGATGGCAAGGAGATCAAGGTCGTCAGTGCCAAGTCCCCGGCCGAGCTGCCGTGGAAGGC
>PMKP01000240.1 GCA_003157775.1 Myxococcales bacterium | reverse complement strand
GGAGGCCGACCGGAAAGTAGTCGACCGCTTGGGTCAGATCTCGGAGCAGCGCGGACTTCCCCGTGCGCAGATTGCGCTGGCGTGGCTGCTCAGCAAGCCGGGGATCACCGCGCCGATAGTCGGCGCCACCAAGTCACACCATCTGCAAGACGCAATAGCGGCGCTCTCGTTGCGTTTGAGCCCCGAGGAAATAGTTTCTCTCGAGGAGCCGTACACGCCACATCCCGTCCTTGGCTTCAGCTAAGCGATAGCGGTTGCACGAGGAGCCCGATGTCCAAGAAGTCCCTTCCGCTGTCCCATGTCTACCGCCTGCTCGAACCCGGCCCAGTCGTCCTGGTAAGCACAGCCGGCCGCACGCGGGCGAACATCATGACGCTGTCGTGGCACACGATGATGGAGTTTGAACCACCACTCGTCGGCTGCGTGATCAGCGGACGCAACTACACCTTCGACATCCTCAGGGCAACCAAGGAGTGCGTGATCAACATCCCGACCGTGGAACTGGCCAAGGAGGTCGTCGGTTGCGGGAACACTTCTGGGAAGCGGGTGGACAAGTTCAAGACGTTCGGCCTGACGCCGGTGGCTGCATCGCAAGTCAAGGCACCACTCATCAAGGAGTGCTACGCCAACCTCGAGTGCAGGGTTGTCGACACGAGGCTGGTCGCCGCTTACAACTTCTTCGTCCTCGAAGTGGTCAAGGCATGGATTGCACGCTCAAGGCGACGTCCGCGGACGATTCACCATGGCGGGAAGGGCGTCTTCATGGTCGCCAGCGAGATGATCAGGCTGCCCTCGAAGAAGAAGTGATGTGAGTCGCACTCGCGTGGCCAGCCCCCCCGGTATGCGTGACCCAGGTTCATGGGGCCGCCATCAATTCGTGGGGAGACAGCTAACTGGGCGGCTGCCCATCATTAGATCTGTGGTGTAGAAACAACCGCAACCGAAATGGCTACGAACGGGAATGAGGGACAGGCCGGACGTAGGCCGAAGCGATGGGCCTGGGTAGGCGTGAGGCTGCTGGTCTTTGCCCTCCTCGGGATCACGACCGCGGACTGCTCCTTCACCTGGGTGACACGTCCTGTCCCTCGGGAAGAAGCACCTCAATACACCGCACTTCCGCTGTGCACGGATAGCTACTGGATGCCGGGGCTGGACACGGCAGCGGTGGCATTATTCAGCGCCGCGATCACCAATGTTTCTCTGAACATGTCATCGGGCGCAATTCGGAGCTATACCCTGGCGGCTGATGGCACGTTGGTTCTCACAGCCCTCGCGAGCGCCATATACGGCTACTACTACGTGGCAGAGTGCAGGCAACAGGATCTGACAGTCCCGATTCCCCGACCATATTCTGCTCCGCAACCGCCGGATGGCGGGCATCTCGTCACCCGTTGGCGCAGTGGCCTGGCTCAAGGAGTGTCCCACGGGGTAGAGCCAGCGCCCGTGCAATAGACGGCCAACGATGCGCGGCATGGCCAGTGACCTCATGATCCCTGACCCTTTCGATCTTGTTGCCCAGCTGCCGTTTGCCCAATACGATGGCCGGGAAAGAACACCCAGGAGAACAAATGCCCAACACCGACCCGAACATCACGGCTCAGATCGAAACCTTCACCCAGCAGTTGGTCGCCACCGTGGAGGCAGCCGTAGCTCAACGAATCCAGGCTGCCCTTGCTGGTGCCTTTGGCGTTCCACAGAAACGCGGACCAGGAAGGCCACCAAAGCAGGCTGTGGCGCATGTGGCACCTGTGGCGGTGAAAAGGACGGCGGAAAGGAAGAAGCCACCGAAGCAGATTTGTCCAGTACCCGGCTGCAAGAACGTGGCAGCANNCACAAGAACGTGGCCAAGTCCAAGATCAAAAAGTACCGGGAGGAGCGACGGAAGGGCAAGGTCACCCAGGCGACAGGGACAAAGCCAGCGACGGCAAAGAAGGTGAAGAAGGCCACGCCCAAGGTAGCGCGGGCAAGAAAACTGCAAGGGCAGTACTTGGGTGCCTTGAAATCCCTCACAGGCGCGGACAGGGCGAGGGTGAAGCAGACCGCAGCGGAGAAGAGTGTCGCCGAGGCCGTGAAGCTGGCGATGAGGATGAAGAAGGCATAGACATTGTCATGACGGCCCGGCCCCAGACGCCACTTCCGACGCTCGATTGCCCCCTCTGCAAGCATCGCATGACGAATGACTCTCCTCGCGTGGGACGCCGGATGCCTGCTCGATCCTTCGGGGCATGTTTGCGACGATGCCCGGCTTGCAAGGTGGGGTTTTCGAATACACCGACGGCCCCGACCCTCATCCACGAAGACCCCACAGGCAACGTACCCGCTCAAGTGCGGAAGGACATTCTCCTGATACTTGACCGGGCCATTAACAAACTCAACCGCCAAAACAAGATCAGGAAGTTCGGCTACAGCACGTCCGAGGACGCGGTCTCGTGGACCGTATTCTCGTTCCTCTGCCTGCAACGGCCAGACGTCACGTCCAGGCTTGCCCGGACACTATTCAACCTCCAGCCTTCTGAAGACGCGAGTGTCCTTCTATGGGGCGTACCCATCACTCCTGGGCACGGTCAACTTCACGAACACAGAACACACACGATTCAACATGGTGCCTCCGGTTGCACGTAACGCAGGAGCCCTGGATGCTCTATCAACTACCCAGGTAGTGTACCTGGAAACGATCGTAGTTGGTGGGTGGTGGTGCGGACATCGACGCAGTGCCGGTCAAATGGGGACGCAGGGACAGGGAATCCCATAGGCCCATCGCCCATTGGTGCACACCCAGTAGATCCCACAGCACGAATTGGGCAGACACACCGTTGCGGCGGCCGAGCACGCCGCGCCTTCTGCAGGTGTAACGCAGGAGTCGCTGCCCAATTTATCAGGCGAGCCATCCGGGCTGACCACCTCGGCTCCATCAGGCGCGGCTGCGTCTGGTTCAGTCGAGAGACAGGATGGCGACGATGAAACTCTTGCAGACTCGCTTTGATCGCAGGTTTGACCTGCCGGGAGTGGTCCCGAGCCGGGCAACCCCGGAGTCCAGTATGCGACGGTGCCACCGTCCGCTGCAACTTGAACGCAGCCAATCGCAGGCGGCCAGGCACAGGACTCACCTGCGGCCGTGGCACAACACCACAAGGTTGTCTCCATCGTCGCATAGCAGCCTGCACTTTCATCGTAGCGACGGCCGGTGAAGGGTGTGCATGCGGTGTTGACCGTCAGTCCCGTCCGCGTTCAACTGGCATTCATGGACGGGGTTGGTGTCGGCGGGCTGGCCGCCAACGCCGCTGGTGTTTCCGCCCGTATTTCCGCCAGTTATCGATCCGACTTGCCCGCCAGTCGTGCCCCCGGTCTCAACGAAGTCACAAATGCAGTCACCTTGTCCGCCAGTGCCACTTCCACCCGAACCAGGAGCTGCCTGACCGCCGATGCTGCCGGTGTTCGATCTTGCCTGTCCGCCGCTGCCCCCACGAGACCTCAGACCGGGCCCGTCGGTGCACGCCAGGCACGCCAAGCCAGCTACGACAAGAGTTGCAACACCGGTTGGCGTCTTGAACATGGGGGCCTCCGTGGGCTCGACGGCAGCAATCTGCGTGCCAAGGCTCGCACCCTAGCTGTGGAAACGATTTCCGCGCAACGGGTGCACGTGGTTTGATCGGCTCAGCCGCTGCTGCTACCTCTGTCGACCGCCGCCATTGTTCACCCGCTCCTGCCCATCAGCAAGGCATTGCCCGCCCCGTCCATAGCCACGCCTTGGGGGCGGTCGAAGCTGGCGGCGGCCCCAGGTCGTGGACTATGGCAGAGCCACGACCTGCACCGGCGTCGAGCTGCTCACGGTTGTGCCATTGCCGAGTTCGCCGGAGGAATTGGAACCCCAGCATTTGATCGTTCCGTCACTCATCCGCCCGCAGGAATGGGACAAGCCGGCCGCAACTTCAACTCCCCCTGAGAAGCCTTGAACGACCACCGGCGTCAGCCCGTTTGTTCTCGTGCCATCGCCAAGCTCGCCGCCGAGGTTGAACCCCCAGCATTTCGCCGTGCCGTCATTAATAAGCGCACATGAGTGATTGTCACCAGCAGCGATTTGCGCAACCTGTGACAACGCTTCCACGGGCATCAGTGTCAACCTGCTGGTGGTCGTACCGTCTCCAAGCTGACCATACTCATTGTCTCCCGAACAACTCACGCTGCTGTCACCGAGCAACGCGCATGCGTGACTTCCGCCGATGGCGATTTGTGCCACGCCTGACAAGCCTTGAACGACCACCGGCGTCAACCGATTGGTATCTGTGCCATCGCCAATTTGGCCGTCATAGTTGCTTCCCCAGCACTTCGCCGATCCGTCGACAAAGCGCGCGCAAGAGTTACCTCCACCTACAGTGATCTGCACCACGCTCACCAATCCCTGCACACCCACCGGCGTCGAGCTGCCCGCGGTTGTGCCATTGCCGAGCTGACCAAAGTAGTTGTCACCCCAGCACTTGACCGTGCCATCATTGAGAAGTGCACAGGAATTTCCATAGCCCGCCCCGACTTCCACCACGCCTGACAAGCCTTGAACGACCACCGGCGTCAACCGACTGGTATTTGTGCCATCGCCAATTTGGCCGAAGTAGTTGCTTCCCCAGCAAGTCACCTCGCCGTCGTTCAGTCGCGCGCAGAAATGAGACATGCCCGCCATGATTTCCACTGCACCCGACAAGCCTTCAACAACCACCGGCGTCGAGCTGTCCGCGGTTGTGCCATTGCCGAGCTCGCCGCCGAGGTTGTCTCCCCAACATCTCACCGTTCCGTCACTGAAGAGGGCGCAGGAAGTCGAGTCACCGAGCGCGAGTTGGGTAACTACCAACGTGCCAGTGTTGCCGGCTGCGCCATTGCCGCCCACTGAACTGGTCGCACCTCCGGTGGTACCGGTCGTACCCCCAGAGCTGGTCGCGCCTCCCATGGTGCCGGTCGTCCCTGCGGAGCTAGTCACGCCCGCCGTGGTGCCCATGATCCCACCGGCACTGGTAATCCCGCCGCTCGCTACTGTCCCGCCTGCACTGGTCGCGCCGCCAGGGAAGCTGGTCGTGCCTCCTCCACCCGTGTTTCCGATGGTGTCAGTGGTCCCTCCCGTGGCGGCTCCTCCCCCCGCGCCGGTGGTGTTCATCACCTGCTGTTCGTCCATCGGTGTCCGCAAGCAGGCAAGGCCGGTGAAGGACAACGCCAGGGCGATTGCTAGCCAACGGCACTCCCAGATCATGGCTACCAGATTATCAGCAAAGTAGTCCGAGGGCATGCATCGTTGCTTCACGGCAAGGCGACGAACGACCGACACCATGGTCTCCAGTGCACTGGCCAGGGCGACCCATGGGGGAGAGCCCACCCCAGATAGCTCCGGCCCTCTGTGCCAACATGAGTG
>PMKP01000119.1 GCA_003157775.1 Myxococcales bacterium | reverse complement strand
CAGCTTCTTGGCCGCCTCTACCGCAGCATAGGGAATGGCCAACATCACGCGGCCGTCGATCGGACCGGTGACCTCAAACGCACACAGAATGGCCACGTCGCTGGGTGTGGCAATCGCGGCCATACGCGGATCGGACTCGAAGCGCAAGACCTGCGGCTTGAATGACAGCACGCCCTCCCACGAAGTGGCCATGGCTTCCGACAACATGTTCAGCACATGCCGGAGCACCACCTTGCCTACGTGGGTGAGGTCGGACCTGCTCTCGCCGGGCTCGGACTTGGCTTTGCGATCGCCGAGCGATGCGGCCAAGAGCGAGTGGGCCAGCGGTGCCTCGACAATGACCAGCGCCAATCCGTGTCCGGCGCCCAGGCTCATCACGCCAACCGCGTTCTGCCCGTTGAGCAAGTGGTTGATGTCGGCGAACTTCATCAGGCTGGCGGGCGCAGCCGTCACCCGCAATTCCATCCGGGTACGTCCAGAGAGGGTGCGGCCAAAAAGCGAGGCAATGCGGTCATTGATGGAATCCAGGGTGGGCATCTGGCCGCGGATGATGCGGTCCTGGCTGGTGAGGTCGTAGGGCACCACTGGCCCTTTGGCATCGGCCGCGGCGGCATCGGGAGGGACCTGGCCCTCCTGGATCGCCTGCATCAAGGCTTCTATTTCTGTGGGATCGAGCGGAGACGCCATAGTCGGTGAGCACCTGGTTACTGGATGATGAAGTCCGTGATGTACAAAGCGTGGATGCGCCGGCCTGGCACCACTTCGTCCAGCCGCTTCATGAGCGCGGTCTTGGTCCGTTCGATGCCCTCGCTGCCGCGCAACTCGTCGAGCGTGCGGTCGGAAAAGTAGGTGATGATCGAGTCGCGGATCTGCGGCAGGTGCGTCTGCACGACTTCCTTGTCGCCGTCGCTGCCGACCTCCATGTCGAAGGCCACGCGCACATAGCGATCCTGGTCGACCCCGCGAAGCTGGATGACGAAGTTCTCCAGCTTGAGAATAGGCCCGGGTGCGCCTCCTGCGACATTCCCGGGCGAAGTGGCCTCGCCGTGTCCGCTGGACGCTGCGGGCTCGCTGCTGGCAGGGGCAGACGCCGCGGGCCTCTTCATCACCATCAACAGCACCGCACCCATCATCGCCACATTGACCACCAACATGATGGGAACCAACTTGTTTCCGCCCGCTCGGGTTTTCTTTGCTTCCGCTTCCGCTGCGGCTGGGGCTGCCTCTTCGTTCTGTGCCATGGCCATTCTCCAGCGGACGGTTCAGCAATCCGCGTGCCTCTCTTGCGGTAACGATCTCGCGGACTTGTGCGTGTCAGGCCACTGACACAGCCAGGGTTGGGCGTCAGGATGGTGGCGGAGAGGGCAACTGGAATTCCGGGCAGCGCGAACCGTAGGGGCGGACCTGCGGTCGCCCCGTGCGAGGCAGGTGGGCAGACAAGGCGCGCGTCTGGCTTAAGCCTCGATGTCATTGCGCCGAAATAGAGATCATGCTCACGGGAACGATCAGGCGGATCGCGTGGGGAGCCCGCGGGCCCTTCGGGACGGACAGCCCACCCNNCCCTTTGAGGGTTCCCATTTCAATGCCCCTATGAACTTGACTTCTTCTCACCAGGACCATCCTGCGGAACCGTCTATCGAGACCTTCGAGCCCGGCATCCTCACCCGCAAGATCGAAGAGATTGCCGTACGGGCCGTCACTGACAGCAAAGCGATCCAGCGCAGCTTGCCCGATGTGGCGGCGCACGTGATCGAGCTGTGCCAGCTTGCCTTCACCGACGCGGCCCGAGTCGAGAAGGCGGTCAACAGAGATCCCTTCATCAGTGGTCAGTTGGTGTCAGTGGCCAACTCCGCCATGTTTGCCCCCCGCGTTCCTATCGTCGGTGTGCGCGATGCCGTGGTTCGCCTGGGCCTCGACAACGTGTGCGACATCGTGATGATGGTCGTGAGCAACTCGACCATGTACCGGGTCAAGGGTTTCGAGAAGGAGGTCGAGGTACTACGCGAGCGAGGCCTGGCGGCCGCGCTTGCGGCTCGCGCCATGTCGCGCCTGATGCGCTCTGATCCCGCCGACTACGCCTTTCTGGCCGGCCTCATGCACGACATCGGCGAGCTCGTTCTGCTGGAACGCTGCGCGACCCTGGGCGGGGTCACGCCTGAGATGATGGCCGATGAAGACGAGGGGCCGGTCATTCGCGCGACCATAGCTCGCCTGCACACCGAGTTGGGGGCAGCGGTGTGCCGCATCTGGAAGTTGCCACCCAGCGTGGTGGATTCGGCCTTGTTCCACCACAATTGTCACAGGGGTGAAGACCGGTATCTCACCACCGCTTTGGTGGCGGCCGCGGATCGCATCTCCGACCACATCGGCCCGCGCGAGGAGCCGCTGGACGTCGAGGATCCGTTCTTCACTGACCTCAAGCTCACGCCCAACCAGGTGCGCGCGGTGGTGGAGGAGACTGAGCGCACCCTGCCCAGTTTGTCCCTCGGACACTAGCGGCCAGAAATGTGACAGCAGGGAACGCCTGGTCAGGATCGTGACAGGCAAGAGAGCGGGTCCCGCTGGACATGGGACTCTGGCTACAAGACCAGGCGATCACTCGGGAAAACCGTCGAGCCCAGTGTCCGAATGTGGTCGGCACGCAGCTTGCGAGAGCGGTCGTCCACAAGGAGGCTCCCGTGAAGTCAGCAACCGCCATCGTTTCCATCGAAGAATTCAGCCCACCCATCGATATTACCCCTGAGGTCGAATCGTGCAGGCCGGTCCTCGATCAGCTTGTGCGCGAGAACGTCGGCCTGCGGTGCGCTTTGGCTGCGAGCAGCCAGATGCGCAATCTCGCCTACCGCGATCCGCTTACGGAATTGTGGAATCGGCATGTCTTCGAGAGCCGCCTTCTTGAAGAGCTGTGTCGTGCGCGCTACCGCCCGGCCTGCTGTCTCTCGATTGTGGTGGTGGATGTGCTGGGCATGACCGCCATCAATGAGATCCATGGGCGTGATGCCGGGGATCGCTGTCTCAAGGGAGTGGCCTGCCTGCTGCGTGAGGCTGTGCGCGAATACGACGTGGTGGCGCGCCTGGGGGGCGACGAGTTCGCGGTGTTGCTTCCGGACACCGACGCCCGGGGTGCGATACACGTGCTGGCGCGCATACG
>PMKP01000182.1 GCA_003157775.1 Myxococcales bacterium | reverse complement strand
AGCCGAGGCGCAGGCCGAAAGGGCTGAGGCACAGGTCAATGCCGAGTCGCAGGCTAAGACCGAGGCGCTCATGAAAGCCGAAAGAGCCGAGGCGCAGGCCGAGAGGGCTGAGGCACAAGCCAAGGCCGAGGCGCAGGCCAAGACCGAGGCACAAGCCAAGGCCGAAAGGGCCGAGGCACAAGCCAAGGCGGAGGAGCGGGCCAAGGCCCAAGCACAGCGTAGAGCTGAGGCGCAGGCCCAGATGGCTTCAAAAGCCAATGCCGAGAACGCCAAGCTCAAGCAAGAGTTGCAGCAGGCCCAGCGCGACGCCGAGAAGGCGCAGGCGGTGGCCAACACAGCCAGCGCTGAGAGTGAGCGGCAAAAGGCGGCGGTGGCTCGTTCGGACGAACACGTCCGCAAGGTCGAGCGCGAGGCCGAGCAGGCCCGCCAGCGCGCCGAGGCGGCCGAGCAGGAGACGCGCACGGCCCGGCAGCGCGAGGCCGAGCGCGACCGAGCTGTGCAGGCGGCTGCTCGTGAGGTCGAGGTGCGGACCGCGGCGCTGGAAACAAAGGCCAAGAGCCAGGAAGAACAGCGGAGACGGCTGGTGGAGGCCGAACGCGTGGTCGCAGAACGCGAGGCGAAGCTGCGTGTGGCAGCCAAAGAACTGGCCGAGAGTGAGCAAGCTGCGCGCGCTGCCCAGGCCAAACGAGAGCGGCTGGAACAAGGCGGAGCTTCGTCACCCGACCGGGCTCGTGCCGCAGCGGCGGTGGCCAAGGCCGAGGAGGAACGCCGGAGCGCGGCGGACGCAGCCGAACGATCGCGCAAGGAGCTTACCCTAGCGGTGGCCGCGCGTCGTGCAGAAGAAGGCCGCCGCCAGGAAGAGATGCGCGGTCGCCGGGACGAGGAAGAGAAGTTGAAGCAGGCCGAGTCTGCCCGCGCGGTCGAGGACGCCCGCTTGGCCCAGGCGCGCGCTGACCGGGCTCGAGTCGAGAGTGAGCGGGCTAAGCTGGAGCAGGAGCGAGCCCAATTGGAGACAGCTCGCGACGCGCTGGCGGTAGAGGTCAAGCGACTCGCGCAGGCGTCCACGCCGGCGGCAGCGCCAGCCCCGGTTGCATTCCCCACACCGGCGCTTCCCAAGGAAGAAAAAGCGACCGCGCTGAGTGTGCGGCCTGCGCCCGATTCGGTCAAACCGGTCACGCGGCCTCGCTCAGTCACTTTGCGCGCGCCCATCCGCGTTCGCCGCATCGATTTCGTCGACGAGCCGACCCGCTCGTCAGTCATCATCGACCTGGAAGAGCCGGCGGCATTTGCCGTCGAGCGTCCGGCTGATCGACGGGTCAGCCTGCGTCTCGATCATGCCGATCTCCCCGACGACCTGGCGCGCAGTTTGGATGCCACGGAGTATTTGGGCCCAGTCCGGCTCATCAGTTCGTACCGGGATCCGCATGCCCGTGGCACGGTTCGAGTCGATGTGGAACTGGCGGAGGATGTGCCCAACCGCGTTCGCCGGGATGGGAGTCGGATCTACTGGGAGTTCAATAAGCCGACGCCATCAGATGGCCAGAAGCTACCCGCCCTGGGCGGTCCATTGCCGCCGTCGGTCTTGTTCGTGCCCGCTCGTCGCGTGGCGGGNNGGGCAGGGTGGGTCGTCCGTCCCGAAGAGCCGGCGGGCTCCCCACGCGACCCACGCGCTCGTTGTTGGCTCAGGCGCAAGCCCCTGCGCGCAAGGCCGGCGAGGACGAATCACCGGCGGCCCGGCGCGCGAGCTTGACGGCAAAGAGGCGCTACACCGGTCGCCGTATAGATCTAGATTTCAAGGGGGCGGACATCCACAACATCTTGCGTCTTCTGGCCGACGTGGGCCAGATGAACATCGTGACTTCGGACGAGGTGAAGGGCGAGGTCACCATCAAGATGCGCGACGTGCCCTGGGACCAGGCCCTGGACGTCGTGCTGCGGGCCAAGGGTCTGGGATCGGTTCGCGAGGGTAACCTGGTTCGCGTGGCGCCTCTGTCGGTGCTGGAGAAGGAACTGGAACAAGAGATCGCTCGCCAGAAGCAGATAACGGAAGTCCTGCCCACGGAAACCCGACTCATCGGCGTCTCCTACGCGCACGCCTCCTCTTTGCAGGACAAGGCTCGTGACCTGCTGTCGCCACGAGGCAAGATATCGGTCGACGATCGCACCAACAACCTGATCGTGTCCGATGTGGCGCGCAACCTGCAACTCATCGAGGACTTGGTTCGCAACCTGGATACCCAGACTTCGCAAGTGGTTATCGAGGCCCGCATCGTAGAGATGAATTCGGATTATGCCCGCCAGATCGGCATCCAGTGGGGTGGAAACACCTTCATGGATGCGGCGCACGGCAATCCCACGGGGCTGGTTTTCCCCTACAACCTCGGTATCGGTGGCGGGGCAGACGACAGCAGTTCACCAATGTCCGGTCTAGTTCCAGCAGTCCGAACCGGCGTTGCCGGAGGCGCAAATCCAAATTTCCTGGTCAACATGCCTGCCCCAGCCGGCCTTAGCACTGGAAGTGCTATCGGCCTCACCCTGGGGTCAGTGGCAGGGGCTTTCAACTTGAATCTGCGCCTCTCGGCCATGGAGTCCACTGGCACGGTCCGCATCGTGTCCTCGCCGCGCATTACTACAATGGACAACATCGATGCCACGATCGAGCAGGGTGTATCGATTCCAGTGTCGGTCGTTAGCGCAATGGGCGCCCAGACCCAGTTTGTGGATGCCAAGCTGCACCTGGGGGTCAAACCGCATGTCACCAACGAGGGCACCGTCCTGCTCACGGTCATGGTAACCAACAACCAGCCCGATTTTGTCAATACCGGATCCAACGGAAACCCCAGCATCCAGAAGAAGGAAGCCAAGACGACTATGCTGGTGCGCGACGGTGACACTGCGGTCATCGGCGGGATCTACACGCGCAACTCAGGTCTCAGCTATACCAAAGTTCCGTTCTTCTCGGACATCCCCATACTGGGTTGGTTTTTCCGCAGCCGTAAAGAGAACGACAACCGTACCGAAATGCTAATTTTCCTCACGCCACGCATCGTGAACCGGGCTCGCGCGCTTGGGCAGTAGCAGCGGCGAGGGAGCAAGACTTCACTAGAACGACATGGAGAGAGCCATGACAGCAAGCAGAACCATTGGCAAAGTGGTCGCCTTGGTCATCCCTGTGGGCGTGTTCCTGTCCCTCGCCGCATGCACGGTTGACGACGGCCCGACCGGACTGCTGATCCAACAGGATCAGTGGCTCGGGGCGGGCACCGGTGCCGCGACGTGCTCCGTTCCGCCAACAGCCACGGATGTGGAGAGAGACCAAGGGGTCATGGACGTCGCGCACGGAAGCCCAGCTAACTACTTGCTTTACCCCCTGGTGGATAATCTGTTGGGGCCCTTCAGCGGGCTAGCGGGCGGCTCGAGCATGCCGATTGAAGAGAAGAACAATATCATCATGGAATCGTTTCACGTCAAGTTGGACGTGATTTTGGCTGCGGGCACCGGCTTCGCGTGGGATCCCGGGTGCTCAGGCGAGTTCGACGTTCCGATGGTAACGTCGCAACTTGGGCCCGGCGGCACCATCTCGGAGATCGTGGAGATCATCAGGCCCTGCAACACGGCCCCGCTCTTCCGGTACCTTCAGGCCGAGTACAATGCTGGCCAGGACTTTCCCGAAGTCAAGGTCGCCACCACGGTTCGGGCCAAGGGCCACCTGGGCAGCTCGGATATCGAAAGCCCGCCCTTCAATTTCCCGGTGCGGGCTTGCTACGGCTGCCTACAAACTGGGTATCCCGACGCGACGGCAGCGCAGTTCAGCTTCCCGGCAGTGCCCAAGTGCACGGATCTCACGACCAACCCGTACATGGGTGATCCGTGCAATCCGGCACAGGACCAGCTCCTGCTTTGTTGTGCTGCTAGCTGGGACGCGCAGGGCAATGCCTTGGCTATAGAATGTCCCGCAGTCCCGGCCGGCGCGACACCGTGATTGAACCATCCCGCTGGCCGCTGGCCGCTATTGACACGCCCGGCTCGCGGTGGCTAGAAGCCAAACGCAAGCCATGTTCCGCGACACCCTTCAGAGAATGGTGGACCGCCTCGAGGGGGGGGTGGCGGGGATCCTAATGGGTTTTGACGGCATCGCGGTCGACTACTACAGCAGGGAAGGGCAGGAGGGGATCGACATTCAAACCGTGGGCATGGAGCTGGCCCACGCCGTTACCCAGATGCGCAAGGCGGTCGAGCGGCTCGATTTGGGCGAGGCGGCCGAGATCACAATGCGGACCGACAGGTTGGTCGTTCTCATATACGTGCTGAGCAAGGAGTACTTCGTCGCCTTTGCCGTGCGCCCCGACGCGAGCTTCGGCAAAGCGCGCTATGTGATGCGCCTGGCGGCTCCCCAAATCCGGGCCGAGTTGTGAACGCCGAGCGGACATCCTTGCCGGTCGTCGTGGTTCTGCACGGCCCTAACCTGAACCTACTCGGTTCACGAGAGCCCGATATTTACGGCCACACTACCCTGCAAGAAATCGACGAAGATCTGTTGCTGCGAGGTCGTGAGCTGGGGCTGTTGGTGCAGACTTTCCAGTCGAACCAAGAAGGCGCCCTCATCGATCGAGTGCAGCAGGCGCGTGGGCAGGCCAAAGGTCTCATCATCAACGCCGGCGGGTTGACCCATACCAGTGTGTCTCTGCGGGATGCCATCGCGGCTGTCGCTCTGCCCACCGTGGAGGTGCACCTGTCCAACCTTGCCGCCCGCGAGGAGTTCCGCCAGCGCTCCCTGCTGGCCCCGGTTTGCTTTGGCCAGATCGTCGGGCTGGGGCCTGTGGGCTACCGGCTTGCGCTCGAGGCCCTCGCCCATCTGCTTCACCCCGGCCCGCTTGGGCGGCCGGCGCTTTCGCACGATGGTGAACCGTCTCCCGCAAAGCCACGCTCTGCGGTCGCCTCGCCGAAGAAAGGAGCCCCCACCCGATGAGCAAAGCCAAGGCCCCAGTCCGGAAGGACGAGAGGAAATCCTCATCTTGCGGTTGCGAGGAGCCGCTACGCGCCCTCGGGCCCGAGGAACTCGCCGCCGTGCGAGAGCTGGCCGAGATCGCAACCGAGTTTGATCTGGCTGAACTGAGTGTGGACCCCTGCGGTGGAATACGCATTGTCCGCCGTCAGGCGGGCGGCGGTGTGGGCACGGCCGCAACCCCTGCCGCGTCCCCTTTGCCCCCGCCCGCGCCTGGTCCGGCGGTCGAAAAGGCGGAAAAGCCCGTCGAGAGCGGCGTGCTCCTCACCTCGCCGTTCGTGGGGACTTTCTACCGTGCGCCGGCGCCCGAGGCGCCGCCGTTCGTCGAGGCCGGCCAGACCGTGCGCAAGGGCCAGGTCATGTGCATCGTCGAAGCCATGAAGCTGATGAACGAGATCGAATCCGAATTCGACGGCAAGATCCTGGAGATTCTGGTGAAGAACGCGGAACACGTCGAGTATGGGCAGTCCCTGTTCCGCATCGAAAAGGCCTAGGAAGATCTCACCACGGAGGCCGCAGATTTCGACTCAGGCTCTGTGTCCTCTGTGCTCTCTGTGGTGAATCCGAAAGCACCATCACCGTGTTCAAGAAAGTACTGATAGCTAACCGTGGCGAAATCGCCCTGCGCGTGATTCGGGCCTGTCGCGACATGGGAATCCGATCGGTCGCGGTCCATTCCACCGCTGACGCGGATGCGCTGCACGTCCGCTTCGCGGACGAGAAGGTGTGCATCGGCCCGCCCCCTGCGCGACAGAGCTACAACAACGTTCCCGCCTTGATCAGTGCGGCCGAGGTGACCGGCGCCGACGCCATCCACCCAGGCTACGGGTTTCTGGCTGAGAATGCCGAGTTCGCCGAAGTCGTACAGAAGTGCGGCTTTCATTGGATTGGACCCCAGCCCGAGCTGATGCGCCTGATGGGCGACAAGGTTTCCGCGCGCAAGGCGATGGAGGCGGCGGGCGTTCCGGTGGTTCCGGGCACGTCCATCATCGAAACCGACCGACAGGCGGAAGAGGCGGTAGAGCGCATCGGCTTGCCCGTCATCATCAAGGCGACGGGCGGCGGTGGCGGTCGGGGCATGAAGATCGTCGAAGACAAGTCGCGGCTCTTCACCCAGTTGGCTTCGGCCCGGGCCGAGGCCCAGGCCGGGTTCAACAACCCCGCAGTCTACCTGGAGCGCTACATCGGGCGGCCTCGCCATATTGAGGTGCAGGTCCTGGGCGACGGCTCCACCGCGATCGCCATGGGCGAGCGCGAGTGCTCTATCCAGCGCCGACACCAGAAGCTGATCGAGGAAGCACCCTCGGTGGCTATCGACGATGCCCGACGCGTCGAGCTTCTGCGCACCGCGCGCAAGGCCACCGCGGCCATCGGCTACCGCACGGTTGGCACCCTAGAGTTCCTGCTCGACGAGGAAAGGCATTTCTACTTCATCGAAATGAACACCCGCATCCAGGTCGAGCACACCGTCACTGAGGCGGTCTTCGGCGTGGACCTGGTGCGGGAGCAGATGAGGCTAGCCGCAGGGGATCCGCTGCGCCTCCACCCGGACATGCGACCGCGCGGTCACGCAATCGAGGTTCGCATCAACGCAGAGGATCCTGTCAACTTCGCTCCCTCGCCCGGGCTCATCACGGCGCTCAACCTCCCCGGCGGGCCAGGAGTGCGCGTGGACACGCATATCTACGCCCACTATAGAGTTCCCCCGTACTACGATTCGCTGCTCGCCAAATTGATCGTGCACGGGGAGAACCGTCATGTTGCCCTGGCCAGGCTGCGCCGGGCTTTGGGCGAGGTGGTGGTGGAGGGCATCAAGACCAACGTCGAGCTTCACAAGCGTGTCATCGACCACCCGGACTTCATCGCCGGTCACTTCGATACGCACTTCCTAGAACGCCTGTAGGGCGCCTTTCCAAGACCCCCTTTGACTCATCGCTCATGTGGTACGCCGACTTACCACATCGCACGCAAATTTCAGTCCACGCCTTTACAGGTTTACCGTATGCGGTAACACTTGAAGGCTGGACCGTCTCAGGTGGTAACCAAGAAAGAAAAGCACCTCGCAGCCGCGCAGAAGTATCTAGAGCGGGGAAGCCTTGAAAAGGCTTTGGCGGAGTTCCAGAACGCCGTCAAGGAAGATGCGAAGGACACCCGCACTTGGCTGCGCATGGCGGAGGTGCATGTTCGCCTGGGACAGAACGACAAGGCCACCGAGGTCTATCAGAAGACGGTGGACCTCTACGTCGAGCAGGGTTTTTTCCAGCGCGCGGTAGCCGTCTACAAGAACATCATCAAGCTCTCTCCCGAGGCGGTGGAAGCCCGCAGCAAGCTGGCGGACGTCTACCGCCAACTTGGGCTGTTCTCAGACGCCATCCAGCAACTGGAGCAGGCTGTCTCGCTCCACCAGAAGGCTGGGCGGATTTCCGAGGCGCTGACTGCGATGAGGCAGATCCTCGATCTCAATCCGGACCAGCCGGCCGCGCGGATCCGCTACGCCGAACTGGCTGTGCAGGTGGGAGACACTGGCGCGGCGGTGGCCCAGTTCCGCGAGGCGGCCAATCTGCTAAAGGACCAAGGGCGAAGCGATGAGTTCACCCGTGTGGCAGAGCGAATCCTGTACTACCAACCTGATGATCTCGTTCTCGCCAAGGAGATCGCCGCGAGCTACCTGGATCGCAACAACGCGCGGGCCGCCCTGGCCAGGCTCAAGCCCTGTTTCGACGCCAACCAGAACGATCCGGCAATCCTCGACCTTCTGGCCCGTTCTTTCGAGCAACTGGGTCAGCCACACAAGAGCCTGCCGGTGCTAAAGGAACTCTGCCGCATCTACGCGAATGCGGGGCGCACGGCGGAGCGCAACCAGACCATCCAGCGGGCGCTTGCCCTGGACCCGAATGATCCCGACATCTGCGCGATGCTGGGGCGTGCGGCACCCGACAGCGCCCACGCGCCAGCCGCAGTCATTCCTTTGCGCCGGGCGATGTCCACTCCGTCCGCAGATGTTACCCCGGCTCCGGTCACGTCTGCGCGAACCACAGCTATCACCTTCAGCGAGATGGAGGTTCCGGTCGCACTGCAAGACAAGTACAGGACGCCGTCTCCCGATGAGGTCCCCAGTGTGGCGGACCGAATGGCCATCGCCTCGGGTCTGGTGGAGAAGCCGGAAGACGAGGCCGAGATCAAGCGCATCCTGGCCGAGGCCGATGTGTTCGTAAGGTACGGGCTAGTGGAGCGTGCCGCCGAGCATCTGCGGCGGGTGTTCGAGCGGGTGCCTACGCATATCGGGGCACACGAGCGCCTGGCCGCGGTGCTGGCCCAGCTCGGCCGCAAGGCCGAGGCGGCCGCGGAACTGGAGGTCCTTGCCCAGCAGCTCTTCCCGTCGAGCCGTGCCGAGGCAGCCACCTATGCGCGTCGAGCGCTGGAACTGAACCCGAGCGCCCGGCGGGCACAGGAGGTGTTGACCGCGGTGGATCGCGCGCCGGCAGGGGCTGCCCAGTCTGCGCCGGTGGCCAGCGCCGATGTCCCTTCCCGCCAGCGGGACACGTCCGAGCCCCAAGCAATCGGCAGCGGCGAAATTGAACTCCTGGGCGACGGCGGGGCCGCGGAGGACGAGGCGGCGGACAGGACCGGCGCAGTGGCGGCATTGGCCGAGGCGTTCGGCAGTGCTGAGGTCGATGGGGAGGGACGGGCCGGGGGTTTTGAGGAGGGGACCACGCCCGCCACGCCAGCCTCCCGACCACGGCCAGCCGAGGAGATCACGCCCACCAGTCAAGCGCCGCCGCCGAGCAACGCGGACAAGGCGTGGGCGGCTTCCGATGCAGTGTTGGGCGACTTGGAGCAAGTAGACTTCTTCATCGAGCAGGAACTGAGCGACGAGGCGCAGGCGTTGCTCGACGACCTGGAGAACCGCCATCCTGGGCACGCCCTGGTGGCGGACCGGCGTGAGAAGTTGACGATCCTCAAGAGGGGCACGCTGCCCAAGGAAGAACCAACGCCCGAGCCGACCGCGCCGGTGGCAGTGGAGCCGACCCCCATGCCGCAGGTAGCCAAGGGAACATCCGGTTCGCAAGACCTCGACACCCAGGCCGACCTGGGGCTGATGAACAAGACCATGGAGCGCCATGACCTCGCGATCCAGCACTTCAGGGCGCTGCTGGGCGACCCGAAGCGTGAAGTCTTTGCCCTCACCATGATCGGCGAAAGCCATGAAGCCATGGGCAACCACGCGGAGGCCATTCGCTGTTTCCAGGACGCGCTCAAGAGCCCACGCGCCACCGAGGTTGAGGCCACGCAGCTCTACTACCTGCTCGGCAATGTCTTCTACGACACGGGCGATCGCGACGAGGCCCTCTACTACCTTGAACGAGTCTCCAAGCGAGATCCGACCTTCCGTGATGTACAGCGTCGACTGGCTGCGCTAAAGTCGCGCGGCAGCCCTCACTGATCGCGTGGGGAGCCCGCCGGNNCGCGCCCTCGCCGGCGGCGCACCACCGCGGGAGGGTTTGGCGAGGCCGAGCGCAGCGAGCGGGGTAGGGGTGGTAGGTGGGGGGCCGAAGGGCGGAGCGAACCCTTTGAGGGTTCCCATGTAGGTGGAAGCCTGTCGGGAGATTCCGGGCCAGCGTAGGCCGGCCAGCTCGCGAGTGACCGGCCTGCGTGGGCGACTAGTGTGACTCATCGCGCACCCGGTTTCCACCTCTCGCGTCCCACCCACGAACACGCTCTCCCCTACGCCCACGCGACCCGCGACCCGCGACCCGCGACCCGCGACCTGCGACCTGCGGTCCTGCCTTTCGGCAGGCTCGCAGTTTCCCGCCCTTGGTTTCCCGCACGGGTGATGCTAGCGTCGGCTCCCTTCCTAGCGTCACCTTCTCCGGTTGTAGCCTGACCGGCGCCATCGCCTGATTCTGCGGAGGGCCCGAAATGCCCAGCGAGCGCGAGTACGAACAGGTCTTGCAAAAAGAGCCCGCCAACGGCGACGCCTTCGTGGCTCTGCGCAAGGCATATCGCGAGTCGGGTCGTTTCGACAGACTGGTCACGTTGTATGAGACGCGTGCCCAGGCCATCGACGACCAAGCCAAAGCGGCTGAGCTCTTCTACCTGGCGGCTGAGGTCCGCTTGGACCATCTGAGCGACACCTCGGGAGCCGAGGCGGACCTAGCGCATGCTGTCAGCCGCGACGCCAGCCATCGCAAGGCAGCCAAGCGTCTGAAAGACGTCTATCGCGAACAGGGCCGCACTGACGAGTACCTGACCACGCTGGAGATGGAGGCGGTTGCGGTGATGCGTGCCAAGGACGCGGCGCGCATCGAGGAGTTGAAAGCTGAGGCCGAGCAAGCCGCTGGTCCGGAGATTCAACGAATCGCGCGGGCGGTCGCCACGCCCGCCTTGCGTGCCAGCATTACCGCCGAAAACCTCAAGACCGTCGAGCAGGCACGAAAGATCTTTGCCACCATCGGGGAGTACCAAACCGCGTGCCGTCTGTACGAACTGGAGCTGGCTGCCACCACCGATCCAAAACGGCGCGCGAATCTGACGTTCCGTCTGGGACGCATGCTGGCCGAGAAGGTTGGCGACCTACAGCAGGCGGCCCAGAGGCTGAGCGATGTGGTGCGGCTCTACCCGCGCGACGACAAGGCATTGGACGCGCTGGCCGCAGTCTTCGCCAACCCCCAGTGGACGGGCGCGGATGGCCCAGAGCGGGCTGCGGGCCTCTACACCCAGATCGCGCGGCGCCGGCACGAGGCGGGTGACATCGACAACGCGGTAGCGGCTCTGCGCAAGGCCCTCGGCGCAGTACCTAGCCATACCGACGCGTCGGCGCTCATGGAGCGCGTGCTGACCAGCGCCGACCGTTTGGCTGATCTTGACCGTTTCTTGCGCGAGCGTGCGGCGACCGCGCGCACCGACCAGGAGAAGATCGAGGTGTTGTTCAAGCGGGCGCAGCTAGCCCGTACCTCGCTCAACGACATGGCCGAGGCGACGCGCATTTATCAGGAAATCGTCGCCCTCGAGCCACCGGGTGGAACCGCGTCGCAAGAGCTCGCCACGCTGTACCTGGGTCGCCAGGACTACGGCAAGCTGGCCGAGCTGCGCGAGCGGCAGCTCGAGAAAGCGTCGGACCCGGAGTTTCGCCTCAACCTGCAACGTGAGCTGGCGTCTCTCTACCGTGACCGACTGGGTGACCGCGAGCAGGCCGCGGTGTACTTGCACGCCATCCTGCAAGCCAGGCCGAGCGATCCCGAGGCGCTACACGCCTATGCCGAGCATTTTCGCCAGCGCGGGGCCTGGCGGGAGCTGGCCGACGTGCTGGAATTCGCACTCAGCCACGCGCGCTCGACCGGCGCTGCGGTTTCCGAGCTTCTGCCTCGCTGGGAAGAGGTGGCGGTCATCGCCGAGACCAAGCTGGGCGATGTCGATCGCGCGCTGGCGGTGTGGCGGCAGATGGTCGAGCTGGACCCGACCTACCAGCGGGCGCGCGAGGCTTGCAAGCGCATCCTGCAGAAAGCCGGCCGCTGGGAGGAGATGGCGAAGGTGCTCATTGAGGACGCGGCCGCCAGCGATCCCAGCGCCCGGGCGGAGATTCTGCGTCGCTTGGCCCGGCTGTGCCTTGACAAGCTCGACGCGCCCGATCGCGCGGCGACAGCCTACCGTGAAATCCTCGCGCTCGATCCCAAGGACGTAGTCGCGCTGCGCGCGGTGGTGGAGGCGTACGAGAGGTCCGAGCAGTGGTCGGAGCTTGCCGCTCTCTTGCGCAGCCAGGTCGAACTGGCCAGCGTCGACGCGGAAAGAATCAACCTGCTGCGGCGGCTGCTCGGCCTATACGCGGAGCGGCTGTCCGATCTGTCGTCCGCCTCGTGGGCCGCGGCGCAGATCCTCAAGCTCCTGCCCGGCGATCGGGATGCACTTCAGCGCCTGGAGAGCATCTTCGAGCGGACGGATGACAAGCCCAAGCTGATCAAGATACTTGAGTACCACCTCCGTTACGCCGCGGCTGGGGAGGAGAAGCTGGGCCTAGTCCGGCGCATTGCCGACGTATTGCAGAACCAGGTCGACGACTTCGACCGGGCCGTCCCTTACTGGGAGAATGTGCTGAAGCACGTTCCCGGGGACCAGCAGGCCCTGCAGGCGCTGCTGGCCGGCTACGAAAAAGCTGGGCGGCTCGACGAACTGGCGCGCACGCTGGACCTGCAGATCGCCGCTCTGGCCACCGATCCGTCGGCCCAGGCGGAGTTGCTGCGGCGGCTGGCTCGCCTTGCCAGTGATGGACTCAAGCAGGCCCCGCGCGCCCAACAAGCGTGGCAGGACCTGCTCAAGATCCTGCCCACTGATCGCGAGGGACTCGAGGCGCTGTCAGCCATCGCGTCGGCGCAGTCTGACTGGAGCGCATTGGCTGACCTGCTGGCGCGGCGTATTGCCCTTTTGACCAATCCGGCCGAGGCGGCTCCCCTGGCGCTCCAGCGCGCCAACCTGCTGGTCGAGAAGCTGGATGATTCGGCCGAGGCGATCCGCGAGCTGGAACACGTCATCAGCGATCTCGATCCCGCCAGCGTGGAAGCACACCAGGCCCTGCGCCGGGTGGCCGAGGCTGGCAACGATTGGCCGCGCGTGGTGAGCGTGGCAGAACGGCAGCTCACCTTCGCCACCGATCCCAAAGAACGAGTCGCGCGGGCGCTGGAAATTGGATGTCTGTACCGCGACCGCCTGAAGGATGCCAAGAAGGCCATCGGCGCATTCGAACGCGTGGTCGAGATCGAGCCCGAGCAGTCGGATGCCCTGGCCGCCTTGGCGCCGCTCTACGCCGAGACCAAGGATGGAGAGGCGTTCATCGCCACCGCGGAGAAGGTCCTGCGGCAGACTGAGGACGCCACCCAACGTCGCCGGCTGCTCTTCGACATGGCTGGGGCGGCTGAGACCATGCTCGGGGAGGCGCGCCGGGCCTTTGAGCTCTTCCGGCGTGCCTACGTGGAGGGGCCCGACGAGGAGGCGCTTGCTCGCTTGGAGGCGACTGCCGAGGCCCACGGGCTGTGGGAGGATCTCATTAAGGTCTACGCGGGCGAAGGTGCCCGCTCGGCTGATCCGCTGGCGCAGGTGCAGGTGGCCATGAAGGTGGCCGGGTTGTGCGAGAGTCGGCTGCAGCAACCAGCGCGCGCCTTCACCGTGCTGCGCGAAGCGCTGGCCCACGATCCGGCGGCGGAAATTCTGCTTCCCGAACTGGAACGGCTGGCTCGGACAACCAAGGATTGGCAAGGGCTGCTCGACGTCTACGCGCAAGTGGCACGCGGCCGTTCTGCCCCGGAGGAGCGCTTTGCCCTGCTTTGCCTGCGCGCAGGCGTGCGCGAGACCGAGATGGGCGATCCATCAGGTGCGCTTGATGAATTATTGCGCGCGTTCGCCGTTTCTCCGGGCAATGAGTCCGCTCGGCCAGAAATCTTGCGTCTGGCTGAGGCCACCGGGCGCTGGGAGGATGCGCTGGCGGTCGAGGGGCAAGCCTTCACCCAGGCCGCCACGGCAGCGGAGAAGGTGAGCGTGGTACGGCGGGCGGCGGCCTTGGTCGAAGACAAGGTCAAGGATCGGGTGCGCGCCTTCCGCGCCTACCTGAATGCGTTCCGGCTGGCGCCCGAGGACGAAGAGATTGCCGCCAACCTGTGGCGGCTGGGTTTTCTCATCGGCCGCTATGAGGAAGCGGAACCGCAGTCGGCACCCGCCGCAGCGCTGGCAGAGCCCCAGGAGACGACGTCCGAGAGCGAGGTCGCTGAGGTGGATTTGCTGACGCCCGCACCCGTGGTGGTGGTCGGGGCGGCCGCCCCGCTGCTGGAATTCGACGAGGTGACGGGTGAGATCGATATTGGCGAGCTGGATATTGTTGACCAGGCAGATTTGCCGGAGCCCACGGCGGGAGGCGTACCGGCCGCGGCCAGGTTCGAGACGCCTTGGCAGGAATGGGTGCAGGCCTATGAGTTGTTGCCCGCCGATCTGATTACCCGACATCACTACTTGAAAAAGCAGGCCGAGATTTGGGAGCGGGGTGCCCACAACAATGACCTGGCGTTGGCGACGCTGGAGCGGGCTTTCATCCTGCAAACCACCGATGAGTCCGTGCGTGCCGAGATGGAGCGCCTGGCGCGCGAGGGGGACGGCTGGGATCACGTCTGCGAGATCTACCTGCGCGCGGCCGAGCGGGCGGCCCGCCCAGAGGCGATCGCGCTGCACCTGCGGGTTGGGCAGATCCGCGAAGAGCTGGGACAGGTCGCCCTGGCCGAAGAGCGCTACCGCAGCGTCATCGTGCTGGAGACCGACAACCCAGTTGCGCTCGATCGGCTTGAGCAGATGCACCGAAGCCGAGAGCGCTGGGCTGAACTGGCCCAGGTGCTGGAACGCCGTATCACGGTCCCAGGTGGACGCCTGGAAGGCGCCGAGGCGCGCAGCCGCGCTTTCGAACTGGCCGAGCTGTACGAGAAACGACTGGAACGGCCCTACGAAGCGGTGGACACGCTCGAACGCTACGTGGCCAGCACCGAGGAAGAGGAGCGCGGATTGGCGGCGGGCGACCCACGCAGCCCGGCGCTGGCGCTGGAAGCGCGGGCTGGCTACGCGTCGCTGGCGCGCCTCTATGGTCGGGTGGGCATGGCGCAGAAGGCGGCCGCAGCGCTGCAGCGTGAGTTGGAGTTGACGGGCGAGGGAGAAGACGCGCGCGAGGCGCGCTGGCGCTTGGCCGAGATCTACGAACGTGAGCTGTCGCTGCCCGCGCGGGCGGTGGATATGTATGAAGATATCCTGAAACGAGCGCCGCGGGACGCCGAGGCGCTGGCAGCGCTGGACCGTTTGCAGCAGGCATTGGGTCGCTTCGAAGCGCTGGTCGAGGTGCTGCGCCGGCGTGCGGAGATCTCGGAGGGTACCGAGAAGAACGAGCTGGTGTGGAGGCGCGCGCGCATTCTGGAAGAGAAGTTGGGCAATCCGGAGGCCGCGGCGGCCTGCCTGCGCAGCCTGGGCTCCGACGCGCTCTCCGACGAGCGAACCGCGGCCGCGCTCTTGCGCAACCTGCGCAGTGCAGGCCTGGCGCACGAGGCCCTGCGCATCCTCGAGCAGCGCATCGGAGTGCTGGCCAAGGCCGGCAACGATCCCAAATTGATTGCCGCCCTGAACCTCGAGATGGCTCAGCTCAAATCAGATGACCTCTCCGACCCCAAGGGAGCCCAGCAAGCCATCGAGGCGGCGCTTGCGCTGCAGCCAGAGGATCCGGGGGTGCTGGCCGCGCTGGCGCGCTTCCACCTCAAGCGCAACGATTTCCAGGCCTACGCGGCCGCGCTCTTGCGCCGGGCCGATGCTCTGGCGGGCCAGCCCGAACAGGCTGCGGCCCTGCTGGAGGCGGGTGCCGTGTTTCGCGATCAGCTCGGCCAGGCGGCCAAGGCGCGGGCCTGCTTCGAAAAAGCGGTCAAGCTCCATCCTTCGAATCCCGAGGTGCTAGCGGCGCTGGCAGCCATGTTGGCTGGAGAGGGCCGCATCGACGAGGCCAAGGCCCTTTATGAGCGCCAGCTCAGCCTGTGCGACTCGCCCTCAGCCAAGGCGGCGGTGCTAACCAATCTGGCCCGCGCGTTGTGTGAGAAACCGGACGGTCTCACCGAGGCTGAACGCCGGCTCGACGAGGCGCTGGATCTCGACCCCAACCACCTGCCTGCCGTGGTCACCATGGCCGACATCCTGTACCGCGAAGAGCAGTGGGATCGGGCCGAGCGTAGATTGAACGAGGCGCTCCGGCGCATGCGCGGCCAGCCCGAGCAGACGGCCAAGCTCTATCACCGGCTGGGCGAGGTCTACGAGAAGCTGGGGCGCCTTGACGAAGGCTACCGGCAACTGGTGGAGGCCGACAAGGCTCTGCCCGGACAGCTCATGCTGCGCATTGCCCTGGGCGAAAACCGCTTTCAGGCGCGACGCTGGCGGGACGCGGCCACCCATTTCGAGGGGATCGCGGAGCACGCAGCAGCGCCCAACTACCCTGAGGAAGTGGCGCTGGCCCTGGCCCACGGCGCGATGGCCGAGCTGCGACAGAAACGGCCGGAACGCGCTGCCGCCCTGCACGCGGCGGCGCTGCACCTGTCTCCCAGCCATCCGCAGACGCTGCGCGCTCTGGCCGATCTGGCGATTGAACGCGGAGACAAGCTGGAAGCGGCGCGATCGCTGCGCCAGGTGGCCGAGTCCTGTGGCGATCCAGCGGAGCAGGGCAGGCTGTACGAGCAGATCGGAGATCTGCACCTGTCCTTGGGCAACACCGGGGCAGCCCGTGAAGCCTACGAAGAAGCGGTGGCCCGAGTTGAGGGCGACAGCCCAGACCAGGTGCCCCTGCTGGAGAAGACGATGGCCACCCAGCGGGGCGAGGGTGCCCTGCGCGCCGCCATCGAAACCGCGCGCCGGATAGCGGACATTGTGGGCGAGCCCAAGGAGCGGGCTGCGCGCCGACGTGAGATCGCCGGATTCGAGATGGAGCAAGGCAACTTCGATCGGGCGGCGGACTTGCTTGAACAGGTGATCGCAGACGATTCCACGGACGAGACGGCCCTGCGGACCCTGTGTGAGGCGTATGAGCGAGCCGGCCGCGGGGCTGACGTGGGCGCAACCCTGCAACGAGTCCTGCCCCAACTGGCCGAGCCGGCGGCGGACGCGGAGCTGGCGCACCGGCGCGCGGAACTGTGGGCGAAGCTGGGTGCTTTGCTGGTACCAACCGATCCGGCAGCCGCGGTGGGCGCCTTGCAGGCGGCGATCACGGCCGACCCCAATCGGGTGGAGGCACGCTTGGCTCTAGCCGAAATCTACGGCGCGCGTCCCGAGCACCGAGAGATGGCCATCGAGAACCACAAGGCTATCTTGGTCTTCGATCCGATCCGACAGGAATCCTTGCACGCTCTGGCGGCGGAGCACATCCGTCTGGGGCACATTGATCGGGCGCGTTGCTTGCTGGAGGTCTTGGACCTGCTGCGCTTGGCGACCGACGAGGACAAGGATTTCCTGGCGCAGAACCCGGCGCCCGAACGCAAGCCCGACGATCCCTATGCGGGAACTCTGGAGGACGGCGGGCGCGGCCGGTATCTGGATCCGCTGCAAGACTTGCATTTCATGGCTGAGGTGCTGGCGGCAGTGTGGGAAGGGGCGCCCGGACTCTCGCAGGCCAGCCTGGACAGCTTCGGCGTGACGGCCAAGGACAAGGTGTCGACGGTGGCTGACCTGGCCATAGCCCAGATCTGGGGGCAAGCCGGCAAGGCCCTGGGCAACCGGCGCACCAGTCTCTACTTGCGGCCGGACGCCGACTTCGATGGCGTCAGCTTGGTTGGCATGGCGCCTCCGGCGATCGTGGTCGGGCCGCGCCTGGCCGGCGAAGCCGTGCTCGGCGAGCTGCGCTTCCGCATCGGCCGTGCCCTCGAACTCAGCCGGCCCGAGTACCTGCTGGCTGCGACCCTGCCGGCACCAGAGTTCGACACCTTGTTCATGGGTGTGCTCAAGGCCTTCCACCCCAAGCACGCGCGTTTCCCTGCCGGCAGCGAGGACGCCGCGGCGGAGCAGGCGGCTAGGTTGAAAAAGGCGCTGCCCTACAAGATCGCGAAGCGAGTGGGCGAGCTGTTTCAAGAGCACGCCGATGTCGCCCTTGATCCGACGCGCTGGCGGGAAGGAGCGCGAGAAGCCGGCAATCGCGCAGGGTTGCTCATGTGCGGCGTCGCCAGCATAGCGGTGCGCATGGTTGGGCGCGAATCGATTCCCGGGGCCGCGGATGTGCCGGATCCAGAGACCCTGCGCGAGCACGCCGGCCGGACTGGCCCCCTGCGTGAGTTGCTTCGCTTCGCCGTCAGCGATGCGTATCTGGATGCGCGCGATCTGCTCGGCCTGGGGCGTCCGGCGGCATAACCCCGCGCTGGCATTGCGCTGGCATTGAATTGACACCGACTTCCGGCCTTACTATAAGCGGCCACTCTGGCCTCCCTGCGAGGATGGCGGAACTTGGTAGACGCACTAGCTTGAGGTGCTAGCGGTTAACAGCCATGGGGGTTCAAGTCCCCCTCCTCGCACGACAGAACCCCTTGGAAACAAGGGGTTTCTTGTTGTCCGCGATGAGCCAAGTCGTCGCGCAATCCGCTGGCACCATGCACTTGGCATAACTACGTCCGTTGGCAGTCGAGATTCCACAGATCTTGCATGTAGTCGACGAACGCTGTGGGTGGATGTCGCCTGTCAGGATACCGACGCGCGGGTTGCTTCGCTGACGGCAAATGGCCGACGGTCCAGCCGGGGAATAGGCGGCCAGGTGCCAATTTGCGGATGGCCCTGGGCTTGCTTTGTTCCAGGGTGGGGTTACCGCCTCCCGAGCCTGCCTCCTCCCGAGTCACGTTTGGGTTGCTCCTTTCCACGAACGTGTCTCGGAGAGAGGCCGGGCCGGGCGAGTCAAATCCCAGGAGGGACACCATGCAGACTGGACGTTGCGATTTCTCGTTGGACGAGGTTTCCGCGGGCGCCAATGACCGCGATGGCATCGAAAACGGCGAAGAGCTGCAACTTCTTCTGTCCGAGCCGGCCTTGGGCCAGCCCGAGTCCCTACGCTCCTCCCGGTTCGGGGCCGATGCCACCGGTTCGGACGCTGTGGACGCGGGCGCGTCGCGCGGCCGCGTGCTGGTGGTTGACGACGATGGCGCGTTCGCCCAGACCTGCGCCCGCATGCTCGACGCCTCTGGCTACAAGGTCCGCATCGCCAACGATGGCCGGTCGGCGACCAGGCTGGCCATCAGGGAACACTTCGATGCCATCGTGAGCGACATCAATCTGCCCGACCAGAATGGCATCCAGGTCCTGCAGGACATCCGCAGGACCGATGCCGACATGCCGATCATCCTGGTCACCGGCCAGCCCGATCTGGACACGGCCAGGGCGGCGGTGGAATGGGGCGCGATCAGCTACCTGCTCAAACCGGTGTCGGCCGCGCAGCTCGAGCGCGAGCTCGACCGCGCCCTGCGCAGGCGGCGGACGACGAGCCAGATGCGCATCGTCGAGGACCAAGAGAAACGGCAAGAACACACGAGCGAGCGATTCTCCCGGGCGCTGCGGAGCCTGTGGATGGCCTTCCAGCCGATCGTCTCGTGGTCGCACAAGAGCATCGTCGGCTGCGAGGCGCTGATCCGGACCAACGAGCCCTCTTTGTCCACTCCGCTCGACCTCCTGAAGGCCGCGGAAGATCTCAAACAGATTGGCCTGCTCGGACAACGCGTCCGCCGTCACGTGGCGTCCGTCATGAGTTCCCACCGATCGACCATGTTCGTCAACCTCCATTCACTGGAACTCCTGGACAAGAGCCTCTATGACCCCGCTTCTCCGCTGGCTTCCTTCGCCAAGCAGGTCTACTTCGAGATCACCGAACAAACCGCAGCGGACGACACCCAGGACTTTTTGGCCCGGACCAGGAGGCTGCGTTCGCTCGGCTACAAGATCGCGGTCAGCGACGTTGCCGGAGGGGCCGCGGGCCTGGGCAATCTAGCGCTGCTGGAGCCCGACGCGGTCAAGCTTGAGATGTCACTCTTCCGCAAGATCGAGAATGTTGCGGTCAGGCGGAAGTTGATGCGCGCTGTGGTAACACTCTGCCAGGAGATGAATGTGCCGGTCATCGCTGAGGGCGTCGAAACCGAAGCTGAGCGCGATGACTTTGTGGCCAATGGCGGGGACCTGATGCAGGGCTACCTGTTTGCCCGGCCGGATTTCCCCTTGCCGGAACCGCGCTTCTAGGGGTCAAGCCATGCCGCTCGACTCGACGCGACCTGTGCCCGCCTCCGGGACCGGTGTCCTGGGCGAGGCTGCCGACAGCCAACGCCGCCGCATCCTGTCTGCGGCGGCCAGCCTGCGACTGGTTGGCTCGGTGCTGTTTCTTGTTGTTTCTGTCATCCTGTGGAAGGGCTCCGGCGACGCCGAATGGGGCAGGCAAGTCCCCCTCTTGATCGCCTACGGCACGCTGGCCTTGATCACCTTCGCGGCGCAGGGGCGAACTGTGATGCTGCGGCTGGCGTGGATCCAGCCTGTGCTCGACGTTGGCTTCGTCTATGCTGTGCTACGGACCGCCCTGCTGGTCGGCACCATGGGCGCTCAGACCATCGCCGGTCTCAGCGTAGGCGTGTTCGTGCTGCCCATCGCCGTGGGCGGCCTCGCCTTTCGCACCCGCTGTCTGGTCGTGGTGACCCTGCTCGCCACGCTGTGCGAGCTGTCGCTCATGCAGCAGGCCGATNNCCGGCGCATGCTGGCCGAGACGCGCGACCAGTGCGAGAAGCTGGGCAACCTTCAGCAGGAGAAGGACAGCCTGGTGCGGGTCATCGTCCACGACATGCGCTCCCCGGTGGGCACCACCATGCTCTCGCTCGAGTACCTGGACCTGGAGATGAGACGCCATCCGGTCAGCAAGCCCTGGCTGGAAGCGGTCGAGGAGGCCCTGGCCGGCTCCGGCGATGTGTCCGAAATGATCGCGCAGATCCTGGACACGACCAGGCTGGAGGACGGGGGCATCATCATGAACCTCGCCACCCTCGAAGCGCGGGATCTCCTGGACAAGGCCCGCGACAGCACCACCACCCACGCCCGCAGCAAGTCCATCAGGATCGAACTGGACGCGGAGGATTCTCTGCCTGTCGCTGCGGATTCGCGCCTCTTCCTGCGGCTGCTGCAAAGCCTGATCACCGCTTCGATTCGCCGCACCCCGAACGGAGGCCGCATCCTGCTCGAGGCCACTAGGCGCGCCGCCGAGGTGTGGATCTCGGTTCACTGCACGGCGGCCGAGATCCCACCCGAGCAGCGCGAGACCACCTTCGACAAGTTCCAGCCCGGGGATCAGGGCACACGACGCCTGTCCGGCTGGGGCCAGGGCCTTTACTTCTGCCGGATGGTCGCCCAGGCGCACGGGGCTACTTTGGCCGTGGAAACCTGCGAGGGCTGGCCTTCGTCCTTCGTCATCCACATGCCGACGGCGCAAGCCCAAGGCCAGGTCAGCGCCGACAGCGGCAAGGCCACGCCAGAGTCCCACGATCCCGCAATTGCCGCGTGAGGGTCACCGATGTTTCGGATCAATCCGTCTGGTTGGTAGGGGCGACCGGCGGTCGCCCCGGTACGGGCGAGGCGGGGACGGTCTCCTGCGGTCGCCCCGGTGCGGGCGAGGCGGGGACGGTCTCCTGCGGTCGCCCCGGTGCGGGCGAGGCGGGGACGGGCGACCGTAGGGGCGACCTGCGGTCTCCCCGGTGCAGGGGAGGCGTGGACGGGCGACCGTAGGGGCGACCGGCGGTCGCCCCGGTGCGGGCGAGGCGGGCCTACGCCGACTCGTCTCGATCGTGCATCTCGCGCCGGATGCGGTGGAACTCGCCCTCCAGGTTTGCGAAGGTGGTTGCGACGTCGGGGTCGAAATGCGTCCCGCTGCCGGTCTGGATCATCCGGCAGGTGACCTCATGGCTGATCGGGGGCCGGTAGCAACGCTTCGAGGTTAGGGCGTCGTAGAAATCGGCG
>PMKP01000082.1 GCA_003157775.1 Myxococcales bacterium | reverse complement strand
AGCAGGTGGGCCTCGTCGAGGAGAAAGACCGGGTGAATACTCTCGCGGCCAAGATCTTCGACATGGGAGGAGACGGCGAAAAAGAGAGCCGCCGCTGCGGCGGAAGGTGCGAGGCCCAAGGCGAGGCAAAGCTGGCGGTAGAAATCGCGGCGGCCGAGGGTGGCGTTGTGGCAGTAGGTGAGGCGGAAGCCGGTCTGAGGCAACCTGTGGCGCAAGGCACGCAGGACGCAGGTTTTGCCAGCACCAGGATCGCCGGTGAGGACGATGGAAGCGCGCTCGTGGAGGGCCTCGCACAGCTCGTGTACCAGAGCCTCCTTGGAAGGCGGCATCCACAGATCGACGTCTGATATTTCCTTGGAGAATGGGGCGCGTTCGAGGGCGAAGTGGGCGAGATAGGCGGGCGTCATCGGTCACCTCCTTGTTGCGAAGGGTTTCGTCCGACAGCCCGGTCGAGCAGCACGGAAGGCGGATCGAAGGGCACCGGTCGCGAGGCTGTGGTCGCATGTCCCCCGCCACGATTTGGACGCTTTCTGTGGGCGTTCTTGGCAGGGTCGACGGGATGAAGGGGCAGCGCCTTTCCCTCGTGTTCGACCCACGGGGCTTCGTTCATGTCGACGAGGCAACGGGCCACCATGACCAGTCGCCCGGCGAGGAAGCCTTGATCAAGCTCCCAGTCCACGCCCTCCAGTGGCAGCGTGGTGTCTCGGCGTACGCGGCGGCGTACGCGCACGGTCAGTGCCTCACGCAGCTTGCGCTCGTCAAAGCGGTCGGTGGGACGCTCGGCGGTTTCATACACGCGCGCGGGCGAGCGGCCGAGCAGCGATGCGTGCGGCGCCTTGTGATAGTGCTCGTCGAGAAAGGCCCAGAGCCGCACGTTGATGTCGTGTAGCGACGACACCTGCCCGAGAAAGTCGAGGCATCCTTCCCGCAGAGTGCGCCAGAAACGTTCCATTTTTCCCCGTGCTTGCGGGTCGTAGGGACGCGGGTGCAACAGGGATATGCCCATGCGCGCGCAGGCCGTGGACAGGATGTTGCCGCTATAGGTGGCGCCATTGTCGAGGTACAGGGTGTCGGGTGGTCCATGCCGGCGGAGGGAGCGCACAAACATTCCCAACATGTCGACCTCGCGCTCGGTGTGGTGCGCTTCCAGGGCTATGACATAGCGAGAAGCATCGTCGAGAAGCCCGTGAATCCGTACCGGCATATTCCTGCCGCCCATCAAAATTCCCGGGCCGTAGCAGACATCGCCCTGCCACAGCGCCCCGGGGCGTTCTGCTTGCCAGCGCATCCTGGTTTTCGGCCCCTTGCCGTCGCGCATGGGAATACGGTCGAGCCCCTCGTCGGCAAAAAGTCGCCGCACTGTCGAAGCTGACACCGCGTCCTTGCTCAATCGCCCGTCGAGGGTCAGGGTGCGAAGGATCAACGGCACCGATGCAGACGGATGCTCGCGTCGGATGTCGCACAGAAGAGTGCGCTGCTCCGCCGTCAGCTCCTGGGCGCGTCCACTGTCGCTGCGTGGCTCGGGGCGCAGGGCCTCCAGCTGTCCGCCCTTGTAGGCGTAGTACCAACGCTCCAGCGTCGGGACGGAAAATGTGCGCGTGCTGTCGGCCCCGGGCAGCCGGTAGCGATTGGCAGCCAATTCTTTCAGCGTCGTAGCCAGCTCCCCGTGGTCGAGTTCGCGCCGAGTTAGCGCGCCAATAATTTGGCTGCGGAAGATGGCTACCTCCTCGGCATGGTCCTTGGGCTTCAGATTTTGCAGGTCGGTCATGGTGTCCCTTTCGGCAGCCGCGATATGCGGTGCATGGACAGCCATGCCCAATTCTGGACTCGCCGGGCAGCCCTCATGGCAGGTGGGCGCAACCTCAGCGACGGGCGGAGTGTGATGGTCATCGCATAGCGAGCACCGCCCCTTGGAAAGCCCGCGTCGCCACCGATGCCTCGCATGAGGGCGGCGGTCCGAGGGATGCGAGTCCCAGCGCTGCCCGTTCAGCCGCCTGCCGGGCGGTGAACTCCGATGGTGAGGTGCGCAGGCCACAGAGTAGCGTCCCGGCCCGTATGGCCTGAACCCATCGCCGCAACGTGGGCCAATCGGTTATGCCGCCCGCGCCGATGATCCTTGATGGGCTGGTCTGTCGGCGTACCTCGACGGCCGAAAGCCGCTGCACGCCGAACAGCGCCAGCGCCCAGCCCACGGCCGATGATGTGTACAGCCGTCGCGGGATCGTCTCGCAGGGAACCACCGCGAGTACGGCCCCACACTTGCACAGAAAGCGGCGAATATGCAGCAAGACGACCCTGGGAACTTGCCCAGGCCCAGGCGGCCCACGAAATTGTCTTTCGCGCAGTCCGTGACCGACGATCCCCAGATCGCCTCCCGTCGGACAGCCGGCCTGGCCACACACAGGGCAGATACCTGGCCGCAGCACATCCACGCCCGGGATGGCCAGCAACCAGAGCTTGACGCCGACCTTGCCGTGCACGATGGTCTGAAGCGCTCCGTTCCTTTCGTTTCCTTTCACGTGGGTCCGGAGCACGACCAGGCAGGGCGCTGTTACGCCCTCCTGGTCACCTTACAAACTGCGCGGCCAGCAACATGCCGATGCCCCTCCTTTCCCCTTGGCCACTACCGCGATACCAGCCCGGTTGACAGTCCCTTCTCCTTGCTGGGACTGATGGCTATACGCCCACCGATCCCATCACCAACCAGGCGCGATTTCCCGCCCCAGACAAGCACTCACGTCGCCTCATAACAACAAGCGCCAATTTGCCTTCACCAAATTGCACCCGCAAAATGTCCACCAACATGCC
>PMKP01000022.1 GCA_003157775.1 Myxococcales bacterium | reverse complement strand
GCCTCACATCACAGACAGCGACGTTGCTGTTTCAGCTCGCGACAGGATTCATCTGTCTGCGCAGCCAGGCCGCGCGAGGACTTTCGAGTATTCCGGGCGCGTGAGTGGCCAATGCCTTCGCGACGTGGAAAACATTCGGCCGGTCTCTAGGCGGTTCTGTCGCGCTGGCCCACTTCGGCAATGCATGTCGGATGAAGAAAGCCTGCAACCCAGAGGGCATTCCAGGGCCAATTGCGTTCCCCTACAGGCGTGCCATTTGCAGCCGCTGATCAGCGGCAGAGACGATAGCCTGGCTCCGCAAGCGCACTTGAACGACGGCAGGATACTCGGCAAAGCCGTTGCTGGACAAGACATGGGTGGCCATCGAGTCTCCCAAGCCCAGCCGGCAAGGTTCCCGAGTAAGCTCCCAATTTACCCGAGGATCCAGTTGGTGCGAGAGGATCAGCACCTCCATCGAACTGCCTTGGCAGGCCCGCACTGTCGGTAGACGGCCCGCTCGAATCGAGACCTGCAGCGCATCGGCCATGGCGGTCTCCGTACTTACCGATCCGTTCAGCCAGTTGAGATTAGCGCTGCTTTGAATAATCGACGACACCAACCCACAGAGGATGAGGATAGCCGGGAACTGGGCACGACGAAGGACCGCTTGCAGGGTGTCGAGGGCACGCGCCGCCCGCTTCGGCGCGGACCGCTCGCCATCAGAGTCGACTACGACGATACCGATCAACACGAGAAATGAGGTGATGCATGGGAGGAGATAGCGAAGGACCTGGCTGCGATCCGTTCCCGTCGCGAGATCGATGAGAACCAAGCCGACCATCATGGACAACGTCGGCAGGATGAGTATCGCCAGACGTGACCGGTCGCGCCGAACGACCATCGATAGCGCAACGATGGTGACAACCACCACAACCAACCCAACCCAAAGCACCACTTGTATCAAGTAAGCTTGGCTAAGCTTCCAGTTGTCATTGTATCGAAGAAGCTCGGCCAGACTCCTAGCCAAGAGAGAGAAGAGTCCCCGTGCCACCAACAGCAAACGGCCTGCGGTGGAATACGCGACTTTGCCGCCAGAGGCCACCGCGTCGTTCCAGCTCGCCAAAGTGAGCATGAGCCACGGCACAAAGGCGGAGGTGGCCACGCCTAGAGACAGGGCACCGGGCACCAGGAGCCCGCGCACCCGAGAATTCCGAAGTGCGATGAACAGGGCATGACCTGGAAAAAGCAGCAAGGTCAGCGGATGGGTGTACAGCGACAGGATGCAAGCGCATGTGTAGAAGACCCAATCTCGGAACCTATTCTCTTGCGTCGCTCGATCCAGCATCAGTGTGCCAAGAAGAACGAAGAGGACCCAAAGTGCGTAGCAGCGGCCCTCTCTCGCAAGCAGCACCTGTAAGGGAGAGCAGGCTACCAACGCAGCCGTGATGAGCGCCGCGCGACTACTTCGGACTAGAACATAGGCAAGCCAGCCAGATAGGGCAACGGTAGCCACGCTGGCCAGCGCGGAGACAACCCGGATGCTGACCACGGAAGAGAATCCGAGAGATCCCGCATAGTGCGTGAGGATCGTAAACAACGGGGCCTGCTCGGACTCTTCAAGTCGTAGGCTCGCAATTACCCCCGTGAGGGTCGACTGGGGACCCACGGATTGATAGCTCAGCACTTGGGAGGTGGTGACGACCCTGCCGTGAAAGAGCTCAGCAACGAACTGGGTCAGTCCGGTGCCGGACAGGCGCAGTAGCGCGACCACTTCGTCGGTCCACACATTCGCACGCGTGAGCCGAGTCAGGCGCAGGATGACGCCGATTGCGCAGGCACCAACGAGGAATACACTTGTGAAAGTGCGAATGACTTTCGAATGCGGCGTGTCCATGGGCGGATCCTCGCACGGGAGCAAGGCAAAGTGCGACCGAAAATCCCATCGCCACGCCCAGCAGCAGCACCATCCGTTCGGCAAGAGGCCGTTCTGAACCCAGGCGAAGCCGCAGCTGGTCTTCCGAAGATCCTGCAACGTCTTGCTCTTGGGCCCAAACCAGCTTTCGCATTCTGGACCGCGCGGAATGCGGGGCAGACGCCGGCGGAGGTGCCTTGCCCAGCCGAGTTGTCAAGGTGCATCCGTTTCGCACGCCAGTGCACTACCTCGTTGCGGAGTCCTTCGATCTCTTTGTCCACGCCAACCTTCCATGGCGAAAAGGGTTCCTCAACCCGCGGTTTCCGTCAGGATGGAGCCCGGCGAACCCTTGCGATCCACTCGACGGCATCGAGCCCGTTTCGGCCAACCCTGCGAGTCTTCCGGCGCACGAGGAGAAGAGCGAGGGGAAGGGCATACCAAAATCCCGCGTGTTGCGAGGGGTCGGCCAAACGGCAAGCACAGCCAGAGGGTTTCGACTTGCCGGCAATTCCTCCGCGGCCGGCACCGCTGCTTCTGCTCGCTCCCCCGCTGGTGGCAGTGATTCCGCCAGAGCCGCCCGCGCCCGCCGCGCCACCATCTGGAACAGCCGGATCCGTCAGAACGTCGCCGAAAACGAGGCTCGTGATACTGCGCGCCGGCAGGGCAATCGTCGCCGACGCCATAGGTCCAACGGAGGCGCAGTTCTCGGTCGCCGAGGTACGATAGGCTTGAAACTGGGTGGGCAGGTTCGTGCCCGTGAGGGCAACGGACTTGCTCTCCTGGCCGCCATTGATAGCGATGATGGTGAGCGTGTTCGCGACACGGTGGTCGAAGGCAGCGACGAGCACCTCGCTATCATCGCTCGATGCCTGCACCATCTGCGCGCCGGGGCGGATGTAGCGATAATAGTTTTTCGAGACGTAGTATTTTTTTCCGCGCTTGGTGACACTGCTCATGAGGGCAAACTCGCTCGGCGCCGAGGCACCGACTTCGCTGCCTTGGTACCACACCCAAGCCGAGGCGTGTCCGTAGTAAAGGGCGGCGTAGATGCTCTCGGCCAGGTCCAGCGCGCCCGGGAGTCTCTGTCCCTTGGCATTGAGACCGGCCTCGATGGTGTCGACGTAGCCGGAAGTCTCGCTCATCCAGATGGGTAGGCCCGTGGCCCTTGTCCCGGCGTAGAACCTGGCCCAAAAGGTAGACATTTGCGAGGTGGGCGTGGCCAGCACGCCGTCAGAGTAGCCGTGGACGGCCCAAATCCCCATCTGGCTGAGTGCCGCTGGTCGGCTCATGACGTTGGCCGTGTACCAGTAGGGGTCGAAGCCATTCTTGCCACCGCACTCGATGCCGAGCATGTTCTCCGCACCAAAGAGCTTCACCTTGGGATACGCGGCGTGGATAGCGGGACCGATCGCCGCCAGCGTGTCGGCGTATTCTTGCTGGGTGTACACACACGAGTCGTAGGGTTCGATGAACAGCGGTTCGTTCTGGAAGCTGAGCGCATACACGTCGACGCCGATGTCAGCGTATTGTTTCAATCCCGCCACCAACCAAGCGGCGTATGCGGCGCGCTTCGACGGGCAGAGTCCGCCGCCGTTCTTGGTCCCGCCTGGGTGGGGCATCCCGTCTCGCGCGCCGCTCTTTGCCACGGCGCACTTCATGGGCGACGGAGGCGAAAGCACGCTCAGAATGACCTTCAACGGCACGCGGCTCGCCTTGGCCTTGTCTGACAGGGCCTGCACCACCGGCCGCATGGTGTTCCAGTCCGCGTCCGGCACCCCGACGGCGTCCGCCGGCGGCGGCAGAAGGCTGCGCCAGATGGTAATCCCCAGATCGTCGATCACCGCATCGAACCAAGCAGAGTTAGCCAGATCCTGGGGCTGGCCCCACCAAACATTGTGGGCTCCGAAGAAGCCAAAGCCGTCGATGGTCTGCAATCGCTGTGTCCGATCGATCGTGACTTGGGCCGCCTGCGCGTTGGCCGCGGCGAACCACAGCAAGGCGAACGACGCCGGGGCGATTGGACTCAGCAAACGCATGAAGACCTCCTTCGCGATGGTGAGAGCCGCAAGACGGCAAGCGTACCATCCCGCTATCGGTCGAGACAATGGAATCAACCACCCATGAAATCAACCACCCCGGGCGGCGTCAAGCCTCCGCTTCTCTTGACGCGGGCACTGGTGCAGTGAGAACATTCACTCCGCCCGTCAGTTTCGAGGCGGGATGGACGAATAAATGCGACTTGCTAATCTAGGCCAACTAGCCAGGAAACATCTCATCGCCTCTGTGACGGAGGAGGTCTACCTGCATGCCGGCGTCGACTGGACCCGGCCCACCGCCATCCATGCGATGGTCACCTACCGGTGTAATTCGCGGTGCCGATATTGCGCGTTCTGGTCGGATGCAGAGTACGAGTCGCAGGACGAGATGAGCATCGCGCAGTGGAAAACCGCGCTGGCAAGCCTGAAAGAGTTCATCGGTGGCTTCTTCGTCGAGCTGACTGGTGGCGAACCACTGATGAAGAAGGACTTTATCGAGCTGCCCAGATTCTGCCACGCCAGCGGAATCAACTGGGGCATCACCACCAACGGTCTCAGTCTCAACGAGCAGCGTGCGGAGCAACTGGTCGCCAGCAGACCATTCAACACCAATCTCTCAGTGGAAGCAACGGACCCCGAGATTCATGACGACCTTCGCGGCATCTCGGGGGCTTTCGTGCGAACCGTGCGAGCCATCCAGCTCCTGCGCAAGGAGCGGGAGTCACAGAACGCCGATTTTCCCATCATCGTGAAGCCTACGGTGAACGTCCGTAGCTTCCAGCGTCTCCCCGACCTCGTTCGGTGGGCCAAGGACCTTGGAGCAGTCGTCAACCTGCAACCGTTGGAGCGTTGGACGGACGACACGAGCAGCCTTTGGATCAACGCGGATCGCGAGCGGGATCTGCAGGCTGTCGTAGCTGAGTTGCTGGCAATGAAAGCGAACGGAGCTCCGATCCTGAACTCCGAGAAAGTCCTCAATCTTCTGCCGGCCCACTTTCGCGGCGAGACCGCACCACGCGATGTGCTTCCCTGCCGCATTGGCATGCGCAACTTCTTCATCAGGCCGAACGGCGACGTGACCCTCTGTTTCAATTTCAAGCCCATCGGCAATATGAAAACCCGGACTGCGCGCGACGTATGGTATGGAGCAGACGCGAAACAGCGTCGACGAGAAACTGTTGCCTGTGAGCGTCTGTGCCTCTACACTTGCCTGTCCGGCAAGACGTTGCGAGACAAAGCCCGAATGGCATTTCAGCTATTTAGGAACCGCGGACGTTGATCTCAGTCCTCAAGCCCTCTGTGAAATATCGCGCCGACATCGATCGACGGTCGATTCTTGTTGAGTGGCCTGGGCCGGTTGCCCCGCCTTGGCCCTCACCAAATCCGAGCGAGGAGATTTCCACCACTCGACCCCTCCGCTGATGTGTCTCGCGGTTGCCAGCTCATTGCGCGTCACTCCAGATGTTGACGGCAATTCGTGGTACGGACATACGGCGATCCCGGAGCAGGTCCGTGTACTTCTGCCACTTGAGGTTCGCCCCTTGGCTCCGTAGCTCCAGTTGACAGAAGACTACCCGCGTTCTACATTCTCCGCATTCTCAGGCGATATGCGGACGCTCCGACTGCACGAAATCTTGAAGTTCGCTCCCGCAGGGAGCACCAGTCCAAAACGCAAACAGGTGTTCACTTCATGACGCCTGTTCTCGCCACGAAGGAGCCGGCCACCGTCGTGATGACCGCAACCATCACCCCGCCGCAGAATGCGCCGGCCTTGACACGGGTGGATCCTCGCCTGCGACTGGAGGATTACAAGCAAGCTCTTCGCTTCTACATGGCGGTGCCAGATCACCTCGTAGACCGCATTCTCTTCATCGACAACTCCAACGCGGATCTCTCAGATCTGCAGCGCATTGTGGACGCCGAAGCTCACGACAAACGGGTGGAATTAATCTCATTCGAAGGCAACGATCATCCACCAGAATTTGGCAAAAGGTACGGAGAGTTCAGACTGCTTGACGTTAGTCTGGCAAAGTCAGAACTTATCCGGGAGAGAATCGAGTGTTCACTGTGGAAAGTTGACCTGCCCCCAGGATCTGGTCCACTTTCTATGCGAGTCCGACCGTTGTTGAATATTCCTTCGGTGTGAGATTTCCCAGAGAGCTGTGCGGGCGGACCTCGTTGTAGTCGACCCGCCAGGCTTCAGTCTCCGCCCGGGCGTGGTTCAGGTCCAGAAACCAGTGCAGGTTGAGGCACTCGTCTCGGAACTTTCCGTTGAAGCTCTCGATGTATGCGTTGTCGACGGGTTTGCCAGGACGAATGAAGTGCAGTTCCACGCCGTTTCGATACGCCCACCGGTCAAGAGCCGTCCCAGCGAACTCCGGGCCGTTGTCCACCACGATGAACTTCGGCGCGCCCAGTGCAGTAACAAGCCGGTCCAGCACCCGGACGACACGTGCTCCACCAATGGAGGTGTCGACCTCGATCGCCAGGCACTCCCGGGTCTTGTCGTCCACGATGTTCAGCGTGCGAAACCGGCGACCGTCGGCCAACTGGTCGTGCACAAAATCCATGGACCACCGCTGGTTCCGAGCCGTCGGCAGCGCCAGTTTCACCCGGCAGCCTGCGACCAGATGTTTCCGCTTCTTCCGCCTGACGGCCAGCCCTTCTCGACGGTACAGGCGGTACACCCGCTTGTGGTTCACCCGCCAGCCAGACCGGCGCAGCAGCACGGTCAAACGCCGGTAGCCGAAGCGCGGCCTCATGGCGGCCTGGTGGCGGAGCTCCTCAAGAAGTGAAGCCACCAGGCCGCCCGGCTTCACCTGGTGTAGCGAGGTGACTTGGTTGC
>PMKP01000061.1 GCA_003157775.1 Myxococcales bacterium | reverse complement strand
GTGGATCGCGGTGCAGGTGGCGATAATCGGCCTCGGCCACCCAATGCAGCCGAGCTTGTTTGTGGTGGGCGCGGGGATCGCGGGGCTGGGGTGGAGGAGACTGCCCAAGCGGTGATCGAGGCTACGAAGGGATGTTCGCCCGCGTTGACCTGTCGAGCACCCAGCGGCTGCTATCTTGGCGAACTGCCAAGCCTGTTCTAGAGTAAGTTTGCCTATGGGCTCGGGAAACGCATCATTCGCGATACGAACTCGTCGACGTCGACCGGGACCCGAGTCCGAGATGCTGGAGGCGGCCCTCGCGACTTGGATGCCAACTGTCAACTCGGCAGGACCTGTGCTGCTGCGCGAGCCGGAGCTGCCCACCGGCTGCCCTGATGTGGTTGCCCTATTTCGCAGCAGCCTCCCGCTTTCGGTGCCGGCCGCCCGGCGCCGTCTGACCTTTCGGCACTTCCAGCTCCTCCACCACCTCTACGAGGTGAAGGAGGCGGAAGTCGACAAGCTCGCGGACTTGCTGGCAGTCACTGATCGTCTCCTGGCAATCCTGGTCCAGGACCTAGCTGGTGCAGCACTTGTTCGCGTCTCGGATTCGAGAGTTCGTCCGTCTCCTCTGACATCCGTGTTCGGGGTCGACCGAATCGTGGCCATCGAGGCCAAAATGGCAGACTGGCGCACTGCGATCACCCAGGCATCTGCGAACACGTGGTTTGCTTCGGAGAGCTACGTGCTTCTCCCCTATCGAAGCTGCGTCACCAACATTGCGGTAGAGGCGGAGCGGCAGGGAGTGGGCCTGTTGCTTTTCGACGGCCGGGTCACAGAGTGTCCGGTCCCCGCGAAGGCGCGGGAGATTCCTGCCAGTTTCGGTTCCTGGCTCCTGAATGAGTGGCTACTCCTGGAGGCTCCAAACCAGTCACCACTCGCGTCGCATTCGGGCGCCCCGTGCTGAAACGAAAAGGGCAAGCGCGCTACGGTTCACGTCGACGTAGTCTGTGAACTCCCGATCCTGACCGAAGACGCCATTGGAGCGCAGGGTGTTTAGCAGTTTGGCAGCGTCGTCAAGCAGACGGTGGTGCTCACCGATGGTTGCATCAAATGTCGGTTTTCGGGAGAGCCGGAATTGTGACCGGAGACAGCAGAGGTAGTGCCGAAAAGCCTCGGGCTCGCCCCAGCCGATGACCGCAGTCGGGCGTGGGCCGGCAAACAGGGGTGCTGCGTATCCACATTCCAACTCGGGTGAAGGCTGCATGTCGCCGAGGACGCCACTCTTGTGCGCAGCGTCGAGAAAGGTTCGTTTGTACTCCGACAACGCGGCCGGACAGTAGTACCAGCCACCCTTGGCTCGTCGCGAGACTTCGTCCTCGTCACGCTCATAGAACTTTTCGTTCTGGAACGCACGGACGTTCAACCATGTGCCCGAGGCGATCACATCAGCCTTGGTTGCGGCGAGCGCGAGCATCTGGTGGCTACAGTAGCCAACGATGACCGGTTTGTTCAGCAACTTCAGTCCAGAGACAAGGATCAATAGGTTGGCCATCCAAACAGGGCTGTCGACTAGATACGCGCCTGGCGTTTCGGCCACGACATAGAAACCGCTTACATTCCATTCCGCCGCGCGCTCCACCACCGCTTCGACCTGCACATCGTCCTGCAAAGCAACGTCAGAGAGCGCGACAGTCGCAAGCAGCGGCTGGCCACTGAAATGTCTAGGCGCTTCCGCGATCATGACCTCCTGAAGCGCAAACCAGTCTTCGCTTACTGACGGTGCCATTAGACCGGGCAGGATGTGTCGGGCTACGCCCACATCTTTGGCCAACTTTGCTAGCTTTTCCAGCACACGACCTGCATTCGCAGGGTTAGTCAGGGCAGAAGTTGCGAGCGCCCGGTATTCCTTCCAGTACTCCTTCGTGACCAGTTTCTCCCGATCGGCATCGTGCGCGTAGCACTGCGGGTCAAGCAATGCCTCCGTTCCGCTGGTCTGCGCCATTGTTGCCGTGCGTTTCAGTTGGTCGACATCCAGATCACGCGGGCTCAGGATGACGCCCCCGCTTCGCCATGCGGATAGCAGCTCCTCCGACAGGCTCATCATGCCGTGTCCAAATTGCAGATACATGCCCGACGCTCCTATGACTAGGTCTTGGGTGTTGCGGTCGCGGTCAGCTTTTCTGAGATGGGACGAAACCAGTCAAGCGCATGAGACGCCAACTGGGGCCGACGGCTGGGAAATCTTGCGGTGAGCGCTGAAAGGAACTCCGCGAATGCTCCGTCATGGTCTCCGGCGAGAATGGCCCGGGGAAGGTCGACCTTCTCCATATGGTCGATCACCTCCAGCACCGAGCGTTTCCCGACCAGATAGGGATTGCTGCCTGTGGCAATCTCGTAGAGGACAACCCCCACGGAGAAGAGATCGGCGCGGATATTGATCTGCGCCTTGAGGTTTCTCATCTGCTCGGGGGCAGCATACCCGGGCGTGAATGGCCCGAATCGCTCCGCCGTCGGTGTGAGGGAGGTCCGGTCAAGGTGGCGAACGATTCCGAAGTCGATGATCCAGATCTTCCCTCCCGCATCGACCATGATGTTGGCGGGTTTGATGTCCCGGTGGACGAGTCGGGCTTGCTCGAAACTCGCGCAGGCCCGGAGGAGGACATCTGTCATGGTGAGCACCTCAGCCAGGGGCCACACGGGCTTGCGGTCCAGAGCTGAGCGGAGTGTTTCACCGGTTATCAGCTGCTCAATCAAATATAGTCGCCGCGCGCCCGCTATCACTCTCTCGCCATGGTCGAGCACCTTGGGAACATACGCAGAGTCCAGCTTCGCAACCGCCTCAATCTCGCGCTGAACGCGCTCATCCCCAGAAGACGCCCGGATGAGCTTCAATACAACATCGCGGCCGTCCATCTGAGCCCGCAATACGTCCTTCTGTCCACTCGGAGCCACGCCCAACGGGATGATGTTGGAAAGGAAGCTGAACTCGTGCCTGATCGCGGCCAAGTCAATCATCGAGTCCTCGATGGATCGTAGGCGACGCGAGGTGGGCAACCGTTCTCGTTGATCTCAGGCCATCCACGACGCTGGCTCAATGTTGCGCTTCAACGCGGTCTGCGTCAAGACCGCTGGCCGTTCGGTAGTGGGTCAGTTTGAGATGACGCGGGTCAGGCACATAGCGGACGGGCGGTCAAGGGCGATTGCTCGGTCGCGCCACGCTGAACGGATGACGCGTATCCGCGCCGGCGAGCATGGCGGTAGGGTCGTGGGATGGTCATCTTTCTTGCATTGGCGACCGGGGTTATCCAGTTTGTTCTGGCGGTCTTTGGTGCATATATGTCTCTGAGGAGACCGCAAGCCACGCCACACGTCGGATGGTTTGTGACGTTCCTTGTACTGGGATTATTTGGCATTGGCATCACGGTTGCCCAGGCTATTCGCGCAACGAATACCCAGAATGAACTACAAGCAACCATCGAGAAGGTCCCCAGAACGATCGCTAAAGAATTCCTTAATTCAGGCGGAAATGTCGCAACGGTAAAGCGCAAACCTTGGTCGTTGACGGCAGAAACGACTTCCATAATAACGACTCGGATGGCTCCATTCGCTGATGGCACAGATAGGGAGGATCTAGTGGGCATATTGTACTTCGATCAGGACAGCGTGAGACTTGCCAGCGAAGTGCAAACCGCTTTTCGGGCCGCAGGATGGAAAATTCCGGTAAAAGGAATTGGTTGGGTGGGAAAGGATCCAACTGTTTACAGAGCTGGATTGTTCTTGCTTAGGCATTCAGCAGGCGACGAGCCCAGAGGTATGCGACAGCTTGCCGGCATTCTTGATGAAGCTGGAATATCTCCAACTATTGTCATAGACGAAGACGTCCCATCTGACCGCTTCCGCATTCTCGTCGGCGGAAGGGGAGATTGACTATCGGCTAACCAAGTAGATCCACTATCTCCCCAATCTCCCAAACGTGATCCGCGACTCCCGCCGCCATGGCCGGCGTCACGCGCAGGGTCTGGTGAATCCGGCAGAAGTTGTAGTGCATGAAGTGCAGCGCGACGGCGGCGCAGTGGTCTCGACGTTCTTGGGGAAGGCGTTGGTCAGTCTGGTAAACCGGCGCATCGACATCCGCATGGTCAGGTTCTGGCGCTCGACGTAGCTGGTTGAGATGTGGTCGGGGTCCGGGTTGCCCGTCACCGGAACCTTCTTGGCGCCGGTGCAGACGGCTGGGCCGTAGCGGACTGCTCCGCAGTCCCGATTCTCGGTCCCGTACTGCTTCACGAGCTGTGCGAAGGTCACCTCTGACCCGAAGGCACGGTTCGGGAACATGTCTAGTCTGCAACTGTTCTACACGCGGCCCCAGACCAAACCTGAGGTTGGACGCACAAGGCAGGCATCTCCGCCGTTTCCCCGGGCAAGACTACCTTCCCCTCGTATCCACGAAATCGAACGCAGGCAGTTCCGCGAGGCCGTAGGCTTGAAGGCTCAGGCTGTCCAGGGCCGCGAAGTCGCGCGTGCTGAAAGCCTTCTTGATCTTCGCGCGCAGCGGGGCGGGCAAGCTCTCGGGCGCTGGTAGGCGAATCCGGCGGAGGTACTGCGCTTGGAAACGCAGGTATCCGCCGCGCATCTTCACGGCGTAGGACCAGACGAAGAACAGCGCCACGCGGGAGCTGAGCAGGCCGCCGAGCACCTCGAGATCCCAGTGGTCGGATGTCACGAAGTACAGGTTGTGGTGGGGGTGGAAGCGGCCTCTGTCGAAGACGACCTCGTTGGCGCCCGCGATGTCGGGGATCAGCAGCTTGGGGGTGCCGACCAGCTTGGGGTACACGCGATCGATGGTGCGAAACCAGTTAGCCGGCGCCTTTTGGGCCACGTGGCGTTTCTTGACGGCTGGTGCGTGGGCCTTCAGGTAACGGGCCAGCTTGGGGTAGTCGTGCGGGTCGACAAGGCCGCCCTCGTCGCGGAAGGTGTTGATGACGAATCGGCCAGCATCGCGGATGTGGCCACGCTCGATGTCGTCGCGCATGACCAGCGGCAACAGGCGCTCGAACTCGATGTCGGCGTCCTTGCCCACGATGAAGACCTGGTCGCAGCCGGTGGCCACACCGATGCCGACGTGGGCCAGGCCGCCGTGCTCGATCGGCGCGAACTTGGTCTCCAGCAGGCGCAGCGTCTCGCTCTGCTCGGGCGAGGTCACGATCCAGGGCGCGTCGCCCTCGAACCAAGTTTGGTAGAATTCGACCGTGCCAGCGCCGTGGCGGCGTCCACCACGGATGGCCGCGCGGATCGCCTCGCACTCGGCCGGGGCGCCAGTGGCCATCCGGGCGACCATGATTGGTCCCGTGGACTGGCGGCCGATGGAGAAGATGGCGGGATACGCGCTCACTTCTGACTCGAACGGCGACGCCTGGTGAAGGTCGACGTAGGACTGGACGTGGTACTTGTCGGCGACCAGCCGCCGCAGGGGCGCGCCGTAGCGGTTCAGCGTCCAGCGATCCGCGCACACGAACGCCAGAACCCCGCGGGGGCCGAGCAGGTCGAGCCCGCGCTCGATGAACGCGACATACAGGTCGGCGCGATCGTAGATGGACTGGTAGCGCGCGCGGTACTCGGCCTGCAACGCCGGCGCGATCTGCTCGATGCGAATGTATGGCGGGTTGCCGACCACGGCATCGAACGTGCCCTGCGCCGGGGCCAGCAGAAAGTCGCCATGCCGGACCCACGTCCGGGCGAGGTGAGCGGCGGCTTTGTCGTCGGCGCCGTGCAGCCGGAGTGTCTCCACCACGGCGGCGCGCGTGATGGCCACGTGCTCTTCGTCGATGTCGAACGCGCGCACGCAATCGGCCAGCTTGTCCGGCTTCACCCTGGCCGCCTTGGCAGCCGTCATCAGCCGCCCGATCGCCGGGACCAGAAACGCGCCATGGCCGCACGCAGGCTCAAGCAGGCGCATCCGAGCCAGATCCCGATCCTGCGAGTAGCCCGCCAGATCCAGGATCAGTTCGACCATGTGGGGCTTGGTCAGCACCACCCCATGGGTCTCGCCCGACGACCGGCGCCCGTACTCGTACGCCTCTTTCGGGAAGCTGATCGGGAAGTGCATAGAGAGCTGCATGGATGCTACTTGATTGCGGCCAAATAGCCGGCGACGTGGCCAGCAAAGCTGGCCAGTAGCCGCCTCATGGTCAGGTCTTCGGCGGGCTCGGTGAAGGTTCCGCGCGGCCCGCCCTTCTCGGTCGAGGTCAGAAAGGCAGCCGCATCGTAGAGTTTCTCGTGGACCAGCTTGCGCAGCAGCAGTTCGTAGCGGCGGCAGTAGGAGGCGCCTCGAAATTCCGGGAACACGCTGAAGTGTGGCTCGGCCACCGCCACCGGCCGCGCCGACCCGTCGCAGTCTTCAAGCAGCATGACCCAGCCCAGCCAGGGCCGGGGCCGACCCTTGCCGTAGGCGCCTTCGCGGAACGCGGTCCAGAGGTCGGTGGCGTTCCCGATGGCCTCCTCGGTGCGGTTGTTGAAGTTGTTGCCGAATGACGGTCCACGCTGCGACTTGAACTCCACGGCTGCGATCAGGTGGCCTTCGTGGACCACCAGCATGTCCCAATCCTTCGTCGGCCTGAAGAAGCCCGGAAGCTCGCGCTTGGTCCGCACGTAGATGCTGGCCTCGCCCAGGCCGTTCTGCCGCAGCAACCAGTCCACCAGCTCGGCGAAACCATTCATCTGTTTGCCACCCGTGACGGCACCGCGACGACCATGGTCCACCCCTTGTCTCTGCTTCTGCGCCTGCGTTTCGAGCGTGCCCCAGTACTGCGCGACCGCCTTGCGCAGGCGATCCTCGAACGGGGGAAGGACGATGGGCATCTGGCGCCGAATCATGGCAGCGACTGTTATCGGCGCCTAGACCGAAAAGGTGCGTGGCTTGAGATAGCGGCGAAGCGATGGAATTCGGTTGACGCAG
>PMKP01000080.1 GCA_003157775.1 Myxococcales bacterium | reverse complement strand
AACCCATCCATCACCCGCGACGTGTCGGGCGAAGGCGTGCAACAAGCGTTACTCAAGATCCTGGAAGGAACGGTTTGCAACGTGCCGCCCAAGGGCGGGCGCAAGCACCCCCAGCAGGAATTCTTGCAGGTCGATACCACGCACATCTTGTTCATCTGCGGCGGAGCGTTCGTGGGCCTGGAAGACATCATCGAGCAGCGCATCGGGCAGAAGCAGATCGGCTTCGGCGCCAAGATCCAATCGAAGAAGGAGCGCCGGGTGTGGGAGCTGCTGCGCGAGGTGCAGCCCGAGGATCTGCTCAAGTACGGCATGATTCCGGAGTTCGTCGGGCGCATGCCGGTGGTCGCTCCCTTGCACGAGCTCGATGAGCAGACACTGATCGACATCCTGACCAAGCCCAAGAACGCGCTCACCAAGCAGTACCAGAAGCTCTTCGAGATGGACGGCGTGAAACTGCGTTTCACCAAGGGATCGCTGTCAGCCATTGCGCAAGAGGCGCAGAAGCACAAGTCCGGGGCGCGCGGTCTGCGTGCGATTCTCGAGCAGGCGATGCTGGAGGTAATGTTCGAGGTTCCTTCGGCATCGCCCTCGGTGCGCGAAGTTGTGATCAGCGAGGAGACGATTCAAAAAGGCGAGCAGCCGATGCTCATCTATCAGAAGAGCGCCGCGGGCAGCAGTGCGTGACCAGTAGGACGAACGCCTCAGCGATCGTCTTTTGAACCGAACACCACGGTCACGCTCATCCGGCCAGGCCCGGCGGTCAATTTGGCCCTGCCGACCTTGGCAGCGGCGCAGGCAGCTAGGAATTCGTCGCCAAGCGAGCTTAGTTCCATGCGCGATTCTTCCACCGAGCCATCGGGGGCGACCTTGATGCCGAGGACCAGCGTGCCACGCAAACTGGGTCGCATCTCCAGGGCCTTCTGGTAGCAGGGAAGAAGCAGGGGCCCCAACTCCGCGCTGGCTTTGGCAAGGGCGTCGGGCACGTCCCCTCCCGTGGGGCTGCGCGGACGCTTGATCACAATCTGCGGCTTGGTCACTGGCGTGTCCAGATCAGTTCCTGGACTGTTGTCGCCCTGGGCCAGGCGGGAACCGTCAGGGGCGAGCAGGGCCACGGCTTCGAGGTCGATCTCCATCTTGACCACGCCGCCGCCGCTGATCCACAGGCAGGCCTGCTGGCGCATCTTCGAGTAGGTGGGGCGGAACAGCACGCGCAGGAACAGCCTGCCCGCAGCGCGCTCCCCCAACACGTGGTCGGCAGCCTCGGGCGCTAGCCGAAAACCAATCGCGCCTGTCTCCAGATTGGTGAGAAGCTCGGCGTTCTCGCCCAATCTGAACCCCCGGCCGGTGTCGAGCACCAGCCGGCGCTCGCCCAACTCGTAGTTGGCCAGGGCAAAGCCCAGGGCTGGCACCATGGCCACGTAGAGCCTGCGCTCAGCATCCTGGCGGCGGCGGGCATGCGCCTCGCGTTCCTGCGCCTGAGCCACCACGTTTCCCGCAAAGGCCATCGAGTTCTCCTCACGCAGGGTCTCGCACAGGCGGGCCAGTCCTTCATCGCCTTCGACTGCGAAGGCTCCGGCAGTGCCCGTGTCGCGGGGCGCAGCCGACAACTGGCTGGGCGATGGCAGGGCCGCGACAGGCTGAGGCAGCGGGGGTGTCTCAGCCGGTTGGGTCGAGGCGCAGGCGAGCCCCGTGGTCAGGCCGGCCAGCACGAGACAACGCAAGCAGCGCATGAAAGGACTCTATCTGAGATACGGCCGCAGGGGACTATCGCCACGTTGGAAGATGAAAAAGCCAGTTGACCAGGGTGATGGCGCTTGATGACAGCAGCAGCGCGCGCAGGCTTTTGATTTCGAACGAAGCGAGCAGCTTGTCAGCCGCCCAGAGCAGCACGGTATTTACGATGTAGCTCGTGAACAGCAGCAACAGCCCCAGGGTCATGATAGTGGGCACCACGAGCAGCAAGCGGATTAGCCAGCCGAGCGACCAGTTGAGCAGGCTGAACACGACCGCCACGGTGATGGCCGCCGGAGGATTCTTCAGCCACACCCCGGAGGTAGCCCGGCTCAGGGCCAGCACGGTCAGCGCCAGGACACCAATATGAAAAACCATGTGCATGCGCTAATAATAGCGCGTCCCAAGAAAAATTCTCTGTGACCTCTCCGCTCACCTCTGTGAGCTCAGCCTCAGGTGGCTACTCAGATGAACTCGGTCACCGCAAGATTGTTGTTTTGCCCACCCCAGCATGGCAAGAACGAACAACCCGCATGCACGAAACCTCGGTCGCCCAGCGCATGGTGGACACCGCCATCGAAGTTGCTGACCAGAACGGCGGCGGTCGGGTCGTGGGCATGAGCCTGTTGCTGGGCGAGATGACCTGCGTGGAGCCGGATACCTTGAGATTTGCTTTTGGCGTGGTGAGCCGAGGCACGCGCGTCGAGGGATGTCCGCTGGAAATCGTGCGCGTGCCCACCCGCCTGCGCTGCCGAGCATGCGGCGCCGAGCGCGGCGGCGACCTGCTGGAACTTTGCGCCTGCGGCATGCCTGGCGGCGAGGTGCTGGCCGGCCGCGAGCTGCGGCTTGCAACCATCGACATCGACGAGGAGGCGGCCCGGCCCGCAGGAGATCAAGGATGAGCAAAGAGATCGAAGTGGCCCGCGACGTCTTGCAGGACAACTCCCAGAACGCCGAGGCCAACCGGCGACGCTTTTGCCGCGAGGGCGTGTACGTGGTGAATCTCATGTCCGGTCCGGGTGCGGGCAAGACCACTCTGCTGGAGAGTACCGCAGAGGCGCTGGGCCAGCGCCTGCGCATGGCAGTCATCACCGGCGACATCGCGACCACACGCGACGCGGATCGCATTGGCCGGCACGGCGTGCCCACGGTGCAGATCAACACCGGCGGCGCCTGCCACATCGAAGCCCATCAGATCGCGCGCGCGGCCGACGATCTCAAGGCTGGGAAGCTGGACCTTCTCATCATTGAAAACGTGGGAAACCTGGTGTGCCCGGCCGAGTTCGATCTGGGTGAGCACGACAAGGTGATGATGCTTTCCTGCACCGAGGGTCACGACAAGCCGGGCAAGTACCCGCTGATGTTCAAGGAATCGCGCGCCCTCATCCTGAACAAGATGGATCTGCAGCCCCACACCAACTTCGACGTGCAGGCCGCCCTGGCCGACGCGCGCGCCATCAATCCCACCATCGAGGTCATCAAGATGTCAGCCTGGAAGGGCGAAGGCTTGCAGGCATGGTTCGACTGGCTGCTGGCGCGCATCGCAGCCACCCGACGTGCATAAGATGAATTCGCGCGAAGGTCGCCGCATCCTAGTTCGCGGCGTGGTACAGGGCGTGGGGTTTCGGCCCTGGGTTTGGCGTCTGGCGCAGCAAGCAGGGCTGGCCGGCCAGGTGTTCAATGACGGCCAAGGGGTGACCATCGAAGTCTTCGGCGCGCCGGCCGCACTCGATGGATTCGTGGCCGGTCTGGGCCAGCCACCACCGGCAGCGCGCATTCACAGTCGGCAGAGCGAGGCAATTGCCAACCAGGATGTCCGCGAATTCATCATCGCGCCCAGCGGGCCTGCGGGCGAGCCGGGCCGGCGCGTGTCGATCCCGCCTGACATCGCCACCTGCGCCGACTGTCTGGCTGAAATTGAAGATGCGCACGCCCGTCGCTTTCACTATGCCCTGACCAATTGTACCCAGTGCGGGCCGCGCTTTTCCATTGCGCGCGAGATCCCCTACGACCGGGTTCACACCACCATGGCATCGTTTGCCATGTGTGCCGACTGCCGGCGCGAGTATGAGGATCCGACGGACCGGCGCTTTCACGCCCAGCCCATTGCCTGCCCAGCTTGCGGGCCGCTGCTCTTGCTGGTCGACGCTGACGGGGCAGCGCTGGACGTGGCGGATCCGGCGGGGCCAGCCGGCCGACTGCTGGCAGAAGGACAGATTCTGGCGGTCAAGGGAATCGGCGGCTTTCACCTGGCTTGCGACGCGACTTCATCAGGGGCGGTGTGCCGCCTGCGCGAACGCAAGCAGCGCGACCAGAAGCCCTTTGCCGTGATGGTGCGCGATCTTGCCGCGGCGGAGGCGCTGGCCGTGCTCGACGACGCTGAGCGGGCGATGCTCATATCGGTCGAGCGACCGATCGTGCTGGTGAAGCGCAAGCCAGATTCCGGCCTTGCCCCCGAGGTGGCGCCGGACAACCCGATGGTCGGTCTCTTGCTCGCCTATTCGCCGCTGCACCATCTCCTGCTTTCCCAGGCCGATCGCCCGCTGGTTATGACCTCGGGGAACCTTTCCGAAGAGCCCATTGCGTTCGACGACGCCGACGCGCAGAGCAGGCTGGCCGGGATTGCCGACGCCTGGCTGTTACACGATCGCCCCATTGAGAACCCCTGCGACGATTCGGTAGGCCGCCTCATCGCCGGCCAGCCGGTCTTGTTCCGCCGGTCACGCGGGTATGTGCCCAGGCCGATCGTCCTGCCGTCGCCGGTCGCGCCGCTCTTGGCCTGCGGGGCGCACCTCAAGAATACCTTCTGCCTGGCGCAGGGCCGCGACGCCTATCTTGGTCCTCACATCGGCGATCTCGACAACCTGGAAACTCTGGCGGCTTATGAGCGCGCAGTGGCGCGCTTGCAGCGTTTCGTCGGCATCGAGCCCGAGATCATCGCCCACGATCTGCACCCCTCATACCAGTCGACCCGCTACGCGTTGGCGCGGCCCGAGGCGTGCAAGATCGCTGTGCAGCATCACCACGCGCATGTAGCTGCCGTCATGGCCGAGCACGGTATTGCCGGGCCGGTTTTCGGCGTGGCCTATGACGGCACCGGGCTGGGCACCGACGGCACGGCCTGGGGCGGCGAGATCCTGCTGGCCGATTTCGCACATTTCGAGCGCCTGGCCACCCTGCGCCCCATCCCGCTTGCGGGCGGCGATCTCGCTATCCAGCAGGTGTGGCGGCTGGCGTTGGCTGCGCTCGACGACGCCTTTGCCGGCGACCCGCCGGTCGATGCCCTGGCCCTGTTCAAGCTGATTTCCGCAAGCGAGATCGCGCTTTGCCGTCGCATGATTGCCGAAAAACTGAACACGCCCCTGGCCCATGGTGCTGGTCGCTATTTCGATGCTTTGGGCGCGATTGGCCTTGCCGCAACCCGGTCATACTTCGAGGGTCAAGTTGCCATGCGCTGGAATTTTGTTGCTGACGCGGGCGAAACCGGCCGCTACGACTTCGCGCTGGACGCGACGGGGCGGCCATGGCTGATGGACCTGCGACCGATGGTGCGGCAAGCGACCATGGACCTCGTGGCTGGGCGCGCGCCTGCCGTGGTGTCGGCCCGCTTCCACAATACCCTGGCGGCGGCAACTGCCGAGGTAATGCGCTTGCTGCGCCGGCAGCACGGCAAGCATCCAGTCGTGTTTACCGGCGGCTGTTTCCAGAATGCGCGTCTGGCCGAATCGCTGTTTGCAGATTTGGCCCCCGAGTTTTCCGTGCACCTGCCTGGCCAGGTCCCGCCTGGCGACGGCGGCCTCGCACTGGGCCAGGCCGTCGTCGCTGACGCCATGGCTCGGATGCTCTAGCGAAACTGCGCCCCAAGACCACGAGGTGACGATGGTCACTTGTCTTTTCTTGGACCAGGGGCCTCGCCGTGGAGTACACTTATAAGATAGAGCCTATGTCCGTGATTCGATCGAGCTTGCTTCAGCCGGAGTAGGTCTCGATTGCATATTCATAAGGAGGTCAGCATGACTCGCACACCAAGCACGAACCAATCGAGTCAAACCTGGTTCTGTGGGGTTGCGCTCGGTGCTGTCTCCACTCTTCTGGCGTGTGGCGCGCCCGTTCCAGTTGGCAGCAGTCAGACTGACCCGCTTGGCACCCACGGCTCCAACGGGGCGGGTGGAATTCACCTCAGCACGAATGCTTCAGGCTCTGGCTCGGGGGGTAGCACGGGTGCAGGGGGAGGCGATGGAAGCACCTGCGACAACAGCGTGAAGGCCGTGATCCGCGATTTTCGTGGCTGGGCGTCGTCAGCCAGCGACCCAGGGGGCGCCGCAGACAAGCACCCTGACTTCGAGCCGGCGGTCAAGACCGCCGAGACGGGGATAGCCGCCAGCACCCTGGGCTCTGACCAAGAGCCCGTGTTCGGCAACACCCCCGGCATTCAAACCGTGACCAGCGCCGATACCTTCGCGCAGTGGTACCACGACGTTGACGGCGTCAACATGCGGTTCGAAATCACGCTGCCGCTCACGCCTGATCCCAACGATCCCAAGAGCCTGGCCTACAACAACCAGACCTACTTTCCTATCGACAATGAAGGCTGGGGCAACCAAGGCCAGACCCACAACTATTCCTTCACCACCGAGATTCACACGACCTTCACCTACAAGGGCGGCGAGTCCTTTACCTTCATCGGCGACGATGACGTGTTTGTGTACGTGAACAACCAGCAGGTCATCGACTTGGGCGGCATTCACAACGCGGAGACGGGAATTGTCAACTTCGACCAACAGGCCGCTGCCCTTGGCCTCACGGTTGGCCAGACCTACAACATGGACATCTTCCATGCCGAACGGCACGTCACCGAGTCGCACTTCCGCATGGAAACCAAGTTCGAGTGCCTCACCTCCTACATCATCCCGATCCAGTAGGCCACGCCCACGAGGGTCAGGGCAGCAGACGGCCGAACACTTTGCGCCAGGATTTCCGCACCAACTCGCGTTCCTCGGCGCCCAGCCCGAGCGCGACGAGAATGAGCCCGTAGCCGGCCAGGATCACGAAGGCCCGAAGCATCAGGCTGGCCAACGTGGGCAGGTCAAGCGCGCCGACAGCAAATTCCGCCAGCAGCAAGACCACGGCGCCCGCTGCCACGGCTTTGAAAAAACCTCGCGAGAATGGATGCACGCGATAAAGCAAAGCCACTTCCACAAGCTGAAGCGTCTGCAGCAGGGCCACCGACGAGGCGGAAGAAAGCGCAGCCCCCAGCAGGCCCATGCGAGGAATGAGCAGACAACAGAGCACCACGTTGACGCTAGCGGAAACCAGATTATTGAGCAGGACCAGGCGCGAGCGCCCGGCCATGGCGATCACCCAGCCAGTCAGCCCGAGCGTCCCATTGACCAGATGCCCAAACAGCAGCACCACCAGCACAGGACCGGCGGCCAGGAATGCCTGCGGAAATAGGCGCAGCAGCTCGTTGCGAAACACGATCATCGCCAGCAAGAGCGGGACTGTGATTATTGTGGTCCAGCGGGTCATGAGCCGCAGGTTGTAGCGAAGCCGCCCCATGTCCTTTTGGCGCAAGGACTCGGAAAGCACGGGCGAGGCCACTGGATCAAAGGCGTAGCGAATGTTGGAGGCCACCCGACTCAATGCCTCGGCCCCGGCATAGACGCCCAAGGTTTCCGGCCCGGCAAAGAACGCAATGAGGATGATGTCGGTTCGCTGCAGAATTGAATTCAAAAACTCCGAGATCCCCATTGGGATCGAAAAGCGAACCATCTCGCCGTGAAAGAAAGGCGCGGAATTTGGCGCCGTGCCGCCTGGCGCCGATGCTGGCCACAGCGCCCGCGCCAGCGGCATGGCGCGAAACACGCGCGCCGCAGCCCAGAATGCCAGCGCCGCAGTCAGTGCCACGGCCAGCAGGTGAGCCGCGCACAGACCAACGAGGGTGGGAAAGAGCGTGCCCAGCAACACCGCCAGCAGCAGCAACGACAGCGGTTGGGTAATCCCGCGGACCAGGAGGTTGTAGCGCATGGTCTTGGCGGCCATGGTGGCTGAAATCAGCACCAGGATGAGCGCGGAGCAGGGCAAGCTGGGGGCCAAGAATCGAATGGCAATGGCCACCTCCGGCTTGCCTTGCAAGGCAGCCAGAGGCCCCGCGAAGAGAAAAGCCAGCGCGGTCAGCGCGAGGCTGGCTGCCAGTGTGAGCCAGAAAGCGGTGCGCAGTGAGCGCTGCTCGAGCTCAGCCTCGCCGGCCACACGGTGGGAGGCAATGTGGCGGAGCAACCCCTTGTCAGTGCCGAGTGGGCTCAGACGCAAGAGGGGCTCGGAGCAACTAACCCCCCAGCGGTACAGCCCATAGAATGCGGTCCCGAAAAGATGCGCCGCTACTGGATGAAAGGCGGCTTCTGACAAGCTCGCCAGGATGGCCAGGAAGTTGGTCCCGGCCCCGACGGCCGCATGCCGCACGTCCTGCCGCCGATCCGGCGCGGCAAACGACGGGGCTTGCTCCGTGGGCATCAACCGCCACCTGGTGTGTGGGGGCGACCTGCGGTCGCCCCCGTGGGAGCGCCGGCCTCGCGTGCCAGTCTCTCGGCGGTTTCGGCCACCGCGCTTTGGAAACGCAAACGGCCGTCTACCAGCTCGCGGTGCCACTGTTCCAGGACCACCAGGTTCCAGATGCGTTCACCGTGGTCCTCGCCGGCCGCGTGACGAGCCAACAGACTCTCGACCGCGCTGGTTTCAAAGAGCCCGCGCCCGCGCGCCTCGGGCGAGAGCAAGAGATCGCGGGCAAACGAACGCAAGGGTCCAGCGAACCAGCCGCGCGTGGGAGAGGCAAAACCCTTCTTGTGCCTGCCGCGGATCTCGGGCGGCACCAGATCGGCAAAGGCTTGTTTGAGAATGTACTTGCCCTTGCCGCGACTAAGCTTGAGCCGGCCGGGAAGAGCTGCGCCCAGCTCCATTACCGCGTGATCGACGAATGGGGCGCGTGCCTCCAACCCAAAGGTCATGCTGGCAATGTCCACCTTGGCGAAGATGTCGTCGGGAAGATAGGTGTGGGCATCGAGGTCGCAATAGCGGCTCACGTTGTCGCGTGCCGCGCTGGCCTGCAAGTGCTGGCGAAAGAGCGCGTACGCGGCATCCGCTGCCAGCAGTTCGCGCAACTTCGGACCATAGAGTGCCTTCTGCTCCTCGCGCGAAAAGTGGCAAATCAGCGACAGGTAGCGTGCGGCATCGTCCTCGGACAGGCGGCGGCCGAAAGTATGAATCGCGCGGGCGTGGGCGCCGGGTATCACCTGCAGACCCTTGCGCGCGAGAGCAGCCAAGGGTTGAGGCCAGGACGAAACCCGGGCCGCCAGATCGCCCCAAAGGTAGCGCTGGTAACCGCCAAATGCCTCGTCGCCGCCATCACCGGACAGCGCCACGGTGACCTGCTTGCGGGTCATCTCGCACAAGTAGCGTGTGGGCAAGGTTGAGGTGTCTGCAAAGGGCTCGCCGTGGTGCCGGACGATGCTGGGCAGAAGACGGGTCATGTCAGGGTCGACCACTAGCTCGTGGTGGTCGGTGCCAAAGCGTTGCGCGATGATGCGCGCAAAGGGCAGCTCGTCCACTTCGGCGCCCACGAAGCCCACCGAGAAGGTTTGCACCGGCCGGCTGGACGCACGCGCCATGCATGCCACCACGATAGAGGAATCGAGGCCTCCGGAGAGAAATGCGCCCAAGGGCACATCTGACATGAGACGCACGCGAACCGCGTCCTCGACCGCTGCGCGTACGCGCGCCGCCGCTTCCCTCTCGTCAAGTGCGTGCAGGGTGGGCTGGTAGCTGATTTGGTAGTAGCGGCGCACGTGCGGCTCGCCGCCACAGGCAACCTCCAGCAGGCAGCCGGCCGGGAGCTTCTTCACCTGGCGGAAAATGCTGTCGGGCGCAGGCACGTATTGCAGTGACAAGTACAGATCGACAGCCGCGGGCGAGACATCAGCGTCGGTTCCAGGATCCGCCAGCAAAGCCGCCAGCTCTGATGCGAAGGCAAACCCGTCCGGGCGCTGAGTGTAGTAAAGGGGCTTCTCCCCGAATCGGTCGCGCGCCAGAAGCAGCCGGCGCGCTCTGACGTCGTAGATGGCCAGGGCGAACATTCCGCGCAGCAGCTCGGGAACGCGATCGCCAACCTCTTCGTAGAGATGGGCCACCACCTCGGAGTCACTGTGGCTGCGAAAGTGATGTCCCTTCTTTTCTAGATCGCTGCGCAGTTCCTGGTGGTTGTAGATCTCGCCGTTGACCACGATCGCAACTTGACCGTCCTCATTGGTCATGGGTTGCAGTCCAGCCGCGGACAGGTCGATGATGGACAGGCGCCGGTGAGCCAGGGCCGCGGGACCGTCAAAGAAGAAGCCCCCACCGTCAGGGCCGCGATGGATCATGGCTGCAGCAAAGCGCTGAACCACCCGCGGATCAGGGCGTGCGTCGCTTTGCTTGGCCAAGAAGCCGGCTATCCCGCACACTAAGAAAGTCCTTTTTCGGCCAGCAGCGCATCGTAGAGCGCAACCGTCTCGGCGAGCACCCTTTGCGGCCCAAAGCTTGCAGCCACATGCGCACGCCCGCGTTCACCCATGCGCCGAAGCTGCTCGGCCGGGGTTTCGATAAGAAGGCCCAGGGCTTCGGCCAGCGAACGGATCCCGAGGGTAGGGACCTCAAACCCGCTCTCCCCAGGAAGTACGATTCGGTCCACGTTGGCGGCGTGGGACACCAGGGCGGGCAGGGCGCTCGCGTGTCCTTCCAGGACGGCGTTAGGCAGCCCTTCCCACAGCGAGGGAAGCAGCAAGGCATCGGCCGCGTGATACAGGGTGGGCATGTCGGTCACCACACCCAGGCGCACCAGATGCTTTTCCACGCCGAGCAAAGCCGCCAGTCGCCAAGTCCAGGCTGCGTAGAAGCGATCGCGCTCGCGGCCGGCCAGCAGCACGCGCACCTTCCCAGGAAGGCGGCCGCGCCGCCGCAGCCATGCCAGCGCACGCACCAGCCCGATGTGATTCTTCTGTAGGCTGACACGCCCAGGAAGCAGCAACGCCAGCTCGTCGCTCGCCAGGTTGAATCGTGCGCGGGCTGCCGCACGTTCTTCCGCCGAGGGCGGATGGAAGCGATCGAGGTCGATGAAATTGTGGATGACCTGGATCTTGGAGTCCGGGACTCGTGCCCAGCGCACGAGCTCGTGGCGCACACCCTGGGAATTGACCAGCACGCGATCAGAACGGCGCGAAAGGTACCATTCGGTCAGAAGATAGAGGAGGTTGATGGCCCGGGTGCGCACGCTGGTCAGGACAACCGGGACCGGCGCCCGCGGCAACGCCAGCCGCGCCAAGAAGTTGGCCTTGTCCCGATAGCTGTGCAGGATCTCGGGCTTCTCTTCGCGCAGGACTTCCTGCAAGCGCCGCAGGCCTTTGCGTCCCAAGCGTCGGACCCCGAGAACATGGCGCGGCTGACCCGCGGGCAGAAGATCGCGGTAGTGAACCTCGTCGTTCCAGAGACAGAGCACCGGCGCAAAGCGTGCAGGCAGGTTCCTGGCCAGCTCAAGGATTTGCTTCTCGGCCCCGCCCTGCTGCAGGTTCGGTATCAAGAGCATCACTTTGTGCGGATTCTCGGCCATGGGGCAAAGCGGGAACGCTTCGGGCATCCCCAGGCTGGGCTTTCATGCAAGCCGGGGACCACCCATCCGGGCGTTACAGATCCTTCGCACAACCCTTGGCTGGTGTCGAATCTTCGTCAGATCCTGGGCAATTTCCAACCAGGGGCACGAAATCGTCGCCGAAACTGGGCGACCGCAGGTCGCCCCAACGGGCGGTCGCCCCCACGGGCCGCACATCACCGCCGCGCTGTAGGGGCGACCTGCGGTCGTCCCAACGGGCGGTCGCCCCCACGGGCCGCACATCACCGCCGCGCTGTAGGGGCGACCTGCGGTCGTCCCAACGGGCGGTCACCTCCACGGGCCGCACATCACCGCCATGGTGTAGGGGCGACCT
>PMKP01000343.1 GCA_003157775.1 Myxococcales bacterium | reverse complement strand
CTTGACCGAATTCGACGCAACCTGTAACAAGCTCTCTGAGCCCCTGCGCGGCATCGTGCAGGCTCTGCTTCTACCGGGCGAATCCCTGCGCGCCGTCTTCCAGCCCGACCTGGATGACCGGCTGAGGTATTGCGAGGGGCTGGTGGTGCTCACCGACCGCCGCCTACTTGCGCGCGAAACGCCAGGCGCCGAGCTGCGCACGTGGCCGCTCGACCAGGTGGCGCGGCTGCGGGCGCAAGACCGGGGCGGTCTGGGCACGCTGGAGGCGCTCGGCCCCACTCTGCGCCTTGCCTGCTGGCACCACACCGTGGGCCGGACGGGCGCGGCCCGCGATCTGGCGGACGCCTTCGATCGCCTGGCCTCAGGCCATGGGCCCGGCGAGCCCGGCCGCGACGACGAGCTGGCTGTGCCCGAGGGCGAGAAACCCACCGCACCGGTCAACGTGCGCTCGCTCTTCCGTCTGTTTCGCTTTGCCCGTGCCCACACCGCCGCGCTGGCGCTTGGCCTTCTGCTTACTCTGGGCGGAACCGCCGCCGGGCTGGTCCCGCCCTATCTGACCTGGCCCCTGGTCGACAAGGTGCTCGAGCCTTACCAGGACCACGTCAAAGAAGTCCGCTCCACCTCCGGGATGAGCGAGCGCCAGGCGCGCAGCATCGAGCAAGAGCGCGTCGCCGGATTCCGCCGCGTTGGCTTCTACCTTCTCGCTTTTGCCGGCGCGTCGCTGCTGGCCTGGGCGTTGGGCTGGGGCCAAGGCTGGGTGCTGGCGCGGCTCAGCGAGCGCATCAGCGCAGACTTGCGCAACACCACCTATGCCCACCTGCAGAAGCTGTCACTGGACTACTTTGGCACCAAGCGCACCGGCGATCTGGTGGCCCGAATCAGCAGCGACACCGATCGCATCTGCAGCTTCCTCTCCGACACCGTGGTCGACTTCGTCGCCGACGTGCTGATGATCGTGGGCACCGCGGTGGTGCTCATCAGCATCGACCCCATCCTGGCAGCCGCCACGCTGTGCACCTTTCCCATCATCGCGTGGTTGACCGTGCACCTGCGCGACCGGATGACCCACGGCTTTCTGCGCGGTGGCCGAGCCTGGGCCGAGATGACCAGCCTTTTGGCTGACACGATTCCGGGCATTCGCGTGGTGAAGGCCTTCGCGCAGGAGAAACGGGAAATCGAGCGCTTCCGCGCCGCCAACCTGCGCATCATCGGGGCGAACGACCGGGTCAACAGGGTATGGACCTTCTTCTGGCCCGCGGTGGCCCTGCTCACTCAGGTCGGCCTGTTGGTGGTCTGGGCGGTCGGCGCCTGGGAGGTCTTCAGCGGCCGGGTCACGGTGGGCGTGCTGGTGGCCTTCCTGGCTTACATTGGCCGTTTCTATGCGCGGCTCGAGTCCATGAGCCGCATGGTGACCAGCACGCAGAAAGCGGCGGCCAGCAGCCAGCGCTTGTTCGAAATCCTGGACCGGCCCCCTGGCGTGCCCGAGCCGGCGCATCCCGTTCATCCGGACAAGATCCGCGGTGCCATCGAGGTGCGCGGCGCCAGCTTCCGCTTCGGCAGCCGCCAGGTCATCGACGACGTCAGCCTGGACGTCAAGCCGGGCGAGATGATCGGCTTGGTGGGCACCACGGGTGCGGGCAAGAGCACTCTGGTCAATCTGATCTGCCGTTTTCACGACGTCAGCGAGGGCGCCGTGCTGGTGGATGGAACCGACATCCGGTCTTTCCCGATTGCCGAGTACCGCCGTCATATCGGCATCGTGTTGCAGGACCCTTTTCTTTTCTGGGGCACCATCGCGGAAAACATCGCGTACGGCAAACCCAACGCCACGCGGGCCGAAATCGTGGCGGCGGCGCGGGCCGCGCGGGCGCACGAATTCATCCTGCAGCTCTCCGATGGCTACGATTCCATGGTGGGCGAGCGCGGCCACACCCTGTCGGGCGGGGAGCGCCAGCGCATCTCCATCGCGCGCGCTCTGCTCATCGACCCGAGCATCCTTATCCTCGACGAAGCGACCTCGTCGGTGGACACGCAAACCGAACGCGAGATCCAGGAGGCGCTCGACAACCTGGTGCGCGGCCGCACCACCATCGCAATTGCCCACCGGCTGAGCACCCTGCACAAGGCGGACCGGCTGGTAGTGCTGGAGCAAGGCCGCATCGTCGAAATGGGACAGCACGCGGATCTCTTGGCCGCGGGCGGCCGCTACGCGCAGCTCTACCAGGCGCAAATGCAGCGCGGACAAGAGTTGGGCAGCCCCGAGCCGCCGCGGGAGCTGCCGCCAGCCCTAGCCGAGCGCGAGGGAGGTGACGCGTGAGCGACAACGCCGCGGAGCTTCCCATTCGCCTGCACCACGACGCCTTTGGCCAGCTGGTTGTGACCCTGGCCAACGGGCAAAGCCACAGTGGCGTGGTGCCGGTGCGCGCCTTCCCGTTCTCTGCGCCCGACCAGTGGATTTCCCTGTGCGACGAAAGCGGCCACGAGGTCATTTGTTTGACCGAGGTGGCCGAGCTCGACCGTGAGACGCGCGACCAGCTTGCCGCTGAGCTGGCCCGGCGCGAGTTCATCCCGCGCATCCTGCGCGTCCTGCGCGTGGTCGAGGGCGGGGTGGCCAGCCAGTGGTTCGTCAAGACCGACCGAGGCGAGACCAACTTCGAGCTGCCCAGCGGGGACAACATCCGTGCCATGGGCAACGACGGCGCCCTGCTGATCGACAGCCACGGCATTCGCTACTTGATCACCTCGGTGCCGCAATTGGATGCGCATAGCCGGCGGTTTTTGCGCCAGTATTTGTGACGGCAGCAGGAAGTGGCTATTGCCAGCGTGAACCTGGGGTATCATTCATCTCATGAGTCTGTTTCGCGTCAATGTCGTGGCCCGGAATCCGAAGGACGAGGCTCAGGTCTCCGCCCCCATCGAGGCCTTGGTTGACACAGGCTCTGAACTGACCTGGCTGCCGGCCCAACAGATGACAGCCATCGGGGTCGGGCCGCGCCGCAAGCGAACTTTCGTGACGGCCACGAAGGAGGTAGTCGAACGCGACGTCGGCTACGCGGTCTTGACTGCGGAGGGTTTCGAAACCGTTGATGAGGTGGTTTTCGCCAAGAGGAGCGATCTCTGTCTGCTTGGCGTGCGTACGCTGGAAGGCTTCGGCGTGATGGTCGACAACGTCGGTCACCGGTTTGTTGCCGTGACGACTGTGGCAGCCAAGAACAGCTTGAAGCCGACGAGTTGACAGGTAAGCATCCAGCTTGCGCCGGCGCGCCGGGCGATGCAACCTGGTGTCCTCGACGAAAAGCACCACGGAGGTTTTCATGATCGGCATCATCGGAGGCACCGGACTTGGCGACACGCTCGGCACGGTCGGCAAGGGCCAGACGCACGACATCGACACACCCTTTGGCCGTCCCTCAGCCCCTATTCTCACAACCGAGATCGGCGGCGTGGAGGTGGCCCTGCTCTCCCGTCATAGCGTGGGCCATCTGCTGAATCCTTCCACCGTGCCCTACCGGGCGAACATTTTCGCGCTCAAGCAACTGGGCGTCACCCGCATCATCGCCAGCGGCGCAGTGGGCAGCTTGCGCGAGGAGATTGCGCCGCGCGATCTGGTGCTGCCTGATCAGGCCATCGACCGCACCTATCGCCGGCCGGGCACCTTCTTCGAAGGCTTGGCGGTGCACGTAGAGATGGCCGCGCCCTTTTGCCCGGCCTTGCGCGCGGCATTGACCAGTGCGGCGGCCACCGTACCAGTCAAGGTCCACCTGCGCGGCACCTACGTGTGCATGGAGGGCCCGCAGTTCTCTTCGCGCGCGGAAAGCGAGATGCACCGCCAGTGGGGCGGCGACCTCATCGGCATGACCCTCATGCCCGAGGCGAAGCTGGCTCGCGAGGCCGAGATCTGCTACGCCTCGGTGGCTCTGTCGACCGACTATGACTGCTGGCGGGCGCACCGGACCGACGTCGATCAGATTCACCTCTTGGAGGAAATCATCGCCAACGTGCAGTCCGCGACCCAGAATGCCTTGGCCTTGATCCGCGCCGGGTTGCCTGCCATCGCGTCCCTGCCCGCTAGCGCCTGTGCTTGTCAACAAGCCTTGAAGCTGGCCATCTGGAGCGACCGGCGCCACATCCCGCGCGAGGTGCGGGATCGCTTGGCGCCCATCACGGCGAAGTACCTGGACTAGCCCAGATGAACGTCGCTGGGGTTCCATATCGTACGATCCGTCTGCACGCCGACGGCTGGTCAGTCGAGGTGATCGACCAGAGCATGCTGCCGCACGAGTTCCGGCTCGCGCGACTGCAGACTTTGGGGGACGTTGCGCGGGCCATTGCCGACATGGTGGTGCGGGGCGCGCCGCTCATCGGCGCCACAGCGGCGTATGGAATGGCGCTGGCTTTGCGGCAGGACGCCAGCGACGGGGGCCTGGCGCGCGCGTACGCCCAGCTTCTGGCCACGCGGCCCACGGCGGTCAACCTGCGCTGGGCCCTGGACGAGATGCGCGCCGCCACAGTCCAATTGCCGCCCGCCGAACGCGCCAAGACCGCCTACCGTCGCGCCGGGCAGATCTGCGACGCTGATGTGGCGCTGTGTTCCGCCATTGGCGAGTACGGCAAACGCATCATCGAAGCAATCGCCCAGCGCAAGGGATCCGATCCGGTGAACGTACTCACCCACTGCAACGCCGGCTGGCTGGCTACAGTCGACTGGGGCACCGCCCTGGCGCCAGTGTACAAGGCGCACGATGCCGGAATCCCTGTGCATGTTTGGGCGGAAGAAACCCGGCCGCGCAACCAGGGCGCCTCACTGACCGCCTGGGAGTTGGGCCAGCACGGCGTGCCCCACCGTGTGATCGTGGACAATGCCGGCGGCCACCTCATGCAACACGGCGCCGTCGACCTCTGCCTCGTCGGCACGGATCGAACCACGGCCACTGGCGACGTGTGCAACAAGATCGGCACGTATCTCAAGGCCCTGGCCGCGCGTGATTGCCAGGTGCCGTTCTATGTTTGCCTGCCCAGTCCCAGCATCGACTGGACCATCCGCGATGGTGTGGCCGAGATCCCCATAGAAGAACGCAGCGCCGATGAGGTGCGCCTGGTGCGCGGGTTGGGGCCGGACGGACGGCCCACCTCGGTGCTGGTCACCCCGCCAGACAGCCCAGTGGCCAATCCCGGCTTCGACGTCACGCCGGCGCGCTTGGTAACTGGCCTGGTCACCGAACGCGGCCTGTGCGCAGCCAGTGCCGACGGTCTGGCGCGACTGTTCCCAGAGCGGGCCAGCCACGGGTAGCGCACAGAGCGCTTTGCTGGCTCAGTACTCGTGCTGCCCGCCAGAAGAGGTTGAAGGGATCGCAAGCGTCTTGTCGGGCAGCGCGCGAGCGCAAGGCGCGAGCCACGAGGCCGCAAGGCCGAGCGGGGGAAGGGGGGACCCGGCGGGCTTTGCCCGACGGGGGAGGGGTACACCCCTCCGTAGATCGAAGCTAGTGCCGCTTTGCCTTGCGCTCCGATGCGGCCTCCTGTGTTGACGATCGGCCTAGCCCCTGCGGAACTTCTGGCGAGCGGCACTAGCGTCGGGTTCGCGACGAGGCGGTATTGACCACTGGCAGCGACGGTTTTTTCTGCGCAGAATGGACGAAATTACGGCCGGTCCAGGGACCGACGTGTGGTCTATGCTTTCCCTCGAGCTTCTCGCGCCAGCCAAAGACCTGGAATGCGGCCAGGCGGCCATCGATTGCGGCGCCGACGCGGTGTATGTGGGCGCGCCGCGCTTTGGCGCGCGCGAGGCGGCGAGCAACACCATCGCGGACATCGAGAAGCTGGCCGCGCACGCGCATCGGGTCTGGGCGCGGGTCTACGCCACGGTCAATACCCTGCTGCGCGACGACGAGCTGGCCGAGGCCGAGCGCCTGTGCTGGCAGCTTTATCAGGCGGGCGTGGATGGGCTCATCATCCAGGACGTCGGGCTGCTGGAATCCGATCTGCCACCCCTGCCTCTCATTGCCAGCACCCAGATGCACAACCACAGCGCAGAGCGTGTGGCCTTCTGGGAGAAGGTCGGTTTCTCGCGCGCTATTCTGGCGCGCGAGTTGGACCTAGACCAAATCCGCGCTATTCGCGCCGCCACCAGCCTCGAGCTGGAGGCCTTCATCCACGGCGCCCTGTGCGTGAGCATGAGCGGACAGTGCAACCTGAGCTACGCTTTCGGCGGCCGTAGCGGAAACCGCGGCCAGTGCGCCCAGCCCTGTCGTCGTTTGTATTGCTTGCAAGATGCGGCGGGCACAACCCTGGTGCACGACAAGCACCTGCTGTCGCTGCGCGATCTGAACCTGACCGCCGAGCTGCGCGAACTGGCCGAGGCCGGCGTCACCTCATTCAAGATAGAAGGACGCCTGAAGAACAAAGCGTACGTGATGAATGTCGTGGGTCATTACCGGAGCAAGCTGGACGCCGTGCTGGCTGAGGTCGACGGCCGACGCGCGTCTTCGGGCAAGACCACGCTCGGCTTCGAGCCCGATCCCGACAAGACCTTCAACCGCGGCTACACAACGTACTTTCTCCACGGCCGCGGCGCTGCCGTGGCGTCGCCTGATTCACCCAAGCACGTAGGCGAGCCCCTCGGCCGCGTGGCCCACGTGCGCCGCGACTCGTTCGCCCTGGAAACCCGCGCTTCCCTGCACCGTGGTGATGGCATCAGCTTCTTTGGCCACGACCAGGAATTGCACGGCACGGTGGTCAACCAGATCGACGGCGCGGCTGTCTTTCCCGAGAAGTTGGGCGGCATCGAGCGCGGCTTGCGCGTGTTCCGCAATCACGACCACGCCTTTGTCAGCCAGGTGGTGCGCAGCCGAAACCATCGCCGGATCTCGGTGAGCCTACGGATGACAGAGAGCGCGGCGGGATTTCGCCTGGAGGCCAGCGACGAGGACGGAGTGGTCGCTGGCTCCGAGATCGACTGCGTCCGGGTGTGGGCTGACCAGCCCGCCCAGGCTCGCTTGGTTCTCAAACGTCAACTAGCCAGGCTGGGCACAAGCGAGTTTTGTGCGTCGCGGGTGGATTTCGACTTGCCCCGCATGCCCCATGTGCCGCTGGCCACGCTCAATGGCTTGCGCCGCGCTCTGGTCGAGAAGCTGCGCCAGCAGCGCGCACGCCTGCGGCCGGCGCGCGTGGTCGCGCACACGCCCAACCACTTCCCATTTCCCGAGCGAGAATTGTCGTTTCTCGGCAACGTGCTCAATCACAAAGCCGCGTCCTTCTACCGGCGTCACGGCCTGGAGCGCATCGAGCCCGCGGCCGAGAGCGGCCTAGACATGCACGGCCGCATGGTGATGGTCAGCCGCACCTGCATCAAGTACGAGATGGGCTTCTGCCCACGCGAGCCCGGCGATCCCTCCCGTCGCTGCCCAGCCGAGCCGTGGTTCCTGGTCGACGATGAGGGCCGACGCCTGCGCCTGGATTTCCGATGTGACCAGCGCAATTGCGTGATGGAGATCGTCTACCAGGTCAGTCCGGCAGAAAGATAGCGACTCACTTCGGCGCCATCCAGATTCGGCCGTCACCTGAGCCCGAACCCGTATCCGTCCAGTACACGTTGTCGTCATCCAAGGCAATCGCGTTAAGGGTAGTCACACCACTCCAGATTGTGGTCGGAGTATTGTTGCAGCCCCCAACCGCACAGCGGCGAACCACTACTTGCTCTATCCAGTACACATTGACCCCGTCAGTTGCAATAGCCGAGGGAGCACTAGCGCCAGAAACAAGCACCAAGGGCTGATCGGCGCAACCGGTCTTTGCACATGCCAGAACCAGGCCGTTGGCGTTGGTGTTGGTCACGTATACGAAATTGTCGTCGACCGCGAGGTTGTAGATATTCACGGCGTTCCAGTCGCGAGTACCAACCATGAGCACGGTGGGCGCATTGCCGCAACCGCTGGCGGGACATTTCATGATCTGCACAGGGCCCACCGTAGCCCAGTAGACTCCACTGGAATCAACGGCAATTCCTGTCGCCATAGGCATATTTCCGGCCGACCAAAGTGCGGTTGGCGCTGATCCACAGCCCGATATGGGACAGGTGTTCACCAACGCTTCCAGCATGGTCCAGTATATGTTTGTGCCATGGACGGCAAGAGCTTCATCGCCATACGAGCCAATTGCCAACGGATTGTCGTTGCAACCGTCGACCGAGCATTTGAACAAGCCACCGTAAGGGGCGGCTGGCATCGAGGACGTAAGATCGCCCCAATACACGTTCACACTATCGGTCGCCAAGCCCATGGGCCCTATTCCCAGGGGTCCCAACGCACCCACACTCTGCACTCGATTTGAGGCGAGCACCGTGGGTGCCTGTCCGCAGCCGCTCTTTGAGCATTTCATGAGCTGCCCACCGGTGTAGGGAGTAACGCTCTTGCCCCCAAGGTTGTCCGAAACTCCGAGATTGAACCAGTAGACATTGCTTTGATCGACGGCGATCGCATTCGGATTGCTCTGGCCATCGGCGAGCAGGGTCGCTTGCGACACCCCGGTGGAAGAGGCTCCGCCTGTGCCCGATGTGCCACCTGTAGCGCCCCCGCCGCCAGTTCCAGCCGCGCCATCGCTGCCGCCGCTGCCGGCTGTGCCCGTGCAGGACCCGCCGGCGGTATCGCATTTCACCCATTGCGCACTGTTGGCGACCGCATCGATTCGGTCCTCGATGGTCGTCAACACGGCCGGCGCACATGGGTTGCCGTAGTAGTGTACGACCGTGTGAGTGGCGCCTGCGAGAGTCAATGAAGTGGTAGCCGTTGGAGCGTCCGTTTCGATTCCCAGCGCGCAGGTGTCTGGCACCGTCAAATTGAAGTAGTTCGCTTGCTCCATCTCGTTGACCAGTTCTTGCACGTCCGGCACGGGCACTTGGCTCGACGCTGTTCCAACCACTTTCACGAATTGCCGTCCCACATAGGTCACCGTTCCATCGCCGCCCATGCGTATAGAATACGACGGACACGAGCCGTAGCAGCCAGTACGATCTAGCGTTATCGTGGTATGGGCATCGACGATTGCCTCGGGGACATCACTTGCATCGAGCCCGCCGTCGCGCGCACCGGTAGCGCCTCCCGCGCCCATGCCGCCTGTTTCGACCGCGCTGCCACCGCTGCCGGCTCCGCCCGTGGCCGTGCTACCCCCGAGCGCCGGGCCCTCCCGTCCGCACGTGAGCGTGCCCGTGATGTTGATACACCGGTTCGGGGCGCAGCAGTCCGTATCGTTCGCGCAGGCATGGAAGAGCGAAAAGCAGGCCATGGCGTCACCGCCGCTGGCAGCACTGGCGTCAGCGCCGCTGCTTGCCGCCGCGCCACCACTGCCACCTGTCCCAGATGTTCCGCCCGCGCCGCTGCCCCCAGAATTGGGAGCGTCTTGTGCGGGCTGGTCGACAGTGGCGTCACGGATCTGAAGGAGTGTGTCCTTTGAACTGCAGCCCGCTACCGGCAAGAGGATTCCAGTGACAAGAGCAAGGCTACGAAGGGTCTTCATGTCATCTAGGTGTCTGAATTCGAAAAAGTGGCTCACTCGTGCAAGAAAGAAACCAGCTTCAAAGGCGAATTCCCAGACCCAGGGCAAGCGAGACCCAGAAGTTCTGCACGGAAACCGCCGTCGTACCGCCGGCCAGACCCTCGGCTCCCAGCAAGGCCACGCCGGATTCGCCGCACAAGACAAGTGCGAGTCTTCCACGGCCAGCCCAGAGCCGAAGAGACAGAGCCGGACCGCCCCATGCGCGCGACACGCTATCCCCGGCCACATTGCTGGCACCCGGATCGCCCGCGAGGTGCGCAATCCCGATGCGTCCCCCCAGGGCGAACTCGGCGAAGAGATCCCGGCCGCCGGCATGAACCCCGAAAAACCCGCCGACTGAGACCAGAACCCCGCGCAGTTGCCCAAGCACCACCGAACGGCTGCCACTGGCAGCCTCAAGATCGAGGCCCAGGCTCAGGCGTTCACCCAGCTCGCGTCCAATTCGGCCCCGGCCGCCCCAGAGAGAAAGTCCATTGTCGCCAGGAAAGCCGTGCCAAATTGCGGACGCATCCGCGCGCCAGGCCGGCGGTGCCGCGGGGTGCATGACCGGCGCGCTGGACGGCACCTCCTGCTTCGCGACTACGGCCTCTACTCGTCGGCGCACCGCCGGGCTCAACGCCGCCAGCATCTCGACGCCAGCCAGGGCCAGGGCACGCGGTACGGCGTCGGCCGGAAAATCATTCAGCCCCAGAGTCCGATTGACCTGCCAGGGACGGCCCGGGCCACGCGCTTCCAAGTGCACCAGATCCTCGCTGCACACCACGCTGAGTCGATCCGCCTCCTCGCCCCCTTCGGCCAGCAGATCTCCGATCTCCAGTCCAACCAAGCGGCGAATTGCGGGCTCGGCACCGGCGGGACAGCCCGTGATTGTAACCACCACACGGCGCTCGGCTGACGCCTCGGCAGCCCAGGCAGATCGGCCGCCCCAGACTGCTACCACGGCGAGAATCGCGGCCGCCAGCTTGCGAGCGAGCATACGCCCCTGTCTCACTTGAGCCCTGGGAGCCCTTGCAGGTGTCCCGCGCGGCGGCCATGCGGATAGCGCCGTAGATACTCCCGTGCTCGCTCGGCCGCCTTGCCGGCGTCGCCGGCCTTGTTCCAGGCTTCCGCCTCGCGCGCCAGCGCGTCCTCGGCAAAGGGACCAGCCGGAGCCAGCACGCGCACCTCGGCGAAGGCCAGCGCTGCCTCACCCGGCTGCGCCAGCTCCATCAACAAGATGCGGCCCAGGGTGAAGGCCGCCAGTGGCGCTCGGGCGTCGTCTCGGTGCTCACGCAGCAGACGGCGCAAGAGCGCGACACTTTCGCTGCGCCGCCCGGCCGAACGGGCCGTGTCCGCAGCTCCCAGCAGATCCTCGGCACTCGGTGCTGGCGAAACCGGGGTCTGGGCGGGGCTCTCGACCTGCGCGGCCGGGCTCGGCTGCCACACAGGGGCCGGGCTGGCCGCAGGAGGTTCCAGCAGCCTCGGACGAAAGTCTCTGCCTCGCGGTTCGGGCAGGTTCTGGCCCGGCTGTTCTGCTCGGAACTCTGACAGGGTTCTGAACCTCCCGCGATGGGGTTGGTCGATCGGATGCGGAGTTGCCGCTGGATCGAGCCCCTCCGGTATTCCGCGCTTAGTGTCTTGCATCCGGTCCGAACCCGCTGCCAACGGCTCGGTCCGACTTTCATCCAGTGGCGCGCGAATCTGCACCGGCGGGAACCAGCCACTTTCACCCGCATGGAGGACCTGCTCGCCGACTTGCCAATCCACCCGCACAGTCCCCCGCTCGACTGAGACGCCGATGCGATCCGCCACGCGCTCGACGGCGAAAACCGTGCCCACTACGGTCACCGTGACCTCGCCCACCTGCACCTCGAAAGGCCGCTCTGGGCGCGGCGCTACCTCAAAGCGAGCCCGTCCTCGATCGAGCGCCAGCACGACCCGGCCGGGTGAGTCTTCGCGCACCGCCAGCGCGCTGCCGGCGTCCAGTGGTGTGGCGATCGAGCCATCGCGCAGGCGCAGGGGCAACGGCCCGGCCTGCGGACGCACGACGACCGGCTGGGGAGCGGGACCCGGTGCCGTGGCCCGCAGCCCGACCAGTGTTCCTACCCCGACCAGCAGCACCCCGAGGCCGACACGCCCCACGAACCGGCGCTGCCGCTTGTGGCGTGCCCTCTCGACCAGCCAATCGATATCACGATCGGAGAGGCAGGGATCCATGCGTGCGGCCGCGCTGGCGATTCGCTCGAGAAGGGGACGGGAATCAGTCATGGTCCATCCTCTCTTCAATCACTCGCTGCGCCCGTGCAATTCTGCGCTTGGCCGTGGCGCAGGAACAGCCACACAGGCGGGCCACCGCCTCCACTGTCTCGCCCTCGACAACGTGCATGCAGAACGCGATGCGATCGTCGGCGGGAATCTCGTCGAGCACCCGGTAGACCGCGTTCAGAATCAGCCGATCCATGGGCGAGGCCGAGGGATCGACCAGATTCGTGTAGTCCGCCCCGCCATCCCGTCCCAAAAAGGCGCGCAGACGTCGGCGGCGCAGGTGGCGGCGCACCACGCGCACGGCGATGGTGGCCAACCAGCCCTTGACAGCCTCAGGTTGCGCTAGCCGGGCGATGCCACGCGTGGCTTCGAGAAACACCTCCTGCACCAGGTCCTCGACCTCGGCCTGCCGTCCTTCAAGGCGAAGAATGACCGCCGCCACATAGCGGCCGTAGCGGCGATAGACCTGCTCAAGCGGAGAAAACCGCTCGTGCAGCCTGACCACGCGCAGCGCGGTCTGATCTTGGGAATCCAATCGCACGTGCCTCTCGCTCGTAGTGTGCCAGAAACGAAAACCGGCTCACGCTAGAAGTTCTTTAGGCGTGACCGGAGCCCCGAATCTCGCTATAGACTTCCCCGCCCATGGCACGCATAGCTGCATTTCGCGCGCTCCGTTTTGACCAGGGACGGTTTGCCGATCTCGCACCGCTTCTGGCCCCCCCCTACGACGTCATCAACGAAACCCAGCGCAAGGAGTTGGAGGCACGCCACCCGCGCAACATCGTGCACCTGGATCTGCCGCGCGGCGAAGGCGACGCCCGCTACGACAACGCGCGCGTGCAGCTCGACAGGTGGCTGGCCGAGGGAACCCTGCGCCAGGACGCGCGGCCGGCCCTGTATCGCTACGAACAGCAGTTCACCTTCACAGATGCGGCTGGTCCGCGGAAATACACCCGCAAGGGGTTCATCTCGCTCATCGAGCTTTCGCCATTTTCTGCACGCGTGGTCTTGCCCCACGAGCACACCCTGTCGGGTCCCAAGATCGATCGCTTCAAGCTGATTCGCGCCACCCGCGCGCACTTTTCCCAGGTGTTTTCCCTGTATCGCGACCCAGCCGGAACTATCGAGGCGGCGCTTGATGGCGCCTGTGTGGCTGCGCCTGACGTCGACGCCACTACCCCCGATGGTTGCCGCCACCGCCTGTGGGTTCTGACCGACGAGGCGGTGATCGCTGCGGTGGCGCGCGGGCTGGCGCCCCGTAGCGTGATGATCGCGGACGGCCATCACCGCTATGAAACCATGATCGCCATCCGCGACGATCTCCGCCCCGCCACTTTGCCTCTTGGCCGCTCTTTGGCCGACTGGGGCGTGATGTTTTTTGCCCGCGCCGAGGACCCGGGCCTGCTGGTCCTGCCCACCCACCGGATGGTGCACGGCCTATCCGCCGAGGCGCTCGCCACCCTGGCCGAGCGCTGCCGTCCCTGGTTCGAGATCGTATCAGGCAGCGAGGAAGACGCGGTTGCCATCGAGGAGCGTCTGCGCCGCGAGGGCGGCAGCGCCGTGAGCTTTGGTCTGCGGCGCCCCGGCGTGCGGGGCACGACCTGGCTCAAGCTGCGGGCCGACGCGGATCTCGCGCGCCTGGGCCCGCCCACCCTCGCCCGCCTGGACGTGAGCGTGTTGCATGGCCTGGTGCTGGAACCACTGCTCGGCATCGGGTCCGAGGCCATGGCCCGGCAGTCGAACCTGAGCTACAGCCACGATCTGCGTGAAACCCTGAGCCGGGTGGCTGCCTCCGAGGTACAGGCGGCGTTTCTCATGAACGCGACCAAGGTGGCCCAGGTTCTCGACGCATGTGAGGCGGGTTTTGTGCTGCCGCAGAAGTCGACCTATTTCCAGCCCAAGCTGGCCACCGGTCTGGTGATGGCGCGCATCGATCCCGGCGAGGCGCCGGTGCTGCCAAGAGTATGACCCTCGCGGACGATGCGCGTGAGCCGGGGCCGGATGATGTCACTCACGACTCTCTCTTGCGTGGCCGGGTCAAGCTGATCCAGCCGGCTCGCGGTTTCCGATCCAGTCTGGATCCGGTGCTGCTCGCGGGTTTCATCCATGCGCCCTACCGCCACTTCCTCGACATTGGCTGCGGCACCGGCGCCCTATCCTTCTTGTTGCTGGCGCACGACCCAGCGGCAACTGGTTTGGCCGTAGAGATTCAGCCGCGGCTGGCAGGCCTGGCGGTGCGATCAGTAGAGGCGAACGGCTTCGGAGCGCGTCTTGCGGTCGTGGTAGCCGACGTGCGCGACGCGGAGAGCGTGCCGCGCGCGGCTTTCGATCTGGTGGCGAGCAACCCGCCGTTTCGGCCCCTGGGCACGGGTGTGTTGCCGCCGCAGGCCGAGCGCTCGCTGGCACATCACGAGGTGGCGCTGACCCTGGCCGAGTGGCTGGACGTTGCCCAGGCGGCCCTGCGGCCCGATGGCCGACTGGCCGCGATCTACCCGGCCGATCGCCTGGCAGAGATGCGCGCGGCCCTGGCTGCACGCGGGCTGGCCATGGCCCGACTACGCATGGTGCAGGCGCAGGAAGGAGCGCGGGCCAGCCGCTTCTGCTTTGAAGCGCGATGCTCCGCTCTGGTCGCCGAGACTAAGATGGAAGCACCTCTGGTCGTGCACGAACAGGGAAAGTACTCGGCAGAGGTTCGGATTATGCTTGGGGAAAAGTCGTGAAGTATCGGGTAGCGTACCTGCTGGCCATCTGGTTCGGTTGTGGCCGCGTGCCCAAGGCACCAGGAACTGCCGGCACACTGGGCGCGATTCCCCTCTATCTTTTGCTGGCCCACTATGGCGGCACGCCGGCAGTCGCGGTCGCAGCCGCGGTGATCACCGCTGTGGGCGTGTGGGCGTCGAATCAGGTGGTGCGCAAACTCGGCATCAAGGATCCGCAGATTGTCTGCATCGACGAGGTGGCCGGTGTGCTCATCACCTTGCTCGCGGCGCCTGCGAATTGGATCGGTCTTGTGGCCGGGGTGGTGTTGTTCCGCGTGTTCGACCAGTGGAAGCCCTGGCCCGCGCGCGCGGCGGAAAGTCTCCCCGAGGGCTGGGGTGTGATGATGGATGACGTGGCAGCCGGCGCGTGGGGCGCGCTGTTACTGCTCGGCGCACGCGCCGCCGGCTGGCTTTAGAGTCAATCAAGGTACATCGATGCCGGGTACGCGCTTGGCCGCCTGCCAAAGTCGCTCCAGCTCCTCGGGCGTAGCCGAGGCCACAGTGCGGCCCTCGGCCAGCAGCGTTTCTTCCATATGACCAAAGCGACGGGCGAATCGGTCAGTCGCTTCACGTAAGGCATTTTCCGCGTCCAGTCCCAGCTTGCGCGCCAGGTTGGTCAGGGCAAACAGGGTGTCGCCCAGCTCGTGCATCATCTGGCCGCGATCGCCGGCTTGGCAGGCGTGGTCAAGCTCGGCCAACTCCTCGTTGACCTTGTCGCGCACGCCAGCGGCGTCCGGCCAGTCAAAGCCCACCGCGCCTGCCTTTTCGCCAGCGCGCGTGGCCCGCACCAGGGCCGGGGCGCTGCGCGGGATTCCGTCGAGCGCGCCCTTGCGCCCCTTCTTCGCCTTCTCGACCGCCTTGAGCTTGGCCCAGTTGGCCAGCACAGCCGCCGAGGTCTTGGCCTGCGCTTCGCCGAACACATGGGGATGGCGGCGCACCAGCTTGTCCACGATCCCGCGCACGACATCGTCGATGCCAAAGGCGCCCTCGGCGTGGCGCAGCTCGGCCTGGAAAACAATCTGCAGGAGCAGGTCGCCCAGTTCCTCGGCATGATCGCGCACGTCGCCCGCGTGCAGGGCGTCCACCACTTCGTAGGTCTCCTCGACCAGGTAGGGCAGCAGCGATTCCAGGGTTTGTTCGCGATCCCAAGGGCAGCCGCTGGGCGCCAGCAGCCGCTGCATCAAGCCGACCAGATCGGGCAAGTTGCCGCCCGTCTGCTTGCCAGGCAGCGGGCTGAGGTCGAGCTGGGGCGGCGGTGTTTCCTGGCTCACGAGTTGCACCAGCCTAGCACTACCTTCCGGCATCATCCTGTCCATCGCACGCCGGTCTGCCATCCCGTGGACCAGGTCTCCCTCCTTTTGCTACTGACGAAATGTAACCCCCTCGAATCTAACTCATGCGCGCTGCGGTAACCTCAACCACAAACAACGCAGCAGCACGCGCCTCGCCTCGACCTGCCCGCGGTGCCACGGTTCAGAAGGAGATTGGATCATGAAAAAGCAGAGCACGCAGTTTCTTCTGGTGGCGGCACTATTGCTGTTTGCCAGTCAAAGCCCGCATGCGCAAACGGCTGAATCATATGTTTGGCAGAGCGTTGCAATTCGGGGAGGCGGATTTGTTCCCGGGCTTGTCTTCAGTACCGTCGAGCAGAACGTTCTGTATGCCCGCACCGATATGGCGGGAGCATACCGATGGGACGAAACCAAGTACGGCTGGATACCAATCATGGATTGGTTGACCAGGCCCGACATGAAGTACATCGGCGTGGAAAGTATTGCCGCTGACCCGGTCGATTCGAATGTGGTGTATATGGCCGTCGGAACCTATACTTCAGGAGGCAATGGCCAGATCATTCGATCGGCCGATCGTGGAGACACATGGACCAGGTATAGCATTGCTACGCCGATGGGAGGGAATGCCGACGGCCGATCGCTGGGCGAGCGGCTCATGGTCGATCCCAACAAGACGGGTATTCTGTACTTCGGCTCCCGGACCGCGGGGCTTTGGAAGAGCGCGGATTCTGCCGCCACCTGGGCCAAGGTTGCCAGCTTCCCGGTGACCGGCACTAACCCCTACGGCCTGAGCTTCGTGGTGTTTGACAAGACCAGCGGGACCGCGGGGAATGGCTCTTCAACTATTTACGTTGGCGTGGCAGCCACGACTGCGGGCACCAATCTCTATCATTCGATTGACGCCGGTGCAACTTGGACGTTGGTGACCGGGACAAGTCCGCCTTCGGGCATGATGCCCCATCATGGAGTGCTGGCGTCGGACGGCAATTTGTGGATTGCCTACAATAGCAGCTCTGGCCCCAACAGCATATCGAGTGGTTCGGTTTGGAAGCTGAACACGGCAACTAGTGCGTGGACCAATGTCAACCCGGCTGGCCACGGAGGCGGCATCGGCGGAATCAGCGTATCGGCATCGGACCCAAATTATGCGCTAGCCTCGACGCTGGATTGGTGGGCTCCCGATGAAATGTACCGGACCACCAACGGCGGAACCAGTTGGACGGCAATAGGCCGCGATGCCACCCACGACGTGAATGGCGCCGAATATCTTTGCTTCGGACCTCCCAACTGCACGACCCCCAGTTCGGCGGGTTGGGCAGGTGATATCGAGATCGACCCGTTCAATCAGAGCCGTGCGTTCTATGTGACGGGCCAGGGGGTTTGGTCAAGCAAGAACTCGGACGCGGCGAGCGGAATTGTCTGGAGCTTTGAAGACAAGGACTTCGAGGAAACCGTGGGCTTGGATCTGACCAGCTCGGTCAAGACGGCGATATTTGCGGTTGTTGGGGACATAGGCATCATACGCACAGCAACTGATGCGCTTGATACGCCTTCGCCAACCGGAATGGTCACCAATCCCAAGTTCGGCAATGGCAGCAGTGTCGATTTTGCCGGCCTCAATCCCAACATCGTAGCCGATTGCGGAGGAGGAAGTCCGTCGGGAGGATATTCAAACGACAATGGCGTCACCTGGAAACCTTTTGCCAGCCAGGCGGGTGGCTCAAAAGTGGCGGTGGGGGCCGATGGCTCAGTGTTTGTTTGGGACCAGAAGTACTCGACTGACAGCGGCGCCAGTTGGAACACCTGTTCAGGTTTGCCATCAGGCGCCAGGGTGGCCTCCGACCGTGTCAATCCGAAGAAGTTCTATGCATTCTCCGGCGGAACCCTTTACGCCAGTGCTGACGGCGCCGCAACCTTTACCGCGGCTACCACCGGGCTCTCTGGCAGTGGCCGCGCTGCCGCGGTTTTTGGAATGGAGGGGGAGGTTTGGGTGGCGGCGGGGAGCAACCTCTACCACTCGAAGAATTCCGGAGCAGGTGCGACCAAGGTGACCGGGCCTTCGCAAGTGTATTCGGTCGGTTTCGGCATGGCTGCGCCGGGCGGCTCGTATCCCGCTGTGTATATCATCGGCACCGTCAGCAGCGTTTCCGGAGTCTTTCGCTCGACCGACCAGGGGGCGACATGGTTGCGGGTAAACGACGATCGGCACCAGTACGGTCAAATGGACAACGTGGCTGGCGATGAGGACTACTACGGCCGCGTCTACGTCACGACCCAAGGCCGGGGCATTCCCTATGGCCAGCCGGGGACGCCTACAGGTGGCTCCACCGGGTCCACTGGAGGAACCACGGGCGCGAGCGGTGGAATGACGGCCGGTGCTGGCGGGTCCACGGGCGCGAGCGGAGGAACCACGGCGACGAGCGGCGGAACAACCACCCCTGCTGGCGGGTCCACGGGCGCGCGTGGAGGAACTACGGCCGCGAGCGGTGGGACTACCACCGCTGCGGGCGGATCTTCGGGGGCGCGTGGAGGAACTACGGCTACGAGTGGTGGAGCGACCACTGCTGCGGGCGGTTCCGCGGGTGCGAGCGGTGGAACAACCACCGCTGCGGGCGGATCCACGGGGGCGTCTGGAGGGAACCCGCCCGCAACCGGTGGGTCGGCGACGGCGAACGGCGGCGAGGTCACGACGGGTGGTAACAGTTCGTCGGACTCGGGAGGCGGGACGACGGCTGCCGTCGGCGGATCAGTAGCGTCGAACGGGGGTGGAGGCTGCTCTTGCTCCACGGTCTACCCTGGGCGTGGATCGGGTTGGACGGCTGCGTGGATGCTAGGGTTGCTGGCGGCCATCAGGCGCCGTCGGCGGCGCCGGACTGGCTCCGGTAGATAGCCAGAATCTCGAAGCTAGTGCTTCGAGCCGGGCGTGTAGAACTTCACGTCAGGAGTGATCCATCCCGAGTATTCGCTGAAGTTGTACACGTGGTACTGCTGGGGGATGCTGGGCTGGGCCGGTGGGTCATCCAAATTGCAGTCGCCATTGGAAAAGATCCAAACGCTCGACTCGTTATACACGAGGACCTCTTCTTTGCCGTCGCCGCAGAGATTGGCGTGCTGCACGTTGTCGACCAGATTGCCGCTGTGGGGGAATTGGGCGATCACATTTGGAGAATAGGTCCCGTCGGCATTCTTGGTCGCATAGCCGCTGTATAGGGTGGCCGGTGTACTGCCGCCTCGGTGATAGGACAAGATGAGGTCAGTGCCATCGCCCAACCAGTTGTTCATATTCTCCGTCACGGTGATCCAGCCGTAATCCTTCCGCGTTTCTTTCCAAATTAGCTGATCGGTTGATGACAAGAGCACGTTGGCATCGTGGCCGGTGGCGTCCCGGGGACCAAGCCGGTCGAGCAGGACCACCTCTAGACCCGGATAGTCCGAACGGTACTCGCCGATTCCCATCTGCTGGTCTTCAATCGTGTTGTTGTCCTCCCAGATCTGGCTGCCGTCCTTCCAGTGG
>PMKP01000310.1 GCA_003157775.1 Myxococcales bacterium | reverse complement strand
CGGCAGCCGGTGAGAAAGGTTTCCGAAAATCAACCTGGGTGGGGGTTCCGGGGGTGGGGGTTCCGGGGGGTTCCGCGAAATCAACCTGGGTGTGGGTTCCGTGGTTTCCTGAAAATCAACCTGGGTGTGGGTTCCGGCAACCTGGGTGTGGGTTCCGTGGTCGACCGCGAAACCGTGCCCCTGATTCTTGAGCCACCGGTCTTGCGTCCACTGCGCATTCTGGCTGCCTCAAAATGAATGCTATCCACAGTGAATTGCAGGTGTTTCTTTCAATTGACGCAACGTGGACACGATCGATCAGCGGTCAGGGGTGTGGGTTCCGGGGAGGGTGTGGGTTCCGGGGAAATCAACCTGGGTGTGGGTTCCGCCAACCTGGGTGTGGGTTCCGCGAAAGCAACCTGGGTGTGGGTTCCGCAGCGAGGCGACTGGGTCTCCGAAACGAAAAGGCTTGGTCTAGTTGTCGGCAGCTTGGGTATGAACTTGCTGAGCGAGCGCAGCTAAGGCAGCGGTGTTCTAGCAGGATGACTTGGTGCACGCTGTTCATCGATGCCCCAGCGGCCAGGCTATTGGTACAACTCGGCGCTCGTGAGGTCATCGATCGTGTTGAATCCGCCGGCAATGAGGACCGCCCCGCTTTGCAGCAACGTCGCAGTGTGCAACTGCCTTTCATCGTTCATGCCGCTGATAGTCGTGAATATCCCAGTTCCCGGGTCGTACAGCCTCGCGCTCGCGAGAGACGAGCCATCACTGTATCCTCCGGTGACAAGGACTATCCCGGTTTGCAACAACGTCGCTGTGTGGAATTCGCGTGCCGGGGCAATGCTGCCGGTTGTCGAGAATGTTCCAGCGAGTGGGTCGTATAGCTCCGCGCTCGCGAGGGACCCCGTGCTATTGTTGCCGCCGACGATCAGGACGCTTCCATCCTTCAACAGCGTCGCGGTGTGCGATTCCCTTGCCACTGCCATGGGGCCGGTTGTCGTGAATGCTGCGCCTATCGGGGCGTTTGGGTCGTATAGTTCCGCACTCGCAAAATAGGTTGAGGTCGGGCCATTCAATCCGCCGGCGATGAGGACCTTTCNNTTTTCCAACAATGTCGCTGTGTGGAATGCCCTTGCCGCGGACATGGAGCCGGTTGCCGTGAATGCGCTTGCCGGGGCGGCTGGGTCGTATAGCTCCGCACTCCCAACGTGCTGCACACCATTGTATCCGCCGACGATGAGGACCTTCCCGCCCGACGACAACAACGTGGCTGTGTGCGCATATCGTGCCGAGACCATTGCACCGTTGATTGGAGAGAACTCCCCGCTTGTTGGGCTGTATAGCTCCGCACTCGCGAGGGCCACCTCCGTAATCGTAATGATTCCGCCGGCGATGAGAACCTGCCCGCTCGGCAACAATGTCGCTGTGTGAGTGTCCCTCTTCGTACGCATGCTTCCCGTCGGCTTGAAGACTGCTGCGGTTGCACCGCCGGTGCTCGGCACGTCAGAGGCACCCACTTCGTTGCTGGCAGGCCTCACGTCGCCGTTGGCGTCCGGGGAAGCGTCAAGTTTCACGAAGGTCGGAACATCAGTCTTGACCGCGCCATCACTTGCAGCGGCGCCACCATTTGCGACCGAGCCACCACTGCCCGCGGTGCCACCGCTGCCGGCGATGCCACCACTAACGATCGCGGCATCACTTGCGACCGTGCCACCACTTCCAGTGGCGCCACCACTTCCAGCGGCTCCGCCATTTGCTTGCGCAGCGCCACTGCCGGCGGCACCACCACTTCCAGCCACGCCACCATTTGCGACCGCACCACCACTGCTGGCGGCACCGCCACTGCCGACCGCGCCGCCGCTGCCGGCGGTGCCACCGCCGGCGAGCGAAGCACCACTTGCGACCGCGCCACCACTTCCAGCGGCGTCGCCGCGTCCAGTTGTGCCACCAGATGGAACGCCGCCGTCAGGACCTGTACCCTTGAGCCAGCAGAAGTTGTTCGTGCACACGTAGCCGTTCGGGCATTGCGAGGTGCATGGCAGCACGCCACTCTTGGGATGCGGGTCGTAGCCACAGGCCGCTATGAGGCCAATGAGCAAAAGTCCGACAATGGAAACTAGGTTTCGCATCAGAATGTCCCTTGCGCTGAGATTCCCGCCAGCCCCGGTCCAACCATGGGCGTGACTCCGGCCACCGTGCGCCCGGTCTCCGCCGACGGCCAACCCAGTAAGTAGAGGAGAGTGCCGGTGGCGAGCGCCCCGGCCCCGATACTGTAGAACACCCACTGCATGGTCTGGGCGTCCCGGCCCGCTTGATCGTCAGATGCCGATGCCTTGGAGTTTGTCGAGTTGGTTACGCTGTCCGAAAGCGACCTCGCTCGGGTGTAGTAGTAAACTGCGATTCCCATGGAAACCAGGCCAGCCACGCCGCAAGTAATTCCAGCGATACGCAGGCCGCGTCCGCTCACCGACGGCGCCGCACTGACCGGGGAAGCCTGTTCGACCGAAACCGCTGCCGGCGGGATCTCTACTGCTGGGGGCGGCGGAGCCACGACCGCCGGGAGCGGAGGCGTCGGCACAGGCTGAGCAACCTCAGAGGTTGGCGCAGGCGCAGGCGCAGGCGGCGGCGCGGGAGGCGGCGCAGGCGCAGGCGCAGGTGCCGCAGCGGCCTCAGCCGCCTGCGCCTTGAGCTTGGTTTCAGCCTCAATGTCGCGGATCCGTGCCTCGACCTTGCGGCGGTTGGGATCGTCCGGGGAGGCTTTCTTCAGATATTCCTGGAAGAAGTTGAGAGCCTCCTGGTTCTGGCCGAGTTTTCGATAGCACTGGCCGATGTTGAACAGGAAGGCCGCATCGGGTTGAGCAAGATAGGCGGATTTGTACTCGAGCAGCGCCTTGTCGTACTCGCGAATCTCGTAGAGCCGTGTGGCGGTCTCGTAGTGCGCCTTGGCGGTCGCCCTGCTGCTGTTGTCGCCGGCCTCTGCCGACGGGGCAAAACCCCCGAGGGAGACGACAAGGAACACGGCCGCCAGCGCGGACCGCCACTGACGACAGCAAGACAACGCCGCTTTGAGCATGGCGGGCATGATACTATGGCTTCGCCCGCACGGGTGACTGGAAGCACCCTGGCGCACCTCTCAGGCCATCGGCGCGAACCTCTCCCATTTTCGCTTTGATGCCTGTCGCATTCGTGTGAGGAATTCACGCTCAACCCCGCGGCACCCGTCCAGACTATTGGTACAGCTCGGAGCGCGCGAAATCCATGGTCTGATCGAATCCGTCGGCGATGAGCACCATCCCGCTGGGCAACAACACCGCGGTTTCGCTCGGCGCTCTTGGGCCGGGCACGCCAATGCTGGTCACCGTTGCCGCCACTACACGCCAGGAACGTCGGTCAGCATCTCCAGCATCTGCGCCGCACGCCGATCTCCGGGGTCCAGCGCGACACAGTGCTTGAAGACCTCAGTAGCCTCGGGAATCTTGTTGGATTCATAGTAGGCCATACCCAGGTGATAGAAGGCCGCTTCGTCCTCTGGGCAGTTCTCCACCACCAGCTTGAAATTGGCGATGGCTTTGTCGTACTGGCCTAGCGACGCAAAATTCACGCCCAGGTGGTAGTTAGCAACCTTGGCCGCCGGGTTGAGCTCGACCACGCGCAGGAAGGACTCGATGGCCTTCTGTTGGCGCCCCAGGTGGTAGTTCGCGATTCCGATCCAGTAGTGAGCCGCCGCGTAGTCAGGACTTAGCTCCAGGCACCGCTTCATCGTCGCGATGGTCTTGTGGATCTGGCCGCCACGATAGTAGGTCAGGGCCAGGTCGTAGTGTGCTTCGGGGAAATTGGGCTTGAGTGCGATGGCTTCTTCAAGGTACTTGGTCGCCGACTGGATGTCGCCAAGGCGATAGTAGAGAATGCCAAGGCCGCAGAGGACGTGGGCATCGCGCAGGCCCATGTCGTAGGCCTTCAACAGGGTCGCTATCGCAGGCCCCACCGGGCCTCCCTCCATGCGCCCTTCCATGGCCAGTCTGGCCAGCAAGTACTGGTCCGGAATATCCTTGGTTGTCGGCATGCCGCAACGCGGACAGAAGCGAAAATCGGCCGCCAACTCATTCTTGCATTGCTTGCATGGTGTCATGGGGCCTCCCTATGCCTTTGGATGCGTCGGTGCTTCCTGTCTGCTAGTTGGATGTTCGCGGAGCCGCGCAGTCTCAGGCAATTCCGCATTTCTTGCGTTTCTGCGCAAGACGGGTCCCACTCCTATCCAGCGTCGTTGCTGGCCACCCGCGGCCGGGCCAAGAACACGGCGCCGATTAGGTCACGGTTCAACCGGCCGATGAAGTCGGACGACACATTCTTGGGACAGACCGCAGCACATTCGAGGAAGTTGGTGCAGCCGCCAAAGCCCTCGGCGTCCATGGCCGCCACCATGGCGTGCACGCGCGACCAGCGTTCGGGCTGGCCCTGGGGCAGAAGGCCCAAGTGCGAAACCTTGGCACCCACGAACAGCATGGCAGAGGCGTTGGGGCAGGCCGCGACGCATGCGCCGCATCCGATGCAGGCGGCCGCCTCCATGGCGGTGTCAGCCGCGTGCTTGGAAACCAGCATGGCATTGCCGTCCGGCGCGCTTCCGGTGGGCGAGGTGATGAAACCGCCGGCGGCGATCACCCGATCAAAGGCACTGCGGTCGACCATGAGGTCGCGAATGACGGGAAAGGCGCGCGCGCGGAAGGGCTCGATGACGATGACCTGGCCGTCGCGGAAGTGGCGCATGTGCAGCTGACAGGTCGTGGTCCCGGGTTGCGGGCCATGCGGCACGCCGTTGATGACGACCCCACACGAGCCGCAGATGCCTTCGCGGCAGTCGTGGTCAAAGGCGATGGGCGACTGGCCGGCTTCGGTCAGGCCTTCGTTGACCACGTCGAGCATCTCCAGGAAGGACATGTCAGGGCTGACGTCCTTGGCTTCGATCCTCTGCATGTGGCCCTGCGCGCGCGCGTTCTCCTGGCGCCAGACCATCAGGACGAGATTCATGCTCACTTGTAGCTCCGCTGCGCGAGGTGGACGTTTTCAAAGCTGAGCGGCTCGGTGTGACGGAGCGGCTCTGCGCCATCGCCCCGGTGCTCCCACACCGCCACGTGGGCGAAGCGCGCGTCGTCGCGCCGGGCCTCGCCGTCGGGGGTTTGGTACTCCTGGCGAAAATGGCCGCCGCAGGATTCTTCGCGGGTAAGGGCGTCCCGGCACAGCAGCTCGGCGAATTCGAGGAAATCTCCCACCCGGCCAGCGGTTTCCAGCGACTGATTCAGTTCTTCCTGGCTGCCCGGTACCATCACCTCGCGCCAGAACTGCTCGCGCAACTCGGGAATGCGCGCCAAGGCTTGCTTCAGCCCGGCCGCTGTGCGCGCCATGCCGCAGTTTTCCCACAGCAGTTTGCCCAGCTCACGATGGAACGAAGTCGCGCTTCGCCTGCCCCTGCGCGCGAGCAAGCGGCTAGCTCGCTCCCTCACCTGCGCCTTGGCCGCGTCGAATTCTGGCTGGTCAGCTGACCCCGATCCCGGCTTGCTGCCGGCCAGGTAGCTTCCGATGGTGTAGGGAATGATGAAGTAGCCGTCCGCCAAGCCCTGCATGAGCGCGGAGGCGCCCAAGCGATTGGCCCCGTGGTCAGAAAAATTCGCCTCGCCCAGCACGAACAAACCCGGGATCGTGCTCATCAGATTGTAGTCGACCCACAGCCCGCCCATGGTGTAGTGCACCGCCGGGTAGATGCGCATGGGAACCTTGTACGGATTCTCGGCCGTGATCCGCTCGTACATGTCGAACAGGTTGCCGTAGCGCTCGCGCACCACCGCCTCCCCCTGGCGTGAAATGACGTCGGAGAAATCCAGAAACACGCCGCGACCGCCTGGCCCGACGCCGCGGTTCTCGTCGCATACCGCCTTGGCCGCGCGGCTGGCCACGTCGCGCGGGACCAGGTTGCCGAAGCTGGGATAGCGGCGTTCAAGATAGTAGTCGCGCTCGGCTTCCGGGATCTGGCCGGGCGGCCGCTGGTCGCCGGCGCGCAGCGGGACCCAGACTCGGCCATCGTTGCGCAACGACTCGCTCATCAGCGTGAGCTTGGACTGGTGCTCGCCGGTGACCGGGATGCAGGTNNCCCGCGCTTGTGCGCGCGCCAGGTAGCGGTGACGTTGCAGCCCTTGGCGTTGGTCGACAGGTAGAAGACGTTGCCGTAGCCGCCCGTGGCCAGGATGACGGCGTCCGCGGCGTGGGCCTCGATCGCGCCCGACACCAGATCGCGGGTCACGATGCCGCAGGCCTGGCCGTCGGCGACCACCAGGTCGAGCATCTCCATACGCGGAAACATCTTGACCTGGCCCGCCGCAATCTGGCGCGCCAGGGCCTGGTACGCGCCTAGCAGAAGCTGTTGCCCGGTCTGGCCGCGGGCATAGAAAGTGCGCGACACCTGCGCGCCGCCAAAGGAACGATTGGCGAGCTGTCCGCCGTACTCGCGCGCAAAGGGAACCCCTTGGGCCACACACTGGTCGATGATCTGGTTCGAGATCTCGGCCAGGCGAAAGACGTTGTGCTCGCGCGCGCGGAAGTCCCCGCCCTTGATGGTGTCGTAGAATAGGCGCTGCACGCTGTCGCCGTCGTTCTGGTAGTTTTTGGCGGCGTTGATGCCCCCTTGCGCGGCGATGCTGTGTGCGCGGCGCGGGCTGTCCTGGTAGCAGAAGCAGCGAACGTTGTAGCCCAGTTCGCCCAGCGACGCGGCCGCGGACGCACCGGCCAGGCCCGAGCCCACCACGATGAGCTGGTAGCGACGTTTGTTGGCGGGGCTGACCAGCTTGAACTCGAACCGGTGGCGCTCCCACGCGGTGTCGAGTGGACCAGAGGGAAGGTTGGCTACAAGTTCCATTGCTCCCTACCCCCCGATGATGCGAAAGAACACCGCCGCTGGAGCGAGAGCCAGACCCACCGAGATGACAACCGTGGCGACGCGGGCGAAGCCGAAGAGCAGCGATTCAATCCGACGGTGGCGCAGGCCGAGCGATTCGAACATGCTGTGGGCGCCGTGGAGCAAGTGCAACCCCAGCAGACTGACCGCGCCCAGGTAGACCAGCGCCACCCACCCGGTGCGAAAGCCGTTGAGCATGTTGGCGTAGATGTCGCCCTCGATGAACGGGCCGGGCACGACATTGTAGCCCCAGGTCAGATGGGCCAGGTGAAAGATCACGAAGCCGAGCAAGAAAGGCCCCGAATACTTCATGGTACGAGCTGCGTAGCTCGATCGAAGGTAGCGCCGGTTTTGGTAGCCCACGGGACGGGCCCCAAACTCCTGAAAGTAGAGCAGGGTCGCGAAGGTGACGTGGACGACGGCCGAGGTGAGCAGGCCGGCGCGAAAGAACCAAATCAAGGCGGCCGAATAGTGCAGCAGGCGGCCGTACCCATTGATGGCGTCGGGCCCTCGGAGAAAGAGCAGAGCCCCGGTGACGTGTTCAACGCAGAAGGCAAACAGGAAGAACCCCGACACCGCCATCAGAACCTTCTTTCCGATCGTCGATCGGAAAAATGGGATAAGACCAAACATCGGATATTTCCTATCACATCTCGGCTTGCAACGGTATGGTATAAACAAGACCGATGAAGTCCTTATTTGCTCGTTCTCAGCGAGATCCCATGCTAGTTTTTGCTTGCGACCTGCAGGAGCGCCCATGAATCCGAGCAGCCCAGAGCGCCAGGGCAAAGGGACGGTGTTCGTCCGCCCCGAGATCTGCAAAGGCTGCTCCTTCTGCATCGACTTCTGTCCCACCCACTGCCTCGAGTTCACCAAAGAATTCAACTCCAAGGGATACCACTTCCCCATCCTGACCCGGCCCGAAGACTGCAGCGGCTGCGACCTATGCGGCCTGTACTGCCCCGACTTCGCCATCTACGGCGAGCGTTGGAAGGACATCGACGCACGGCAGGCCAAGGGAGCGGCGCCAGTTTCGGCCGCGGCGCCCAAGCTGGCCGCCCTGCCCAAGGCGCAAGATCCCGAGCCCGCTGATCCCAAGGGCGTGCTGACCGGGATTCATTTCATGGACGGCGACCACGCCGCCTGTGAGGGCGCTCTGGCTGCCGGGTGTCGCTTTGCCGCCGGCTACCCGATCACGCCCTCGACGGAAGTTGTGGAACGCTTTGCCGCCCGCATCCCGATGGTGGGCGGCATCTTCATCCAGATGGAAGACGAGCTGGCCTCCAGCATTGCAGTCCAGGGCGCGGTATGGGGCGGGCAGAAAGCCCTGAGCGTGACCTCGGGCCCAGGCTTTTCACTGATGATGGAGCACATCGGCCTGGCCGCCATTACCGAAACTCCGGGCGTATGGGTCGACGTTCAGCGCGGCGGCCCTTCCACGGGACTGCCCACTTTGCCCGGCCAAGCCGACATGATGCAGGCCAAGTGGGGCAGCCACGGCGACTATGAGATCATAGCCATCGTGCCCAACTCGCCCCAGGAATGCTTCGACCTGATGATCAAGGCCTTCAACCTGTCCGAGATCTACCGCTGCCCCGTGATGTTCATGATGGACGAGGTGGTTGGGCACATGGTTGAGCGTGTGGTCATACCGGCCGCTTCCGAGATCAAGGTCGTCCCGCGCAAGTGGACCCACAAGCCCAAGGATGAGTATCGCGCATACGGCACGACCAAGGACGATCCGGTGCCCGAGATGACCAAGGCCGGCGCCGGCTACCGCATTCACGTGACCGGTTTGACCCACGACGAGCGCGGCTACCCGGCCATGAACGCAGGTGCGCAGGACAAGTTGGTGCGGCGGCTGGTAGGCAAGATCCGCGACAATGCCGACCGGATCGTGGACGTGCGCGAGGATGGCGTCGAGGGAGCCGAGATTGTGGTCGTTTCCTACGGCATCACATCCCGGATTGCGATGTCCGCAGTCGAAGAAGCACGCAAGCGCGGCGTGAAGGTGGGGCACCTCCGCCTAGTGGTGGCTTGGCCGTTTCCCGCCAAGCGCATGCGCGAGCTGGCCAGGACGGCCAAGGTCTTCATCATGCCCGAATTGAACATGGGGCAAATGGTGCTCGAGATCGAGCGCGCAGTGGCTGGCGCGGCCCGGGTGGTCAGCCTCCCGCACGCCGGCGGTTCGGTGCACGAGCCGGAGACGATCCTGGCCGCGATCCTGGAGGCGGGCCAATGACTGACGACACACTCTCGCGCGACATCGACAGCGTCAACCCGGTGATGCCCTACCTGCGCCAGGAGCGCATCCCGCACATCTGGTGCCCGAGCTGCGGGATTGGCACCACGGTCAACTGCTTCACCCGCGCGCTCACCGAATCAGGCATGAACCTGGACGAGATCGCGATCGTGTCTGGCATCGGCTGCACCGGCCGCGTGGCGGGCTACATGAACCTGGACTCGTTCCACACCACGCACGGCCGCGCGATTCCTTTTGCCACTGGGCTCAAGCTGGCCAATCCCAAACTCAAGGTGGTGGTGTATTCGGGCGACGGCGATCTGACCGCCATCGGCGGCAACCACCTGATGCACGCCGCCCGCCGCAACATGG
>PMKP01000030.1 GCA_003157775.1 Myxococcales bacterium | reverse complement strand
GGAGGTCGAGGCCGTCGAGGCAGTACGCCGCCGCATCGAGAAGAGGCTGAAGGGACTGCTGCTCGAACGGCCCGACAATCCTCCCACTGTGCTCATGCACACGGAGGGACGCCGGCTCATGATTCGTTTGTCAGCGTCACACTTCTTCGATCCTTCGCAGGCCGCGATCCGGCCCGAGATGATTCCCGTGCTGGACGCCATCGCCACCGAGCTGGCCCAGTTCCACCGGGCCATCCGCATCGAAGGCCACACCGACGACCAAGCCGCGGCGCACACGCGCTTCCGCGACAACTGGGATCTGTCAGCATCGCGCGCCGCTGCCGTGGCCAGCTATATGCAGGGCGCCCACCACATCGACGGCAAGTTGCTCACCGCTGCCGGCCAGGGCTCGGCGCGGCCTATCGGTGACAACAGCACACCCCAAGGGCGCGAAATCAATCGCCGCGTGGAACTGGTTTTGGAGATCAAAGCGCAGGACGCCCTCGACGCCATAGCGCGGTAGCTATTTCACCACAGCGATCGGAATGGAAGAGGCGGTTCGGACTGCGCCAACCCAATCAATTCCCTTCCGACCCGGCCCTGTCACCTCCGTGCTCTCTGTGGTTGACTCTGGTGCACGGTCCAAGCGATGCTGGTTAGCTCATCACCCGTTGCTGGTGGTCTTGTAGCTGGTATTCGTGCTGGAGTAAAAGAGCGCATTCAGGTAGTTGCTGGCGGTATTGAGCGTGGCGACCGTCTGTTCCATGGCGGTGAACTCGGAGGTCAGTCTGGTGCGCTCGTTGTCCAGATAGGTCTGCCAGTAGTCAATAGTGTCGCCTAGCGAGCTGACGCTGCTGTTCAACGCCTGGGTTTCGCCCACCAATGCTCCACTTACCGGATCTGTCTGCCTTGAAACCAAAGAGTCCACCAGAGCTGCGATGCCAGTCTTGGCCGTGGTGAACAGTTTGTTGGCGCCGTTCGGGTCCGCGGCCACGGCTTGGGCGAAGGTCTGTTGATACGGCAGCTTGTCCAGAGCGATCGTCCCGTCGTCCTGCAGGCTGAGGTTCAGGTCAGACAGGCTTTGCACCGCGCCGCTGCCGCCCACGCTCTGCGACAGCAAGCCCTGCATGTCGCTCTCCAGGCTGAGAAGAAATGAACCGGCCAGGGGATTGTTGGTGGCTGCCTGTGATGGATCGGGACGCAGTTCGCTGTTGAGCGCGGTGACCACGTCATTGTAGGCGTTGATGAAGTTATTGATGCTCGCTGCGGACGAGCTGGCATCGGCGGCGAAGGCAACGTTTGTGGCCACGTCGGACTGTCCAGTCAGGTTCAAGGTCACACCAGGAATGGCGCCGGTGATAGTGTTGCTCTGACTTTGGATGGCCAAGCCGTCCACCGTCAGCGAAGCGTTCTGCGCCGACTGAATGGTCTGGAAACTGAAGCCGGGATCGGTACCAGCCACCTTGAGGGCGTAGCTGGGGTCAGCATCACTGGTCGCGTAACCCGTACTGTTGCGGACTACTGACAGATAGTAGCTGCTGCCGGCTGAGACAACCGAGGCAGTCAGCTGAGGGACCTGTTTGTTGATAGCCTCGGCAATCCCGGACAAGCTCATGCCGGTAACGGTGATGGCCGTGCTTGGACTGGTGACGCCGTCAATGCTGAACTGAAGGCTGCCGGTCAGGCCGGCGCTATTCTGGGCAGACGAGAAGGCGGTGCCGCTACGGAGTTTGGCGGCGAGCGCCATCTTTGAAACCTGAACCGTGTTGGCGCCCTCGCTTTGCGCTGAACCGGAGACTGTGAAATCCGCGTAGGTCGAGGTTGCCTGGATGGGCGCCAGGCCCGTAGTAGCTAGGGTGTCGGCCGAACTCTGCAGAGCCTGCAGCTTGGTGGTGAGAGTGGCCACAGTCGAGATCTGGACCTGGTACGCCGCCTGCTCGCTCTGCGCCTGGGTCATGGCTGCGGAATCGGCCGTGATGATGCTGTTGACGATCGAGGTGGTATCGAGCCCTGAGGCGAGACCACCGGCCTGGAAAAGCGGACCGGTCGTCGAGATGGGGGAGGTGGCCATGAGAGAAGTCTCCTTGATCGGGAATCGGCAGCTCTAGCGCGGCCCTTGAGTGGGATGGCGATAGACCTGCGCCCGCTTGCTGGAGGCAAGACGGTTCAGGTCTTCCACCACGCGTTGCCGCAGACTGGCTTCAGCATTGAAACAGCGCTGGAGCAGTTCGCGCGCTTGCGCGACAATTGCCGGAGAGGGTGGTGGAGCGGATGGGTCACACAGGGTTGGCAGTCCTGCGAGCGCCTGCGCGGCTTCCTTGGCCTTACCTGCCTGCAATAGGCGAACTCCTTCTGCAAGCGTGGTCAGCCATGGATCGAAGGTCGCAGTCATCGGCCGGTGCCCCCGGCCGCCGTGATGGGCGCCGCTGCTTCACTGGCCACTGCCTGGTCGAATGCCTCGACGATGGGAAGAAACACACGCTCGGCCTCTTCCGCGTACTGGGCCGACGTGTTACCGATGGCCAGGGTCAGGCGGCCCACCACGAAACCGTAGACTGCGTCGAGCTGCTCACAAAGGCTGGGCGCGATCTCGCGCTTGAGCGTGGCCTGCAGACCCAGCACGATGCCCGCCGCTCGCTCCGCCGCATCCCCGCCGGTTCGGTAGTCGCCTATCGTGTACGCGGCCCGTGCGGCACGCATGTGCCGTAGCGCTGTCTCGAACAGGGTCATCATGATTCGCGGCGCAGATGCTGTGCTGACGTTGGCGTTGGTGTAGGTGCGATAGGCGTTCATTGCTTTGCTCCGG
>PMKP01000355.1 GCA_003157775.1 Myxococcales bacterium | reverse complement strand
TCGCCGCTCGCTTGAATACCTCCAATATTCGGCGCTTCGCTGCTCCTTGCATTCGGCCCCGCGGCGCTCCGCCCGGCTCGGTCCTGACTTCTTGAACACGCTCTTGGCTATCGCGGTTCTACGCCCTTGCGCCCGGGTGAATCGCGCTGCTGACCAGGTAGCGGCTGGCGCCGATGAGCGGCGCACGCGGATCGAGCGCGACCCGCACCGGCAGGTTCTTCGCCCAACCCGAGAAGCGCCCCTTGTCGGCGAGCGCTGCCAGAAAGGATCCTTCCTTGAGCGCCGGCAAGATCTTCGGGGCGATGCCGCCGCCGATGATCACGCCTCCTGTGGTCATCCCCTTGAGCGCCAGGTTCCCAGCCTCGGCACCCAGCACGGCACAGAACATGCGCAGGGCTTGCACGCACACCGGATCCTGTTTGGCCAAGGCGGCTGCCGAAATCGCCGCGTTGGGATCACCGCTGCCAAGCTGTTCAGTCAGCCAGGCGGGCTCGCGGGTGGTGGCCTCGCTGCGCAGGCAGCGATACAGGTTGCCGATGCCGGCGCCTGAGAGGATGCGCTCGTAGCTGACATGGCCGCCCAGGGCCGCCCGCAGGTGGCGCAGAAGAACGATCTCGTCGTCCGTGCGCGGGGCGAAGTCGGCGTGGCCGCCCTCCGACGCAATGGCGTGGTACTGCTTGCCGTCGAAGTGGAGCAGGGCCTCACCCAGGCCGGTGCCGGGCGCGATGACCGCGATGTCGCCTCGGGCGCCAGCCTTCCCAGGCTGCAGCACCTCAAAATCGGTAGACGCAAGAAACAACATGCCGAAGGCGGCCGCTTCCAGATCATTGAGCAGACGCACACGGGGTGCGTGCAGGGACTTGGCCAACAGCTCCTCGTCGAGCAACCAAGGCAGATTGGTCAGCCGAGCCCTGCCGCCCTCGACCGGCCCGGCCACACCGAAGCAGGCGCCGGTCAGCACGGGCCGCGCGGTGGCCGAGAGAAACTCATCCACCACCGCCTCAAGCGCATGGTATTCGAGGCTGGGAAAGGTGGCCTCGCGCACGCAGCGCAGATCCTCGCCCGCCGTCTCGAAGAGCGCGAGGACAGTCTTGGTTCCGCCGATGTCGCCAGCAATGATCATGGCCACCAAGTTAGCACTCTCGCTGGCAGCCGCGAAGTCCATGGCGATCGCTCCGCCGGAGTTTTTCGTTGGCGCGGCGCGTGTCGGTTCGCGCTGGGATTCGGGGAGCGGTGGTGCGTAGCCGCGACGGTGGCAGGGGCGGGTGCGGTGACAGAGGCGGTGGCAGTTGTCGGTGACGGATACGGTGGCAGTGGGCACAGGGCCGTCGTCCGGTAGGGGCGACCTGCGGTCGCCCAGGTGGCCCCGGGGCCAGGGCGGTGTCAGGGATGGGTCAGTCGCCAAACAATCGCGAGGATGGAATCAAGCAGAGCCAGTGCTGGCGTGACCGTGGCTTGGTCCACATCACCCCAGGCCAGGGCGACCGCCAGGTGCGAACGGACTCCCCCAGCGGATCCAGCGGCGACCCGGTAGTGGTGCAGCCGATCCTGGCCCACACGCCGGGCCCCTTCGGCGATGTTGCCCGGCACTGACGAGCCTGCGCGCTTGAGCTGCGCCGCCAGATCGCGGTCGTGTTGCCGGATGCGCTCGACCGCCGGGCGGAGAGAGCGGATCATCTGCAGAGCCATTTCGTAAACCTCGAAGCGTTTCATCGGGACCTCCGTGCGGCCGCAAACGGGCCGTCGCGCGCGTGTGACGGTCCCCGAGCCCGGCGCAAGCACGAAACGACAGGGTCAGCGCGAAACCATCCCGGCCGGTGGGGGTCTTTTCTGCTGGATCCCTTCGCCTTCGTTCCGCCTTCGAGCTGCGGAAACCGGAGGCGAAAGCATGGGCCCGCCGGTCGAGCCCACGCGCTGGCAGGACGCCATCACGCTCTGACAGCAACCAGGAAGATCCTACGGAACACAAGCCGGACTAGTCCATCCGCGTCGGCCTGCCGCTCGAACTGCTCGCGTACCGTCTGCCGAAACCCGGTCATGTATCGCTCGTCGATCGGGCAGCCGTAGCAGGAAGGATCGAGATACCCGGCAATCGCGCCAGAGGCGAAAATGTCGAAGGTTTGCGAAGGCGTGTAGGTCGAGTCGACCGTCTGGATCTCCGCAAACGGCACCTGAAACCCGTGGCGGACAAACAACGCCGAGTATTCGCTTGCGTCTTGGAAGAAACACCACGGCGATTTGAAGTGCGTAAAGGTTGGACCAAGAGCGGGGTCAGCGGCGACGGCTTCGATGGCCGAAAGAAAATTCGGACAGTAGTCGGAGCGCGCTGGCGCCTGGATGCCCACTCGCCCGCCGGCCCGAAGCGCACCGGCAAACCCCGCCACCGCCTTGTCAGCGTTGCGCACCCATTGAAATGTGGAATTGCAGAAGATGGTGTCGAATTCCTCACGGAAAGACAAGGCTTCGGCTGACAAGACCGCGAAATCGATACCGTCGCCGTGTTCGCGGGCCGCACGCTCAATCATCCCTTCCGCTGGATCAATGCCGACCACCCTACCCGACGTCGCCACCCGGATCTTCTTCGTCAGATTGCCGGTCCCGCATCCCACGTCGAGCACATCTTCCGAGCCCCCGATGGCAAGCAAGCGGAAGAGAGTCTCCGCGGCGCTCTGCTGGACAAGCGAGGTTTCCCGGTAGCGCTTGGCGATCTCGGAGAATTCGTTCGGCATCGGCTCCTCCCAATGATACATCGCGGGATTCTGGCGAGGCAATGAGGGGTGAGACTCTTGAACCCATTCGCCTGACCCATCCCTGACACCGCCTCGGCCCTGGGGCCACCTGGGCGACCGCAGGTCGCCCCTACCGGACGACGGCCCTGTGCCCGCCGCCACCGTATCCGTCACCGGTAACTGCCACCGCCCCTGTAGCCGCACCCGTCCCTGCCATCGTTACCGCTACCCACCACCGTTTTCCGCTCCTCCAAATCCCAGATCCGCGGGTTTCTGGCGGTCCGTGGCAGGGCACGTGTATCATCAGCCGAGGCACACACTGTGACGAGCGAGCGGAATTCCCCCCACGATGCGCAGGCCGGCGCCCAGCCTGCGCCGCAGGAGACCGGGGCTCCGCCGGATGCGGCTTTGCCGTCGGCCGACGTGGCCCTGGTGATCGCCTTTGTGACGCAACTGCGGCGTGTGTTCTCTGCGCCCAGCTACCGGCCACCGCTTCTTCCCACGGTGGCGCTGGAAGTCCATGAGCTGTCCTTTCGCTCCGACGTGGGAGCGGATCAGTTGGTCGAGGTGCTGGAGAAGGACGCGGTTCTCGCAGCACAAGTTCTGCGCGTCGCCGGCTCGGCGGCCTACGGAGGCTGGGGCGAAGACGACATCTCGTTGCGGGTCGCGGTGGTCCGGCTGGGCATGCGCCACCTGGCCAGCGTGGTGTGGGAAGTCGCGGCGGGAATGCGGGTGTTTCGCTCGGCCCGCTACGCTGCGGCGATGGAACAGATCCGCAGGCACAGCACGATGTGTGCGCACCTCTGCCGGCTGATAGCTTCGCGCAAGGCCCTGACCACGGAGACCGCGTTTCTGTGCGGCCTGCTCCACGATATTGGCATGGCAGCCACGCTGCTGGTGCTGTCCGATCGCCCCAAGGACGAGCCGTCCATCAGCCCGCTGGTACTCGACGAGGTCTTGCGCCAGACCCACCAGGAAGTCTCCGGCATGATCGCCCAGCTATGGAAGCTGCCGGCTGAGGTACAGAATGTGCTGGCCAACCACCACAGTTTTCCTGACGGTGAGCCCCCCAGTCTTCTTTCCGCTACGGTTGCCATCGCCGAAGACCTGAGCCAGAAGCTCGGCCACGGCGTCACCATCGGGGCTGGCCGCTGTGATCGGGTGGCGCCTGAGACCCTGGCGCGCGCCCGTGAGGTACTGGGGTTCACCGATGAGCAGGAAGCTGAGCTGCGCGAGACTGCGCAGAAGCTGTCCGCTTCGGTGACCCAGGATTTTGCGCCGGGGAAGCCGAAGCCGGTCCCTTCTGCTGCGAGCAAGACGGCGTCTGCACCAGTCGCGGCCGCGCCGGCCGTGGCAGCCAAGCCTACCCCACCCCACCAGGCCCGGCTGCCGCTTTGGCGGCGACTGGGCCGCGTGTTCGGTGGGAAATAGCGCTTTGCGCTGAAGCACCCGGACTCGGGTTAGCCTCAGCGACTGTTCTGTGGTAAGGATGCCGCGCACCGGCGGACACCTACATCAACCTCACGAAACACGTGTGACCGTGGAGCAACCGGGAAGAATAGGAGTCGACATCGGCGCCGTATCGCTCAAGGCGGTTCGGATCGACAGTGCCGGCAAGGTCGTTCAATCCTTCTACGCCCGACACAAGGGTGAACCGGCCCCCGTGCTGGAGCGCGCCCTCCGCGAGCTTAATCTGGCACCCGGGGACGCCATCGGCTTCTGCGGGCTGAATGCGACCCGCTTCTGCGAGGCTTTTGAAACCAGGCGGCTAGACATCGCGGCCTGTCAGATTCGCGTAGTGCACGCCCAGTTCCCCGAGGTTCGCAACATCATCGACATCGGCGGCGGGTCGGTGACCCTGGTGCAGCTCGACGCCCAGGGGCACTTTCAAAACTACGCCACCAACTCCATGTGCGCGGCTGGCACTGGATCGTTCCTCGATGAGCAAGCCGCGCGTCTGGGCCTGGACTGCAGCGATCCGGCCCTGGTGGGCAGCGTGGCCGAGCCGCCCTCCATCGCCACCCGTTGTTCGGTGTTCGCCAAGAGCGACCTTATCCACCGCCAGCAGGAGGGCTACAGCAAGGCCGCCATGTGGTCCGGCCTGTGCCGGGGGATGACCCGCACCCTGATTGGAACCCTTCTGCGGGCGCGGCCCCTGGATGCGCCCACTGCGATCATCGGAGGGGTGGCGCTCAACCGCGAGGTCCTGCGTTGGTTGGACGCGGTTTTCCCCAACCTGCTGCGCGCGCCAGCCTCGCCCCATCTGGTGGCGGCCATGGGCGCTGCCGCCCTGGGCGCGGTGCCGCGGCGGTTGCCCTCGCGCGAATCATTGCATCGTATTGCCACCAGCAGCGATGTGGAGTTCCACCCTTGGCCGCTCACCCTGGAGAAGTCCAAGTACCCCGATTTTCGCCTGGCCGAGTCCTACACTGACCAGGAAGGCAACGAGGTCCGCGTGGTTTCGTGGCCCGCGGGCCAGTCGTTGCGCGTGTACCTGGGCATCGACATCGGCTCGACCAGCACCAAGTTGGCGCTGGTCAACGACAAGGACGAGCTGCTGGTCGACGTGTACCGCAAGACGGGCGGCGATCCAGTGGGCGCCACGCAGAAGCTGTGCCACGCCTTGCGCGAGCTTGAGGAAAAGAAAGGCGCGCACATCGAAGTCCTGGGCGCAGGGACCACAGGCAGCGGCCGCAAGATTGTGGGCGAGGTGATCGGCGCGGACGCCATCATCAACGAAATCAGCGCCCATGTGGCAGGCGCCACCTTCACCGATCCCTCCGTCGACACCATCTTCGAAATCGGCGGCCAGGACGCCAAGTACATGCATATCGTCGACGGTCACATCCGCGACGCGAACATGAACTACGTGTGCGCCGCGGGCACGGGCTCGTTCATCGAGGAGCAGGCCAACAAGCTGGGCTACCAGGTGGCGGAGGTGGGTCAGGCGGTGCTGGGGGTGAAGCCCCCGCGCGCCACCGATCGCTGCACTGTCTTCATGGAGCAGGACGTGGGCCGCTTCATCGAGGCAGGCGCCAGCCGGCCCGAGGCCATGGCCGCGGTCATGGTCGCGGTGGCCAAGAACTACCTCAACAAGGTGGTGGGCAACCGCCACCGCAGCCGCAAGCGCATCATGTTCCAGGGCGCCACCGCGCGGAACAAGGCGCTGGTGGCCGCGTTCGAGCGCCTGCTCGACGTGGAGGTGGTGGTTTCACCCTACTGTCACGTGATGGGCGCCTTCGGCGTGGCCCGGCTGGTGCGCCAGACCATGGCGGAGCAGGGCCTGCACCAATCGCGCTTCCGTGGGCTTGATCTCGACAAGCGCAAGATCGCTTTGCGCAAAGAAAGCTGCAGTCTCTGCCAGAATGACTGCACCATAACCTTTGCCGACATTGAGGGCGTGCAGGGCTCGCCCTCGTGGGGCTATATGTGCGGCCGCGATCCCAACGAGCAAAAGGTACGCAAGAGCCCATTCGACCGAGCCCTGCGCCTGCGCCAGCGTCTGTGGCGCGAAGCGGGCGCCGGGGTGAAGGTTCCCGATAACGCGCCGGTGGTGGGTCTTCCGCAGGCCCTTCTGACCTACACCTACTATCCGCTGTGGCAGCGTTTCTTCAATACCCTGGGCTTGCGCGTGCAACTGTCCGGCCAGACCACGGACGAGATCCGCGAGCTGGGCCCGCGCATGGCGGGAGCCGACTTCTGCTTCCCGGCCAAGCTGGCGCTCGGCCATGTGGCCAAGCTGGCGGTCAGCGACGGAGTGGACTTCGTGTTCGTGCCGCACCTGAAGAACACACCGGCCAATGAAGAAACCACGGGAACGGCCGTGTGCCCCTATGTGCAAGGCACGGCGGCCTGCAGCCGCAGCGCCCTGGCCATGAACCACATGGACGCCTCGCGCTTACTCTCGCCCTTGGTGGACATGCGTATGCGCGAGCGGGACATCATCAAGACGCTGGCCGACGAGCTGGCCCGGCCACTCGGGTGCTCGTCGCGCGACATTCGGCGGGCTTGGCGCGCGGGCCTGCAGGCGCAGGCCGGCTTCGAAGAGCGCTGCCAGGAAGAGGGCGCCAAGATCCTGGCCGAGGCCACCGCCAAGAACGAGAAGATGATTCTGCTGGTGGGAAGGCCGTACAACAACTACGACGGCGGCGCCAACCTGGGTCTGCCGCAGAAGATCGCGGACATGGGCCGCACGGTCCTGCCCATGGATTTCCTTCGGCCCGAGCTGTGGCGCCTGGGTCTGCGCTACCGGAACGCCTTTTGGAGCTACGGCCAGAGGATCCTGACCGCGCTGGAACAGGCGGCTGAGAGCGAGTTGCTCGACGTGGTGTACCTGACCAACTTCTCCTGCGGGCCGGACAGCTTCCTGCTCAGCTTTGCCGAGGAGATCATGGGGCGCCGGCCGCTGCTCATGCTGGAGCTGGACGAGCACGGCGCCGACGCCGGGTACATGACCCGATTGGAGGCGTATTTCGATGTGTTGCGGCGGCCGCGGCCCGAACGCGGCGGGCGCGCGCGCGAGCACATCGAGCCTTCGGATCTGCGTGGCCGCACCATCTGGATCCCGCCCATGCACCAGTTCGGCACGCGCCTGTTCGCGGCGGCCTTTCGGCAACACGGCTACGACGCGCGCACCTTGCCCGACGAGGACAAGGAATCGTTCGACCTGGGACGCTCGCTGACCCGCGGATCCGAGTGCTTGCCCTGCGCGCTCACCATCGGGACGTTGTTGAAGACGCTGCGCCAGCAGCCAGCCGGCGGCCGGCACGCATTCTTCATGCCCAGTTCCAAGGGCCCGTGCCGCTTCGGCCAGTACACCGTCTTGCACCGCCAGATCCTGGACCGCGAGGGATTCGAAGACGTGGCCATCCTGGCGCCGGCCTCGAACAACGCCTACCAGGGGCTGGACAGCCAGATGCGCCGCTCGTTGTTCAAGGCGATTGCCTGCGCGGACATCATCCTCAAGGCCCAGTGCAAGGTTCGGCCCTACGAGGTCAACGCCGGTGAAACTGACCGGGTGGTGGCCGAAGTGACTGATGCGGTGGCGCTGGCCCTGGAGAAAGACGGCGATCTTCCTGCTGTCATTCACGAAGGCATTGGCAAGATCGCTGCCATTCCCGTGGCGGGAGCGCGCAAACCCCTGGTCGGCATAGTGGGCGAGATCTACGTGCGCAACAACGTCTACGCCAATGAAGACGTGATCAGCGCCATTGAGATGTTTGGCGGCGAGGCGTGGATGATCCCGATTACCGACTGGATCCTCTACACGTCGTCAATTGAAAACTACATGGAGGAATTCCCCTCGACCATCATGTCGTGGGACAAGGCCGACACCTTTGTGACCTACCACTGGATGAGGCATTGGGAGCAGAAGCTCATGCGCGCGGCCAGCCCGTTGCTCGACGACCGGCACGAGCCGCCCTTCCAGGAATGCATGAAACTGGCCACCCCCTACATGGCGTTCTACTGTGGCGGCGAAGGCAAGTTGTCAATCGGCCGTGCCATCAAGTTCGCGCAACAGGGTGCTGCCATGGTGGTCAACTGCGCGCCCTTTGGCTGCATGCCCGAGACCGTGGCCACAGCAGTGTTTGGCCGCGTGTCAGCCGAGGTGGACATGCCCATTGTCAGTTTGTTTTACGACGGCAGCGGCGGACAGAATCGGCGTCTGGAGGTGTTCCTCAACAACGCTGTCAGCGGCAAACGTGCAAGTGGCCGCATGAGCATCGGCGGCAACGACGCGCAGCCCGGTGTCTGGCAACCCCGCGACAAGCTGGTGCCGGTGCAGAACCTGACTGCGCGCATGCGCACGGGTGGGAACGCCGGCGAGCCGGCATAGAAACATGCCGCTGGTTCAAATCGACGTCCTGCACGGCCACTCGGTTGCCTATCGGCGGGCCATCCTCGACGGCGTGCACGTGGCACTGGTTGAGTGCTTCAAGATTCCCGACCAAGACCGCCACCAGATCAACCCGGACTGCGAGGAGTGCAAAGACCTGGCAATTTGGTCGCGGTCGCAGAAATAAGCATCACGGCTGCGCAACCGACGACGTTGTACCAAAGAAAGCTGACGTTGGTTCGTAGGAAGAGGAAGAGGACGAGCGCCTCGGAGAGGAGCGCGGCGAGGAACACGGCGGTTCCCTGCACCCGGCGCAGGAAGAACGCCACAGCGAAAATGCCCAGCACCGTGCCGTAGAAAAGCGAGCCAAGAATATTGACCGCTTGGATGAGGTTGTCGAGCAGTGAAGCAAAGGTGGCGAAAAGCAAAGCCAAGATGCCCCAGCCTGCGGTGAACCAGCGCGCGGCGCGGACGTAGTGCGCATCGCTGGCGTTCTTGCACAGGCTGCGTCGGTAGAAATCGATGACCGTGGTCGAGGCCAGCGACGATAGTTCACTGGCAACGGCGGACATAGCTGCGCAGAAGATGACGGCAAGAAGCAAGCCCACGATTCCACGCGGAAGGTTGTGCATAACGAAAGACAAGAACACGTAGTCTGCATCCTTGGTCGCGGGGTGGGGCAGGGCAGTGGCGAGGACTTGCCTCATCTCAGCGCGGATGGATGCGGAGTCCGCTTCGCTAGCGCGCACCGCTTTCTCGGCGGCAGCGATAGACTCTTCGTCGTGCCGGTTCAAGGCAGCGTCGAGGCGCTCGATTTCGGCGCGCTTGCGCCCGAAGGCGGCCTGGTGGTCGCGTTCAAGCGCGGCTGCGTGGGCCGCGTGGGGAGTTCGATAGACGCGGGCGAGTTCCGGCTGATTGAAAAAGATCGGTGGCAGATTGAATTGGTAGAAAACGAAAACCATCACGCCAACCAGCAGGACGAGAAACTGCATGGGAACCTTGACCAGGCCATTGAAGAGCAGGCCCAAGCGGCTTTGAGTGATGGATTGGCCCGCGAGGTAGCGTTGTACCTGCGACTGGTCGGTCCCGAAGTAGGCCGTGGCCAGGAAGAAACCTCCCAGCAAGCCGGACCAAAGGGTGTAGCGCCGGCTCGGATCGGCAGAAAAATCGATGACGTTCAACTTGCCCAGGGTGCCCGCGATGTGAAAGGCGTTGCGCAGGGAAACCGTTGCCGGCAAGCGCATCACGATGACGATGAATGCGACCACCATCCCGCCCAGCATTACGACCATCTGATGCTTCTGGGTCTGACTGACGGCCCGCGTGCCCCCCGCGACCGTGTACAGGATCACCATGGCCCCCATGCACAAGCAGGTGAGGCGAAGCGGCCAGCCAAGAACCGAGGACAAGATGATGGCGGGCGCGTAGATGGTGATGCCAGCGGAAAGTCCGCGCAGGAGCAAGAACAGGAACGCCGCCAACTGGCGGGTCTTGCGATCGAAGCGGCTCTCAAGAAACTCGTAGGCGGTGTAGACCCGAAGCTGGAAATAGCGAGGAATGAAGGCGACTGATAGCACGATCATGGCCAGTGGCAGGCCGAAGTAGAACTGCACGAAGCCCATTCCGTCTTGGTATGCCTGGCCGGGGGTTGACAAGAAGGTCACCGCGCTGGCCTGGGTTGCCATCACTGACAAGCCGATGGTGTGCCACTTTTCCTGGTAGCCCCCTCGCAGATAGGTAGCCATGTCCTGCCTGCCACGCGTCCTGTACACCCCGTACGCCACAATGCCGCCCAGGGTGCCGAGGAGAACCAGCCAGTCGAGTGAACTCATCGGTAGGCAAGGGTGAGGGCTATGAAAAGCACTATCTCGGCCAGGAGTGCGCCGGCCACAACCCAGTAGAGGCCGGTCCAGGTCAGAAAGGGTGGCGCCGCATGAAGTTCCCGGCGCGCTAGCTCGGGCTCACTTGCCATGAGACTCCGTGGCGCCGGCGAGAAGATTGGCGAACAGGCGGAAAGCGCCCGGCACGCCCGCGGGCAATTGCCGAAAGAATGCCAACCCGGTGTAGATGAAGGTTCCCTTTCCATACCGCGCGACCAAAATGCCACCAGGCAGGGCAGGCTCGCCGGGGTCACTCATGGAGACCATAGTTTGATAGCGCGCATCCCAATTGGACGCAAAGTAGAGGCCGCGCTCTTGCAGCCAGCCTTGGAAATCGTGTTCGGTAATCTTGTTGGGGTAGTTGAGGATGGAATGGGCGGGCGAGGTGAAGGTGACCGGCGCATCTTCGTCAGTCACGCGCTCGTGGCCGATCTCGAAAGGGAAGGGACCAATGGGTGTGTGGAGCGGGCTCAGGCGATTATTGGTGTTGTACTGGACGACCAACGTTCCACCGGACTGAACATAGGCCAACAGGGCCCGGTAGGCTGCACGTACCCGCGCATTGCTGTTGAAGGCGCGCACGCCGGTCACGACGGCGTCGAAATCGGCGAAAGCGGCAGCGCTTTGGCTCGCGGCCGCGTCTGCCAGTACCGGGTCGCTGATGACCGTCACCATGTAGCCGGCTTGGCGAAGGCTGGCGGGGATCTCGTCGCCAGGCCCGGGAAGGTAGCCAATTCGGGTTCCTTTCCGTTCCAGCGGAAAGGCGGACAACTGCACGTCGGCGTTGGCAAGAATCGTCTGCATGGGAATGTGGGCGTGTTCAATGCGAATTTGGCCGAGAGAGAAGCGGCCTCCACCAACCTCAGCCACGAAATGCAAGACAACTCTTGCATAAACCTGCTGGCCCATCTTCGGCGATGGCTGAATGTGGAAAAGAATTTCCTTCTCGTCCCCTTTGGCGGCCAGTTCGAAGGGGGCGCTGGTGGGCGCTACCGACCAGCCGGCTGGGATCTCGGGACGCAAGCTGCCCGAGATTGGTGCGGCCACTGCGGTGAGGCGGACGCCCAAGGTTCGCGGCTCTCCATTGGGCAAGACCAACATGGTGCTTGCAGGCCGCACTAGTATCGGGGGTGTAACTTCGAGGGGACGATAGCACTCGCCTGCAACCGGATCGGTCCACTTGAAGGTGATAGGCCGTTTCACGGTCAGCGTGGAGATGGGGGAGACCAGCACGAACTCGACGGCGAGCGGCGCAGGGGCCTCAGGCATGCCGACGAGCGTGGGATCTTCGACACGGAAGAGTCCTGGCTCCGGCGGCGCGACCAGCCAGTAGGGAGTGGTCAGAGCCGCGGTGTTTGGGACGCGGATGGCTCGCTTCACCTCAAACGAAGCGAGCGAGCCTATCCTCATCGGGATGACGGAGTCTGGTAGGCGAATTTCGCGCAGAGCGAACTCGGCGGGCGAGCGATTGATGGCCGTCGCCGTCACGTCCACGGTCTCGCCCGGCACGGCACGAAAATCGGCGGCGGTCGCTTCAATAAAGAGTCCTGCACAAGCCAAGACCAACTCGCGCACCTGGTCCTCCTTGTGTGTGCGCCAGTACGCATCGGGGATAAAGTCCAGCGCTTTATCCAACTGCAAAAGGATTGGGATGATCTTGTGCGGCGTCGCAGGCACAAATTGGCGAGCCGCTCGTTCAACCAGGCGTGCAACCTCGCTGCTGTCCTTGATGCGCGACCAGGAGAAGTCGATCCCACCCAGCACGCTGCCGGCGAGCGAAGGAGAGGAAGGCGCCTGGTCCAGGAGCTTGAAGTACTCGACGATGGGCCCGCGCGCGCGTGCCACGCCAAAGCCTTGGCTCTTGTGCATGCTGCGGCTGTCCGCCGCCATCTCGCCGTAGGAAAGCCCCAAGAGCGGGTTGTACTTGCCCACATCCAGGCTGAGAAACTTCGACAAGTCTTCCCCCGGCTTGATGCTCCACGAAGAGCGGTTCCAAAGCAGTCGCTGCGCTTGCCAGGGGCGCACTCCCTGCCCGAGTTGCTCCGGGAAACGTGTCGGGGTCGCGGCTGCCCGAAATGCCTCAACCGCGAGCTGCGCCGAGGCCGTGTGGTGCCCGTGCGTGTCGGCCAGCTCGGGGGAAAAGCGGGTGATGATGATGTCAGGCCGAAAACGCCGGATGACCCAAACCACGTCGGCCAGCACAGCGTCCTTGCCCCAGATGCGCAAGGTTTCTTCAGGGGTCTTCGAGTAGCCAAAGTCGCGCGCACGAGTGAAGAACTGTTCCGCCCCATCAATTCGGCGCGCGGCGAGCAGTTCCTGCGTGCGGATCACACCCAACTCCGCTCCCTGCTCTGCGCCGATCAGGTTTTGTCCCCCATCGCCGCGCGTGAGTGACAGATACGCCGTGCGCAAGAGCGCGTGGTTGGCAAGGTAGGCGAGCAGGTTGGTGTTCTCGTCATCGGGGTGCGCGCCGATGTAGAGCACGCTGCCCACCACGCCGAGCTTGCGCAGGGCCAGTTGGATCTGCGCACTATCCAATTCTGTCGGGCCAGCCTGGGCGACGTTGGGTAAAAGAGTGGTCATGGACAAAACCAGGAGGGGGAGGAAAAAGCCGAAGCCTGCCCGGCGCGAGGGATTCCCGCCGAGTATACTCAACGGCAAAAGTGGGCCGCGCATTCTCTGATTCCTACCTCGCAGGTGAGCCTGCTGCACACGCGTTTTTTGCGTCAGGCTTTCGCGACCCGGCCGAACGGCAAAGGGTGGCCCGGCTCGCGGCTGGTCGCAGGGTGCCAGCCGCTCTGCTGGAGGTCCTGCGCGAGCAACAAGCTGCCTTGCCCGCGAGCGCAGCCCGCCAGGCAAGTCTGGAAGCCCTGGCAGAAGGCGGCGTGGCGGTGGTGGCAACAGGGCAACAGGTGGGACTGTTCCTCGGCCCGCTCTACACATTCTACAAGGCAGCCTCGGCGGTGGTCGTGGCGCGGGCCATCGAGGCCGAGTCTGGGATCCGCTGCGTGCCGCTCTTCTGGCTGCAAACCGAGGACCACGACTTCGCTGAGATCCGCACCTGCGCCGTGGCCGGATCGGATGGGCAACCCGTGCAGCTTGAGCTGTCGGAGGGCAGCGAGGCCGAGTCTCGCGTGTCGGTGGCGTACCGGTGCTTGGGGGCGGAGATCGATGCTGTGCTCGACAAGCTGGGTTCTTTGCTCGATGGCCAGCCAGGGGCAGAAGAGGTGTTGGCGCTCTTGCGGGCACAATATCGGCCTGGGCGATCGCTCGCAGCGGCGTTTTCCGGAGTGTTGGCCACGCTTTTCGCCGACGAGGGGTTGATCCTTCTCGATCCGCGCGACGCGCGCGTGGCGTCCCTGGCTGCGCCTATCTACCGATCATGCATCGAAGATGCGGAATTGATCGAACGGCATTTGCAGGACCGCCAGGCCGCGCTTTGCACTGCGGGATTTGCCACGCAGGTTCCGGTTCGCTCTTGCGCGCTGGTGTTCTTTCACCAAGGCAGCGCGGCCGGGCCGCGCTTTCGTCTGCAGAAGAGCGCACGCGAAGGTGCCACGGAGTGGGCTTTGGCTGGGACTACACAAACCGTAACCCACGCCGAATTGCTCGACCTGCTTGCGCGCGAGCCGCTGCGCTTTTCCACTTCCGCGCTCTTGCGCCCCATCGTGCAGGACGCGCTGCTGCCAACCGCGGCCTATGTTGGTGGTCCGGGCGAGATCAACTACTTCGCCGAGCTAGGCCCGCTCTACCATCACTTTGGGGTTGTGCCGCCGCTACTGGTTTCCCGCGCGCGTTTTCGTTGCGTGGACGCTCGCACGCGTCGCTGGCTTGCGCAGTCGGGGCTTAGAGCTTCCGATCTGGCGCAACCTGCGCATGAGCTCCGTGCCCGGCTCCATCCAGCGCGCCCCGCCGGCTCTCCTGATCCGCAAGAGTTGCGCGATCGAGTCGCAAGGCAGATTCTGCCGGCCGTCGACGAAATCACATCGGCCATTTCTGCCACTCGCGAGCATTTGCGCCGGCCCGCGCAGCGCACGCGGGGCAGTGTGGCCCATGCCCTGGAACAGCTCATTGGGCGCTACGCACACGATTTGGTCGAGGGCGATGAAACCACACAGCGAAGGATTCATCAGCTTGAGATGGTCCTTTATCCCGGCGGTGTCGCGCAAGAGCGCTTCTATGGTTGGCCCTGGCTGGCCGGCCGCTTGGGCGTTCCGGTTTGCAAGCGTTTGGTGATTGAAGGATTGGAGCAGGCAGGCGCCTTTGCCACGGACGTTCTGGAGCTTCTGCCATGAGCGCAGCCCAATTGCGCATCGGCGTGGCGTGCTTTTCAACCTTTGGTGGAAGCGGCGTGATCGCATCCGAGACTGGAATGTCAATGGCGCGGCGGGGCCACCGGGTTGCGTTTTTCAGTGACAAGCCACCCGCACGCCTCGACCTTTCCTGTCCCAACATCTCGTTTCACGCTGTCGCAGCCCTCGACTATCCCGTGCCGGCAGAGCGTTCGTATGCCCTGGCTTTGGCAGCCGAGATGATCGAGGTGGCGCAAGCGGAACGCCTGGACCTTCTTCACGTTCACTACGCCGTTCCCCATGCGCTCGGCGCCTATCTGGCCCGCCAGGTTCTGGGCGCTGTCGCTCCCAAAGTCCTGATTACCCTGCATGGCACGGACGTCACCCGCATTGGCGCGAATCCGAAATTCTCGTCGCTCACGCGCTTTGCGGTTCTGGCCGGAGATGCCATCACCGCTCCCTCGCGTTGGTTGGCGGAGCAGGCCTTCTGCAACCTCGGCCTGCCACGCGAGACCAGCATTGAAGTGATTCCGAACTTCGTCGACACCCAGCGCTTTCGCGTGGTTCGTCGTGAGATCGCGTCCGCCGAGCGGGTTCTCACCCACGTTTCCAATTTTCGTCCGCTCAAGCGGGTCGAAGACGTCGTGCGGATCTTCGCGCGCGTGCGCGGCGAGATGCCAGTGAAGTTGCACTTGGTCGGCGATGGCCCGGAACGCCCACGCGTCGATGGGTTGGTCCATTCTCTCGGGCTGGCAGGCGCTGTGAAGTTCTTCGGCGAGGGCGCGGACGTGGCGGAGGTCTTGCAGGGGAGCGACGTGTTCCTGCTGCCCAGCGAGACCGAGAGTTTCGGCCTGGGTGCGCTGGAGGCAATGGCTTGTGGCGTACCCGTGGTGGCCTCGAACGTGGGCGGTCTGCCCGAGGTCGTGCTGGACGGCGAGACCGGCTTCTTGGCTCCGGTGGGAAATCCGGACGAGATGGCGAAGCAGGTACGCCGTCTCCTCACCGACGAGAATCTCCACGCGCGAATGTCACGCGCAGCACGAAGTCGGGCCGAGACGCACTTCCAGCTTGAACCGGCAGTGGAGCGCTATCACGCGGTCTATCGCCGCGTCGTCGGCACTAGAGCTTCTTCTTCCACTCGCTGAGCGCCTTCTTCACATCGGCCTCGAAGAAGAAGAACTCTGCCTTCTGGCCGAGCTGGTAGGCCTTCTCGGCCAGGGCATGGGCATCCTTGTAGTTGCCCTTGGCCGCGAGCAGCGACGCCTTGATCCACAGGTTGAGCCAATCTTCTTTCAGCGCCAGCGACTGGTCGATGTACTTGAGGCCAGTGTTGTAGTCCTTTTTGGTCTCCAACATGTAGCGCGCAGCAAAGGCATAGGTTCGCCAGGTGCCATCGATGCTGGCGGCAATGTTGGCCAGGGCTTGCTCGGCCGTGTGAACCTGGATGGGGATGGACAGGCGCAGCCGTTCCCATTCCAGATTGAGCGAAACCTCGTCGTCGGTGAAATCGGCGAAGAGAAACGTCATGCGCTCGCGGAAGGGAGCCGCCTTGGTCTGCACTTGCACGCGCAGCAGGTCCAGGTCGGCCTTGTAGTCACGCCCCGTGCCCGCCTGGTCGGCTTTCTTGTTGAGCACTACGGTCCACGCGCCCTTGGTCGGAATGGTGAACAAGGCGTAGCTCCCGGCCGGCACAGGCTTGCCCGCAAAGACCACGTCCTTGCTGAAACTGATCTTGGTCGCCTGGTTTGCCCCGGTCCGCCAGATCTGATCATAGGGCACCAGGCCGCCCCAGATCTTGCGGTTCTTGACCGCCGGGCTACTGTACTCGACCGACACCTCGGTCAGTCCGATAACCTGCGACACCTTGGCCGCAGGACTGGGACGTGGCAACTCGGGCTGGGACATAGCCGGAGAGGATAGCAAAGAAACCGAACCACAAAAGGCTGCGGCGCAAGCAAGACGAACGCTGAACATGTGAACACGCTCCTTCCAGGTCGCCGCCGAATCACGAGGCAGCAACCGCGCAGAATCTAGCACGGCCGGAGGCAGATGCACGCGTGAGTGGACGTGCGCGACTTCGTTGAGAAGGGCTGACTCAGAGAGTTCGCGCCGCTTCGCCCTCGAAACGCGGTTGTTTGGGGTGGCGCTGGTAAAGCAAGATGGTGCGCCCGAGGATCTGAACCACGTTGACGCCCGGGCTCTCGCCCAGGCGTTCGGCTACTTCGAATCGCGTTTCCGGACACTCGCGGCTCAACTTGACCTTGATGAGCTCGTGGTCCAAGAGTGCCCGCGCGACCTGGGCGATGACCGCCGCGTTGGTTCCGCCCTTGCCAATCTGGACCACCGCCTGCAGGGCATGGCCAGAAGCGCGCAGCAGGCGGCGCAGGGGTGAGGAAGGCATGAGCGATTGCTTGCGTGGGCTGGTCGGGGCTGGCATGTCCGCAAGTTGCCATACCAGACAGCGAGGGTCACGCCCGACCGCGAGATGGGTTGTGTTTCAAAGGCGCGGCCCATCAGCCAGAAGCTCGGAGCGCAGCGAGCAGGCGACCGGCCAGGGCAGGCGCCTCTGCAGTCTCGTGCTTGACGAAGACGTAGGCCTCGCTCCAAGGCTGTTGGGCGATGCGGCCGGCCCAGGCGTCCAGGGCGGCCTCTGTGTAGTCTTCCCGACGCAGGCGGAGGTAGCCCCATGAGCTGGTGGCCTGCAGGGGCGTCTCCAGCTTCTCGGCTTCGGCAATGCACAGTGCAGCTTTTGCCGTTCGCAGGGTGGCGTAGACGTCTTCGGAAAACCATGAAGCATGGCGAAACTCGAAGGCTGCACGAATTCCTTGCCCAACTTGTGCCAGTACAGTCAGGAAGGCCTGCAGGCGCTCCAGATCCTTGTGCAGCCAGGGCGGCAACTGAAACAGCACCGGGCCCAGCTTGCTGCCCAAGGTTGCTGCCCCTTTGGCGAAGCGCTCCACCGCGCTCTGCGCGTCGTGGAGCCGCAGCTCATGGGTGATGCGCCGGCTGCACTTGAGGGCGAAGACGAAGTCGGCTGGCGTGGCGGCGGACCAGCGTTCGAGCAGGGCAGGGCTGGGCATGCGGTAGAAGGTGTTGTTGATCTCCACCGTCGGGAGTTGCTGCGCGTAGAAAGCCAGCATGTCGCCGGCCGGAAGTTTTTCTGGATAGAACGAGCCACGCCAGGGCGGGTAGCTGAACCCGCTTGTTCCGACCCACACCCGCATCGCCCACCTCCATCTCTCGGTCAGCCCCGCGAGGAACGCGCCTTGGGCCGCGCACTGTGCGACGGTGCGGGCCGGGCCGGCTTGCGTTCGAGTTCGCGCGTGCCCGTCACTGCCGGTTGTCCGCGCGCCGCGAGGCTGGCCTTGAGTGCCTCCATCAGATCGATGATCTGCGCGGGCTGCTCCGGCGCGGCTGACACAGCCACCTCCTGGCCTGCCACCTTGCGCTCGATCTCGGCCTGCATCCGCTCGCGCACGTCGTTGCGATATGCCACTGGGTCGAAGCTGTCGGAGGCGATCTGCTCGACCACTTGACTGGCCAGTTTCAGTTCGGCCTCACTCGACTGCCCCTCGGGTATCGGAACTTCGGCCAGGGGGCGCACCTCGTCGGCATACAACAGTTGCTGCATGACCAACCCGCTGGCGCCCGGCTGTGCTCCCGGAACCGGTCGCAACATCACCAGGTACAGCCGGTCCCGCGCGGCGTAGCGGGCGATGGCGGCGCGGCCGCTCTGGCGCATCACCTCGACCAGTAGACGGTAGGCCTTCTCGCCGCCTTTGTCGGGCGCCAGATAATAGGGACGGTCAAAGTAGATCGGGTCGACCTTGTCCGCGGGTACGAATTGCGCAATGGCAATGGCCTGGGTCGCCTTCTCCTCCACGGCCTTGAGTTCCTCGCTGGTGAAGGTCACGTACTGATCCTTGGCGAACTCATAGCCTTTCACCATTTCCTCGCGTGGCACCACCTGGCCATCCTTGGCGCAAAGGTACTGCTGACGCAGGCGCGAGCCGTCCTTGCCGTGCAACAGGTGAAACGAAATGCCAGCCGAAGGCTGCGTGGCCGCGTACAGCTTCACTGGAATCGACACCAACCCAAACGAGATTGTTGCACCCGCCATTGCCTGCGCCATGATCCAAGCGTAGCGCAGAAAACAGTTGCTGCGAGTCCCGCGCAATGTTTGCGCGAAAAGGTTCTTTTGCCCCTGCAGGATTATCGCGCCAAGCGCTCGCCGAGCCGGACCAATGAGCCGTTTGGCGGCGGTTTTGGTCCGAGGAGGTTGTTCGTGATGCACAAACACGCCGCGCGGCGCCTGCACTACGATCTTCGCCTGGAGATGGAGGGCGTGCTGCGTTCGTGGGCTGTGCCCCGGGTGCCCAGTTTCGACCCAGCGGAAAAGCGCCTGGCGGTGCAGGTGGAAGACCACCCCATCGAATACGGATCGTTCGAAGGCGTGATTCCTGCCGGCAACTACGGCGCTGGCCCCACCATCGTATGGGATCGCGGCACCTGGAACCCGCTCGACGACGTCGAGCAGGGTCTGGCCAAGGGCAAGCTGCGTTTCACCTTCGCCGGCTACAAGCTGCGCGGGGCCTGGTCACTGGTGCGTCTGGCGAAGAGCGAAAGGGACTGGCTGCTTATCAAAGAACGCGATGCCTACGTTGTCCGCGGCGGCGAAAGCAGCTTGGCTGAAGCTTCGGTGCTGTCTGGCTTGACCATCGAGGAACTGCGCGACGGCTCGCCCCGCTGGGCCGAGGTGCGCGCCCAGGTCGCCAAGCTGCCGATCTCCCCGCTGCGGGCCGAGCAAGTTCAGTTGATGCTGGCGGAAAACCGGCCGCAGTCCTTCTCCGAGCCAGGCTGGCTGTTCGAGATCAAGTACGACGGCTTCCGCGCTCTGGCCGCGCATGAAGGCGGACGGGGCAAGCTGCTCTACCGACATGGAAGCGACGCCACCGCGCTCTACCCTGATTTGGCGGCGGCACTGGGCGCTCTGCCGGCTGATATTGTTCTGGACGGCGAGATCACGGTGTGCGACGAGCAGGGCCGGCCCAGCTTCGAGCGCCTGCAGCAACGGGCGTTGCTGACCCGGCAGCCTGACATCGAGCACGCGGCCTTGAGCCTGCCCGCCAGCCTGTTCGTCTTCGATTTGCTCGGTTTCGAGGCTCGCGATCTGCGCTCGCTGCCTCTTGCCACACGCAAGGCACTGCTCAGCCGATTGCTGCCGGCACTGGGACCCCTGCACTACGTGGACCATATTGAAACCCGCGGGCAAGAGATGTTCGAGGAGATCTCGAGGCTGGGGCTGGAGGGCGTGATGGCCAAGCGGGCCGAATCACCCTATCGCGCCGGTCGTTCGCCCGACTGGCTGAAGATCCGGCGCGACCACAGCGCGGATTTCGTGGTGGTAGGCTACACCGCGCCCCGCGGTCTGCGCAGCGGACTGGGCGCCCTGCACCTGGCAGCCCAGGAATCCGGGGCGTTGGTGTATGCGGGACGGGTGGGCAGCGGCCTGTCCGAGAAGGATCTGGCCAGCCTGCCGCAAGAACTGCACGACGACGTGCAGGCCGAGCCCCCGTGCTCGGGAGCAGTGCCGAGCGGTCGTGAACACACTTGGGTGAAGCCCCGCCTGGTGTGCGAGGTGCGCTACAAGGAGATCACCAGCGACGGACTTCTGCGCCAGCCGAGTTTCTTGCGCTGGCGCACAGACAAGTGGCCGGAGGAATGTGCCCGTCCACTGGCGAAGACCGAGCCGCCGCTTGCCAAGCCGGACGTCGAGAAGCGGATTGCCTTCACCAACCTGAAGAAAATCTTCTGGCCCGCCGAGGGATTCACCAAAGGCGATCTGATTGACTACTATCGCGCGATCGCACCCTGGCTGCTCTCCTACCTGCGCGACCGGCCCCTGGTGCTGACCCGCTATCCCGAGGGCATTGCCGGGCCGTCGTTCTTCCAGAAGGACGCGCCCACCTGGTCGCCCGAGTGGGTGCGTCGGGTGCGCATCTGGAGCGACGAGCGCAAGGCCGAGCTGGAGTATTTCCTGTGCGACGATGTGGAATCGATCCTGTACCTGGCCAACCTGGGCAGCATTCCGCTGCATGTGTGGGCAAGTCGAGCTGGCTCGCTGGAGCGGCCGGACTGGTGCATCCTGGATCTCGATCCCAAGGACGCGCCCTTTGCCCATGTGGTGCAATTGGCCCGCGCCATTCACCAACTGTGCGAGCGCATCGATTTGCCTTGCTTTGCCAAGACCAGCGGCGGCAGCGGGCTGCATGTTCTCATTCCTCTGGCTGGCCAACTCATCCACGCCGAGTCGCGCACCCTGGCCCAACTGCTCGGCCAAGTCATGGTTCGCGATCATCCTGATCTTGCCACTGTGACCCGTGCCGTCGCCCAGCGGGCCGGCCGCGTGTACCTGGACTGCCTACAAAACGGCCACGGCAAGACCATTGCCGGCCCCTTCAGCGCACGTGCAGTCCCCGGCGCCCGCGTGTCCATGCCCGTGCGCTGGTCCGAAGTGAACGCCCGCCTGAATCCCGCGGCCTTCACCATCAAAACCGCGCCCGGCCGCATGAAGCGACTGCGCGAAGATCCCCTAGCGCCGGTCCTGCAATTGCGCCCGGATCTGCCAAGGGCGTTGGCGCTGCTGGAGGAGGAGGTCGGGGGTTGACCACTGACGAGCAGCCGCCTTGCCTCGCTGCAGAACAGGTGGGACAATTGAGCCGTGATCGAGCGAATCCTGCGCACGGCAGCGAATTTTCGTGAGGTCGAAGACTGCGACCGAGACGATCTCATGCGTTTGAGTCTTGAAGAGCGCATCTCCGTGGTAGAGAAGCTGAGGAGGGTCTGGTTCGGTGAAGATCCAACTAAGTCCCGACTGGAACGAGTTCTTGTCGCTTCTGATCTCGAAGCGCGTTCGCTTCCTGCTCGTGGGGGGCCACGCCGTGGCGGCCCACGGCGAGCCCAGGCTGACCGAGGACCTCGACGTCTTCGTGGATCCCGCGCAGGAAAACGCCGGTCGCCTTCGTGAAGCCTTGCTGGCCTTTGAGTTTCATGCTCCGGCCGCTGTTCATCATCGGGCGCCGGGAACTCATGGCAAACAAGCGCGCCAGCGGCCGCGAGAAGGACCTGCGCGACGTGGCCATGTTGCAAGCCCTGTCTTCGCCTTCGCCCCGGCCACGACGAACGGCACTGCGCCGTCGCGTGCACAAGCCTCGCTCGTAGTCCGCCGTCGGCGATTCAGCCGGTGCGGATGACCACCTTGCCGACGGTGCCGCCGACTTCCAGGGCTGCGTAGGCTTGCGCGGCCTCTGTCAGGGGGACGACCCTGTCGATCACCGGCTTGATCGACCCGTCGGCAAGCAGGCGCTCCAATTCGGCGTAGTCCCCGGGACGGTCGCGCATGCTGCCGAGCACGATGTGTTTGCCGCCGACGAACCGCCGCCAGACCATTCGTGCGATGAGGGATGGCCCGGGCAGCGTGGTCACCATGGTTCCGTGATCTTTGAGCACAGGCGCGACGGCCGGGAACTTCAGGTGGCCGAATACGTCGAACACCACATCGTAGCGGACGTTGCCCCGGGCGAAATCCTGCTTGCGGTAGTCGATGACCACATCAGCGCCCAGCGAGCGCGCCCGCTCGGCGTTGCGTTCGCTGCACACCGCGGTCACGGTCGCGCCACGGGCCTTGGCGATCTGCACAGCGAAGTGCCCCACCCCGCCGGTAGCGCCGTTGATGAGCACGCTCTTGCCGTGCAGATCACCGCATTGGCGAAGCCCATTGAGTGCGGTGAGTCCCGCGACCGGCAGCGCCGCCGCAAGCTCGAACGACATGCTGTCGGGCATGCGTCGCAGACGTTTTGGCGGCGCAACCAGCCGCTCGGCATGGGCACCCGGTTTGCGCAGCATCAGGGCTGTGATTCCATAGACACGCTCTCCCACCGACGGAACGGCCACGCCGGTGCCGACCCGCTCCACCACGCCAGCAAAGTCCGAGCCAAGGGTCTTGGGGAAGGTACGGCCCGTGATGAGCTTCAACTCGCCCGAACGCACCTTCCAATCCACGGGGTTGATCGAGGCGGCCTTGATGGCAACCAGCACCTCGCCCCGCTTGGGCTCGGGGTCAGGCAGCTCGCCAATCTGCATGACATCAGGACCACCGTATGCCTTGATGTACAGGGCTCTCATTTCATGTGCCTCCCAGCCGGCACGACCCGCCGGCCCCTCCGGATCCTCTTCTATGCCACACGCTCCAACCGTTTTCCAGGGCGAAAACAGCGACATCCCGCAGCCATTGCCGTAGCTGCCACCACCGGGCCACTCGTGACATCCAACAGGAGCTACGGTAGGTGACTTCAACGATGGCGGTCTTTGTCGCAGTCCTTCGCGCAGTCAACGTCGGTGGTACCGGAAAACTCGCCATGAGCGATCTTCGTGGGCTGTGCGAGGCCGCGGGATTCCGGAGCGTGAGAACCTACATTCAGAGCGGAAATGTCGTGTTTTCGAGCGCCCTTTCCCAGGCCAAGGTCAAGAGCAAGCTCGCACAGGCGCTCTGCACGAAGTTGGGCAAGCCTTGTGCTGTTTTTCTGCGCAGCGGAGCAGAGCTTGCGGCGATCTTGCAGCGCAACCCATTCAAGAAGGCAGAGCCCAGTCAGGTGCTGGTACTATTCCTCGCCCAGGCGCCTGGCCGCGGCGCCCTCGCGGACTTGCCCATTCCGGGAGGAGAAAGGGTGTGGCTTGACCGACGCGAGGTCTTTGTGCATTTTCCGAGCGGCATGGGGCGCTCGAAACTGAGGATCCCCTTCGCGAAGACCGGCACCTGGCGAAATCTCAATACCATCGCAAAACTTCTCGCGATGGTGCGTACGACATAGAGAGGGGTTGGTGGCATACGGCAGAATGGGTGCGACTCAGGCGATGCGGGTCATCACGCCGGCCGGCGCACCTCACGCCGCCGAAACATCGCGGCCACCGCCGCGCCGAGCGCCAGCATCTCGCCCCAGGAAGTGGGGCTGCGGTTGCCCCCAGCCAGACGACAGCCGCACCCTGATTTCCCGTTGGTGGCGCTCGTGGTATCCGTCGTTCCAGTGCTGCCGCCAGCTGCGGTCGTCTCAGCGCTGGTTCCACCTGTCGTGGCCGAGCCTCCCGATGCCGACGTGGCGCTCGTCACCGTGCCGCCCGCTCCCCCCGTGCTCATCACAATGCCGCCCGCTCCACCCGCGCTCGTCGCGCTGCCACCGGTCGTCGCTGCAATACCGCCTGTCGCGCCTCCCGTCGTGGTCACACCTCCCGTCGGAGTACTCGTCCCACCGGCGCCTCCGGCTCCACCCGTGGCGGATCCGCCTCCCGGACCAACGCCAGGCCCTTGGGTGGTCGCCTCGAACGCGCCGATGTCCTTCGCGCTTGCACGCACCCGATATTCGCGCGTGACGGTTTCGTCCTTGTAGTATTCGTGATCCGGCAGGCCTGCGATCGAGGTAAGGGCGGCCCCGATCGCGGTGCTGCCAGGCGCGAGCGTAAAATCGTTCTGCGCGGCGTTGCTGAACTCTGGGTCGGTGCCCGCGACCGAGCCGCCGAGCCCGGTGGCGTCTGCGCCAGTCATGATCCAGTTGTTTTGACCGGCAACCTTTCCGTGCGCGGTGTCCTCGACCAGGGTGGGCCGGCTTGTGCCGTAGATGATGTCGTTGTCGAGCTCAGCGCTCATCACGGTCGCATCAGCATTGGACAGGTGCACCAGCGCCGCGCGGCCCCCGGTGGTGCCGACGAACGTATTGTAGAGCAACTTGACGTTCAACGTAAGGTTGGCGGCGCCGGCATCGTTGTACACCGCGACGATCTGCGACGTGTTCGACTGCGTGCTTCCTTGCACGATCACGTTCCCGCGCAGGGTCATGTTCTGCGTTGCGGCCGTGGTGCCGTCGTTGTCGTCGTCGGTCATCAGGTCACCGGCATACGACTTGGCGCGCGAGAACCAGTTGTATTCGATCACGGCATCGTGCGCTCGAATGTGAAAATTCTGCCCCTGAATGGGATCGTGCGCATACGAGTAACGAAGGGTGAACGTGCCTCCATAGATGTAGATGTTGTGCGAGGGCGAGCTCGTCGACGCGTTCAAGTTGCCGTTCCCGTCGAACTCGCAGAACTCGACTGTGATCTCGCTGTCTTGACTGCCGCCGGTGAGGCCGTTGTCGTTGTCGCGAAAAACTACGTTGCTCAGCTTGATGCCCTTGGAGGCCTCGTAATAGCGAACCCCGGCCGAATTGAAACCAGCATTGTGGCAACCGGTGACCACGATGTCCGAAACCTGAATGTTCTCGGCGCCACTGAATTGCCAGCAGCCACGGCCGCGATCGCCCGCGGTGTAGCTACCCGGAGCGGCCTCGACGTTGCTGCCGTTGAGGTCCCAGACCGGAGGGTTTGCTGGATCCTTGGCGTGAATGACGATCGGCTGGGTGGCCGTGGCCTTGGTTTGCAGGTAGACACGAAACTTGTAGGTCCCCGGATCGATGATCACCTCATCGCCCGGCTTGGCCCCTTCGATCTTGGCGAAGGAATCAGCGGGCGTGACTTCGATGGTGGCGCCACGCGCGGCGCTCGCGAACGACGCGAGCGCGCACGCCAAAACCGCGTTACCAGAATGCTTCACGAAAGAGCGCATCATCACATGCTCACCCCGCGCCCCCCTCCTGGCAAGAAGGTTCAGGTGTCGTTCAGAACCATGAAGGCAAACAATGAGTATCCGTTTGCATTGCCCCTTTGCGTGCCATTCATTCGCACGTAGCGCGCCGTGGTCTTGGCAAAGGTCACATCCGTGACGGAATACGAAGCCCCAACCGTCGTGCTGTAGACGTCGGTCCAGGTCGTTGAATCGGTCGATACCTGGATCTTGAACGCCTTGCCATAGTCTGTGTACCACTTGAGAATAGCCCTGTCGATCTCCATGGCAGAGCCCAGATCGACCATGATCGATTGCGGGTCACTCGCCGTGCTCTCCCATCGCGTGGCTGTGTAGTTCTGATAGGTCGTGGCCGTGGTTACGGCCGAGGCCGGGTTCGCGGTGGTTGCCGAGGAGGCGGTGGCGATCTTGCCGAGTGCCAGGTCGCGCGCAGTACGATCGAAGGCCCTCCAGGTGCCGGCGGCGGTGTTCAAATCCCAATCCTGGTAGTAATTAGCGGTTGGATTGCCAGCGGTGTCGAAATCATAGGGCAGCCACAGGTAGCCACCCTGAAATCCTCCCGTCGGTATCCAACGATCGGCGTCCAACATGTAGACAGTCCCTTGCGTACCCGTGAACGGGTAGACGAAATCGCACTGCGTGTCGTAGGTAGTGGACGAGCCGGGCGTAACTAGCATCGTTGCGGCAGACCAGGGGCCGGTCAGGTTGGTTGCTGTGTAGTAACGGGTGGGTGATGGATTAACCCCGTTGGTTTCGGAAACCCCATAGTAGTAGGTACCGTTGCGCTTGAAAATGTGCGGGGCCTCGCGACTAGCCACACTAAACAGGTACATTTGCGTGTCCAGGGTCAAATAGTCAGCCGACATTCGGTAGATGCCGTGTTGTCGATTCGGGCCAGTTTTGTCCCAAACATATGCCAGATACGCTTTCCCGTCGTCGTCTTTGTACATCGACATGTCGCCTATGTTGGCACCGTCCACTTGCGTCTGGCTGAGGAAGGTGAACTGGCCGTCGGGATTCGAAGACGTGGCTATGCCCAGAGAAGCGGCGTCTCCACCGTACTTGAGAAACATCACGTATTGCTTAGTAGTGTCGTTGTAGAGTACGTCCATTCTGTTGGCACCCGCATCCACGTGAAGCACAACTCCCTTGTAGGTCCAATGGACCAGATCGGAAGACGCATAGCAGGTCTGATCGTTCCATGCCTTGGGGTCCTGCCAGGCGAAAAGGCCGTACCAGTAGTAGGTATCACCGAACTTGCGAAGGCAGCCAGCGCGGGTCTCGATCGCCGCCCCAGTATCGTCATACCAGAAGAAGTCGTTGTGTATGGTCACCCACCCGGAGGCTGCGACGCCGCCATCCGCAATGCTGCCGCCGGTGGCGGTAGTGCCACCGGCAGCGGTCGAGCCGCCACGCGCTGTGGTGCCACCAGCAGCAGTCGAACCTCCGCCCGCGGCAGTGCCGCCGGCAGGGGTGGTTCCGCCGGCAGGGGTGGTGCCGCCAACAAGGGTGGTTCCGCCGGAAGCGATGGTTCCGCCGGAAACAGCAGTCCCTCCAGTGGCAGGGGTGCCGCCCGACCTGATAATGCCACCCGTGACTATGCTTCCGCCGGTCTGGGTGTTCCCACCAGATGCACCGCCACTGCGACCAACGCTCCCTCCGCTGGCACTGGTTCCCCCGCTGGCAAGGCCGCCAGAGTTTGCGGAGCTGCCTCCGGCTCCGCCTGCGGGCGCGCCGCCGGTGCCTCCGCCGGCGGCCGTTTGTCCACCCGCACCCGTCGTGCCCGCCCCGCCAGCGCCGCCGGTTTGGACGCCTCCGGCACTGAGGGCGGCCGGCGTATTGCTGCTAGAGCAGCCAACCGCAATCGGCGGGCTGACTAAAAGCACAAGGGCAAAAAGACGCACTCGCGGAGTTGTACTCATGGCTTCGCCTTTCGAAGAGAATGCGTCTGCCCGCGGGTTGTGTCGCCTACGGGTCATTCAGAACCATGAAAGCAAACAATGAGTATCCGTTTGCATTGCCCCTTTGCGTGCCATTCATTCGCACGTACCGCGCCGTGGTCGAGGCAAACCTCTCGTCAGTGACAGAATACGATGCCCCGACGGTCGAGCTGAACACGTCAGTCCAGGTTGTGGAATCGGTCGATACCTGGATCTTGAATGCCTTGGCATAATCTGTGTACCACTTGAGAATGACCCGGTCGATTGCCATGGCCGAGCCCAAATCCACCATGATCCACTGCGGGTCGCTCGCCGAACTCTCCCAGCGCGTGGACGTGTAGTTCTGATAGGTCGTATCCGTCGTCACGGACGAAGCCGGGTTCGCGGCGTTTGCCGACGAGGCGGTGGCCGTCTTGCCGAGAGCCAGGTCGCGCGTCGACCGATCGAAGGTCCTCCAGGTGCCGGCGGCCACGTTCAAATCCCAATCCTGGTAGTAATCCGCCGTCGGGTTGCCAGCAGTGTCGAAAGTATAGGGCAGCCACAGGTAGTCGCCCTGAAACCCTCCCGTTGGTATCCAACGATCGGCGTCCAACATGTAGACGGTCCCTTGCGGACCCGTAAACGGGAATACGAAATCGCACTGCGTTTCGTACGTGGTGCTCGAGCCGGGTGTGACTAGCATCGTTGCATCAGACCAAACGGCAGTCACAGTCAGGGCGGTTGCTGTGTAGTACCGCGTTGGTGATGGCTTTATCCCATTGGTTTCGGAAACCCCGTAGTAGTAGGTGCCGTTGCGTTTGAACATGTGCGGGGCCTCACGACTAGGTACATCGAATAGGTGTATTCGCGTGTCCAGAGTCAAATAGTCGGCCGACATTTTGTATATGGCATGCTGTCGATTGGGGCCGGCTTGGTCCCAAACGTAGGCCAGATACGCTGTCCCGTCGTCATCCTTCCACATCGACATGTCGCCGATGTAGTTGTTGTCTACGAGAACATCGCCTAAGAACGTGTATGGTCCTTCGGGGGCTGAAGCAGTGGCTGTTCCAAAAGACGCCTTGTCTCCATCGTATTTCAAGAACATGACGTATTGTTGGGTTGTGTCATTGTACAGCACGTCCATTCTGTCGCACAATTTTGCCGTGACCAGCGGAACGCCCTTGTAGGTCCAATGGAGCAAGTCGGTAGAAGCGTAGCAAGTCTGGTCGATCCCGCCTGGCTGGCTGCCAAACCAGTAGTAGATGCCATTGAATTGGCGTAGGGCTCCGCTGCGGACCTGGATCAACAATCCGGTGCTGTCATACCAAAAGAAGTCGTTATGTATTGTGACCCAGCCTGTGGGAGCTACGCCGCCATCACCGGTGGTGCCGCCTGAAGCGGAGCTCCCGCCTGTGGCGGTGGTCCCTCCAGCAAGGGTGGTGCCGCCGGTTCTGATGGTGCCGCCCGTAACGGTGGCGCCACCAGTAGCCGCGATGCCGCCAGTTCGGGTGGTCCCCCCGGTAGCGGTTGTCCCGCCATCTCCGGTTGCGCCACCAGTGGGGGTCCTGCCACCAGTTCGGGTGGTGCCGCCGGCAGGGGTGGTTCCGCCATTGCTGGTGGTGCCGCCGGTAGCGGTGGCCCCGCCGGTGACGGTGGCACCGGCGCCTCCCGTAGCAACCCCGCCAGTGCCCAGCGAGCCGCCGCTGGTGCCTCCGGCCAGAGAACCGCCGGTGCTGCCGCCGGTGGCGAGTTGTCCACCAGCGCCGGTGGCACCGCCGGTGCTGCTGGTGGTCCCGCCAGCGGCAGTGGATGTTGCGTTGCTACCGCTGCAGCCAGCCGCTATCGGAGTGCTGACCAGGAGCAGAAGGATGAGAAGATGTGTTTTCGGAGTTGTTTTCATGGTTTCCCCGAGTGTGGCAAACACCTTGAATGACGATCGCGCTTGTCCCCAGCGGATTCGGAGCGGCCCGCGGCGCAAGTGAGGATACGGTTTGGTTCAAGCAAGTGAATTGGCTAGAAACTATAAGACAATGCGCAGCGCCCTCGAAGAGAGAGCCTGCCGTGCTGGTGTGCTAAGGGTCATTCAGAACCATGAACGCAAACAACGAGTACCCGTTGCTATTGCCTCTCTGCGTACCGTTCATTCGCACATAGCGCGCTGTGGTCTTGGCAAAGGTAACGTCGGTCACAGAATACGATGCCCCGGTGGTCGTGCTGTAGACGTCCGTCCAGGTTGTGGAATCGGTCGATACCTGGATCTTGAATGCTTTGCCATAGTCTGTGTACCACTTGAGAATAGCCCTGTTGACTTCCATGGCAGAGCCAAGGTCCACCGTGATCGTTTGTGGGTCGCTCGCCGTGCTCTCCCATCGCGTAGCTGTGTAATTTTGGTAGGTCGTGGCCGTGGTTACGGCCGAGGCCGGGTTCCCGGCGGCTGCCGAGGAGGCGGTGGCGGTCTTGCCGAGTGCCAGGTCGCGTGTAGTACGATCAAAGGCCCTCCAGGTTCCGGCGGCCGCGTTCAAATCCCAATCTTGGTAGTAATCCATCTCTGGGATAAGACCGGTGCCGAATTCGAACGGCAGCCACAGGTAGTTGCCCTGGGTCCCTCCCGAGGGTTCCCAACGGTCGCCATCGTACATGTAGACGGTCCCTTGCGCGCCCGCGAAGGGGAAGACGAAATCACACTGGGTTTCGTACGAAACGGTCGAGCCGGGCGTGGTTAGCATGGTTGCGGCGGACCAAGGGCCAGTCAAGTTGGTTGCGGTGTAGTACCGGGTGGCTGACGGATCAATCCCGTTGGTTTCGGAAACCCCATAGTAGTAAACGCCGTTGCGTTTGAACATGTGGGGAGCTTCGCGACTGCCCTCGTTCCACAGATACATTCGCGTATCTAGGGTCAAATAATCCGCCGACATTCGATATATGCCATGCTCCTTATTGGCACCGGTCTCCCACCAAACATAGGCCAGATACGCTGTCCCGTCGTCGTCCTGATACATCGACATGTCCCCAATCACGAAGCCATCTACGAGTGTCTGGCTCTTAAACGTAAATTGTCCGTCGGGAGTCGAACCGGTGGCTATGCCAAAATAGGCACCGTTCCCAATGTACTTCAGGAATATGACGTATTGTTGTGTCGTCGCATTGTACAGGATGTCCATTCGGTTGGCATCGCCGGTGGTTGTGAGGACGTAGCCCTTGTAGGTCCAATGGACTAGATCGGGCGACGAATAGCAGGTTTGGTTGTGATCGTTCGGGGCGCCGCCATACCAGTAGTAAAGGTCACCGAACTTGCGAAGCGCTCCACTGCGCACATTGATCAAGTTGCCGTCTGTGTCATACCAGAAGAAGTCGTTGTGGATTGTCGCCCAACCGGTCGTGGCCGCGCCCGCATCACCGGTTGTTCCACCTGTGGTGGTGGTCCCGCCCGTGGCGCCGATGCCGCCCGTGGTGGTTTTCCCGCCCGCGGCGGTGATGCCGCCATCGATGATGCCGCCGGTCTTTCCGCCCGTGGCGGTGATGCCGCCGTCGATATTGCTCCCGCCAGTCGGGGCTTTTCCACCCGTAACGGTTATCCCGCCCGCGGCGGTGATGCCGCCATCGATGATGATGCCGCCGGTGGCGGTGGTCCCGCTGGTTCCAGTGGCGCCGCCTGTTCTCGTGGTGCCGCCCGTGCCTGTGGTTCCACCGGTTTTGGTGTTCCCGCCGGCTGGGCCAGCACCCTGACCGCCGCCCCCTCCGCTAGCAACCACCCCTCCGGTGGCAGGGCCACCAGTGCTGATGGAGGTACCGCCGGTGGCGGGCTGTCCACCGGCGCTGGTCGTGCCACCCGTGCTAGTCGTACCGCCGGTAGCGGTGGCTCCACCGGTTTGACCGCCCGTCGCACTGTTGGTGGGCGATGCGCCGTTCCCACTGCAGCCAGCAGCCATGGACGCGCCGGCCAGCAGTACGAGGACAAGAAGATGGGTCTTGCGAGTAGTGTGCATGGTTCCCCCAAAATGGCAAAACGCTAGAACAAAGGTGCCGCGTCCGCGGCCATGCGGCTCAGCCGAATCGAATGGCCGAGCGGGCCAAGCCAGGACAGGAGATGGGCGAAGCGCCGACGTGCCTGCCAGGTGCCGTGGCCACACTGCCCGCGGACCTGGCGCACCACGGTCTAGCGTTCCAAGTGGTTAAATTTGCTAGGAAAGTCCCAAGGCAAGGCCCCGGGGGGCTACTCGGCAAGGCCCTTCAGGGTGAGCCAGTCGAACATGGCCGCTTCCGCATCTGGCCAGGCGGCGGCGGGGGTGGTGAATCCGTGACCTGCGCCGGCTACCTCATGCATGGTGGCATCGGCGCCAGCAGCGGTCAGGTTAGCAACCAAACGGAGGCTGTCAGCTACCGGTGCCGTTGTGTCGTTCGCTCCTTGGACCACGATGAGCGGGGGAACGTCCTTGCGCACATAGGTCATTCGCTTGCTAACGAGCGTCGATGGCGTAGTCGAAGCGCAGGCCGGCGGAGCGTGGAAACGACGCCGCGCGCGCAGCCTTTTCAATGCAAGCAGCGACCGGCGTGTTCGCCAGTTTTCCGTCGACGCTGACCCCGGTGACGTTGCCGTCCTTGCCCACGACCAGACTTAGCTCCGCGATACCCTTCTGACCGAGCTGCCGCGCGCATTCTTTGGCGCGCGTCTTTACGCCTGCCATGACCCTGGAGATATCGGCCTGCGACAGCGGGGCAGGCGGCGCTGGAGCTTCGCGCTTCGGCGCCGGCTCGGGACTGCCCTTTTGTACATCGTTCAGCAGGGCGTCCAGGCTCTTGCCCTCGCGCGGTTTGTCCTTGGCCTTCTTGGTCGTGACCACATCCGCCATCAGGTTGTCGAGCGAATCCTGCGACCCGGAAGCCGCGGGCCTCGGCGCTGGCTCACTCTTCGCCGTGGGCGAGGGCTCGTCGAATGACGGTCTGGACTTGCGGCTGGGGACGGCGGACTTGGGCTGGTTCGCGCCTTCAGCGCCCTCGGCGAAAGGATCGTGGAAGGCGGCGGCTGCTGGGGCCGGGGCGGTTGGGTTGGCGGCTGTTCCGGCAGGCGCGGCCTTGGCCGACGGGGTCCTTGTCTCGCTCCTCCCGTGAGGTGGGCGCGCAACCGGTATTTTCGTCAACGCGGTTTCCGTGCGGCCTGTTGCAACGGCCTCAGCGCGCGCCGCAGGCTGTGGCGCTGCGACTCCTGCTGGTTTTGCGGGCTCGGCGGGTTTTGCGGGCCTAGGTGCGACGGGCTCTGCGGCCGCCGCTGGCGCCTCGGCTCGCTCCTCGACGCTGGGCGGGGGCGCAGGCAGGGGCACGATCGAAGGCGCAACCGGCGTGAGCGTGGGCGCGGCCGGCCTGAGCTTGTCCACGAACCGCGGAGGGGACATCCCGAGCATCGAGTACGCGCGTGCGACGAGCGCCAGCGCCTGGTTTGTCAGCGTGGGACCGGCGGCGACACCGCCCGCGAACACCAGCAGCGTCCACAAGAGCAGCCAGACCCACCGCCGCTTGCGCCGGACGTCGGGCAGGGTGAGCGGCCCCATGAACACGGGGCTGCCGAGGGCCGGCGGGAGCTCATTGGGGACAGGCCAGCGATCACTTGGCGCCATGGCCGGACATTCTAGCGCAAGAAGACGGTCTTTCCCAAGTCAGAACGTCACCCACTTGTTCGTGCACGGATTTGGCGCGCTTGATCCTGAGATGGTGTTGGTCAGGTTCACGTTCGCGCCTGACGGCAGGAAGTTCACGTTGCCCGGGCCTAGCGTCACGTTTGTGTACGAGGCGGTCACGTTCGCAGACGAGATCCCGTCGATAATCACGTTGTCGAGCGTGATGCTGTTCATGTGCGACGAATCATAGCCGTCGAGCGTGACTTGGGGCGTGTTCGAACCGCCACTCACATCGTGGAAGTTCTGGATC
>PMKP01000261.1 GCA_003157775.1 Myxococcales bacterium | reverse complement strand
AACGCTGGGCGCCCACATCATCGCGCTCGACACGCACGTGCTGTGTCGCGATCTGAACGGCATCAAGCGCATCGCCGCGGCCACGCGCGCGGACATTGAGGTGCCGGTCAACATCGGCTGCATCCTACGTTGCCCGCTGGCGCGCACACACGTCGCCCGGCTCTCGCATTCGTCACGGCGCGGAACCCAGCCCATGGATCCCTGCGTGCGCTGGTGCATGGAGGAAAAGCGACGGGATCCGGTCAACCTGATTCGTTCCGATTTCATCCGGCCCGAGGATCTGGATCGCTACCGGGAACTGGGTGTGACCAGTTTCAAGATCGTGGACCGAGCATGCTCTACCGAGGCGCTGGTCGAGCGCGTATGCGCCTACCACAGTCGGCGATGGGATGGCGACATCTTGCGACTGATCGGGCCGCGCGGATCGGCACCGCGACGACGCCGACTGCCGGTGGCGGATTCGCTTCGTCATCTGGGCGTGCGGCGAGCCTTGGCTCTCCTACGAGAGGCGCGTCAGTTCATGAAGTTGGAAATGCCGTGGTCAATCGACAACCGCGCTTTGCACGACGTGATTCTGCCCGGTGGTTGCCACGCTACGGGATGCGAAGAGTGCGGCCACTGCGCGGGTGTTGCCCAGCGTGCGGTGCGACCGCATGTGGCACAGTAGCGCGGCTCATTCGTGGACATTGACAGGCGAAGGTGACAGTGATGTCGACAGATTCAGAAGGACAACCGCACGCAGGTGGCAGCACGATCTTGGGCACCGCAACCGCTGTGCCTGAGCACAGTCTCGACCAAGAAAGCGTGAAGCGTTCGCTGCGCCCCCTGCTACCGCTTCCGCCCCGCCGGCTCGACGCGGTGATGGCCCTGTTTGATAACGCACTGGTGGAAAGGCGGTTCAGCGTGCTGCCGCTGGAGCAGTTGACTGTGCCTAGGTCGCTGTCCGAGACGATGGCGCTCTATCGCGAAAGCGCGGTTCGTCTGGGCCGCACCGTGGCCGCGGACTGTCTGTCGGGCGCAGGCGTGTCCGCCCGGGCGGTGGACCTGGTCATCACGGTTTCATGCACCGGCTTCATGATCCCGTCGCTCGATGCCCATTTAGCCCAGGACCTGAGCTTTCGCCAGGACATCCGCCGGTTGCCGATCACCGAGCTTGGCTGCGTAGCGGGTGCGGCGGCGTTGGCCCGGGCGCACGATTTCCTGCGCGGGCACCCGGATGCCCATGTGCTCATCGTCGCGGTCGAGTTGCCCACCCTCAGTTTCCAACGCGATGACAGCAGCATGGCGCAACTGGTGTCGACCGCGCTGTTCGGCGACGGCGCGGCGGCGGTGTTGCTCACTGGGCGCCGGTCGGAGCTCGGGGTGGCCTTGCTCGATGCCGAGACCCATCTGTTCCCGAACAGCCTGGACCTGCTGGGTTTCGATCTGCGCGACGACGGGTTGCATGTCGTGCTGGCCAAGGAGCTGCCGGAAACCCTGCGTGCCACGTTCGGTGCCGTCGTCGATCGTCTGCTCGCCCGGGCGGGAATCGGACGCGCGGATCTCGAATGCTGCGCGTTTCACCCGGGCGGCAAGCGGATCCTGGTGGCGATCGAGGAAGCCCTGGGGCTCGACCGGACGCGGACCCAGCCCTCATGGGACGTGCTACGCGAGTACGGCAACCTGTCAAGCGTGGCGGTTCTGTTCGTACTCGAGCGCTGGATGAAACAACACCGCCCGCGTCCAGGCGCCTACGGGTTGCTCGGCGCCCTCGGGCCGGGTCTGTCCACCGAGCTGTGCCTGCTGCGATGGAACTAGCCTACACGCTTCCTCTGTATACGGCGCTGTTGGTGCTGGTTGGGTTGACCCGGCTGGTGGAGTTGCTGCTGTCGCGACGAAACCGACGATTGCTGCGCGCAACCGGGGCGACTGCCGTGCGCGAGCCACACTTTCGCGCCATGGTGCTACTTCATGTTTGTATATTGGTCGGTGCTGGCGTCGAGGCCTGGATCACCCGACGTGCGCCTGTCCGGGGGCTCGCCTGGGCCATGCTGGCGCTGTTGCTGGCAGCAAGCGCTTTGCGCTGGTGGGTGATCGCCACGCTTGGCTCACACTGGAACGTTGCCATCATGGATTCCATTGCGGAACCGACCAGGAGGTCTGATGGCGTGGCTGCTGTCTCTCGGGGCCCGTACCGGTGGATTCGTCACCCCAACTACCTGGCGGTCTTCCTCGAGTTGCTCGCCTTGCCGCTGGTGCACGCGGCCTGGCTCAGCGCCGCGTTCGGGTCAACTGCCCACGTCTGGGTGTTGCGCCATCGCGTGCGCAGCGAGGAAGCCGTGCTGCTTGGCCATCCGAGCTACCAGGCTGTGATGGCGGACAAGCCGCGCTTCATCCCCCGTCCTTTGTCAGCGGCAGTCCAGAGCTTTTTTGCCTTTGTTCGCCTCGGTCGTCCGTTGTTTCTCATGGGCGGGTTCTTGCTCTACGGCCTGGGCGGAGCCGTGGCGGTGGCGCAGGGCCGGACCATCGATCCGTCCGTGTACCTCCTCGGGCAGGTTGTTTTCACGGCCTTCCACCTGATGACCCACTATGCGAATGACTACTTCGACTACGAGGCCGATCGTGCCAACGCCACGCCCACACGCTGGTCGGGTGGAAGCCGCGTGCTGACGCGCGAAGAACTCCCGCGATGGGTCGCCCTGGCCGGGGCACTAGCTTTGGCCGCCGGAGGGATCGCCACGGCAATCGTGCTGGCGAGCCGTCATCCGGCCCCCCTGCTCATCCCGACCGCAATGGCGATTTTGGTCCTGTCGTGGCTCTACAGCGCCCCGCCGCTGCGGTTGCATTCGACCGGGTTGGGTGAGCTGGACGTCGCTCTCGTGGTGACCACACTGGGGCCGTTCTTCGCATTCTATCTGCAGGTACCGGACTTGGTCGGTTTGCGCACCCTGCTGCTGGCCATTCTTCCCCTCTGCTGCCTACAATTCGCGATGATCTTGGCTGTGGAAGTGCCGGACGCCATCGGAGACTCGATGGTGGGCAAGCGAACGCTCGTGGTACGCCTGGGCCGCCCGCGAGCCGTGCGCTGGTATGCGACAGTGGTCTTCATCGCCTACGCGGCGTTGCCTATCCTTGTGGCGGCCGGGCTCCCCATGGCTGTCGCGCTAGCCACGGCCTTGTTCGCGCCCCTTGCCACATGGCGAATCTGGAGTGTGCGTGGCGGCCGGGCGCTACGGCCCGAGAGCTGGGAAGGCCTCACTTTCTGGGCCGCGGCTCTGTTTGTGCTGACCGCCGCTGCCGAGCTAGCCGGGTTCTTGCTAATGTAGCGTGATCGGCTCGCTTAGGCGTTCGCGCCTGGGTGCCAGGTGACTTCCAAATCGTGCTCGTGCGTGAGCACGACCACCAGCACGGCTCCCAATCGTCGCGATTCCCACTGCTTCTCACGGATGGGATTCTGGGACAGGACGCGGAAGACACGGCGGCGGATAGCAGAAAGTCGCAGCCGGCAGCAATGGATACCAAGAATTTTGCTGCCACTGTGCTGCCGGCCAACCAGAACAGCTCTCCGGGATCGCCCAGCGGCAAACCGAGCGATGGGCTTCCGACGCGTGTTGCGCTGCGAAGGGTTGGACTATGCCGTCGGTATTCACCGAACCTCGACGGTGTGGGGCCTGGACTCGCTGGGACGGCGCCAAGGGAAGCCGGTGGCGGATACCCAGCGCGTAGGCGAAAGCCAGCTTGGATCTTGAGCGATGGGCGGGCGGAACTACCAATGCAAGGGGCGGCCCAGACGCTGGCGGAAGCACAGTTGTCGCGGGCGGAACGCCTAGTCCGCCGGTCGCAGGCTATCACCGTGTCTTCCTCCAGGATTTCACCACGATGGCGAGTCTGCAGGTCAATCCATGGGACATCGGGTCGGGGATCTGGATCGCACACACGNNCATCGGCGACGGCCAGCTGACCATACAACAACGCCGCTGGTGACGACTACGATTGGAACCTGACCCCGAATCCCTCTGATCTCCAAGTCGCCTACGTTGCGGTCTGGGCGAGCCCGAACAGCCCAAACTACTGAGCAAACCCCATTCCGACGGAGCGGCTCATGGTCTGGAACGACGCAATCTGGGAATGGAGATCGATGTTGGCGCCCGGTGCCGCACGAGGAAGACCAAGGTGTCGCAGGGTAGTCTTGGCGGAGCTGATGGAGCGCCTCCACTCCGGCCTTCTCGGCCTCGTTACCGAACTTTTCCATCTGGCGTCGAAAACTGCACCCATGTTGACTATCTTGTCGTGAGGTCCGCTACAAAAGACAAGCCAGAAGAAGTTGACTCGTGCTCTCGGGTTCAAAGCCGCTTACGCTTGGTGCAGACACGCTAGCCATCCCAGGTGTATTTTGTCGAAGCAAGAACCGAAA
>PMKP01000312.1 GCA_003157775.1 Myxococcales bacterium | reverse complement strand
TACGCCTGCGACGAGACGCCCGAGCTGATGCCGGCGCCCATCATGCTGGCGCATAAGCTGGCCAAGCGGCTGGCCGACGTGCGCAAGAAGCGCATCGTGGATTTCTTCCGTCCCGACGGCAAGAGCCAGGTGACCATTCGCTACGACGAGAAGAACCAGCCGGTCGCCATTGATGCCGTGGTCATCTCCACCCAGCACAGCGAGAGCGTGAAGTACAAGACCTTGCGCGAGGTGGTGATGGAAGAAGTCATCAAGCCGGTGCTGCCCACGCGCTTGGTGTCCGGCAAGACCAAGTACTTCATCAACCCCACTGGCCGTTTCGTGGTGGGCGGTCCCATGGGCGACTCGGGCCTCACCGGGCGCAAGATCATCGTGGACACCTACGGCGGCATGGGTCGCCATGGCGGCGGAGCGTTCTCGGGCAAGGATCCCTCCAAGGTTGATCGGTCTGCTTGCTACTACGCGCGCTACATCGCCAAGAACCTGGTGGCGTCTGGCCTGGCCCGGCGCTGCGAGGTTCAGCTCGCCTACGCCATTGGCGTAGCCCAGCCGGTGTCGCTGCTGGTGCAGACTTTCGGCACCGGCGCCCTGCCCGACGATCGCTTGTCCGAGTTGGTGCAAGCCAACTTCGACGCGCGCCCCGGCGCCCTGATTCGCGAGTTGGACCTGCGCCGTCCCATCTTCCGCAAGACCGCTGCCTACGGTCACTTCGGCCGCAGCGACGCGGAGTTCACCTGGGAGCGCACCGATCGGGCCGAGGCCCTGCGCGAGGCCGCCAAGGGTGCGGCGAGCAAGCCGACCCGCGCGGCCAAGCGATCGGGCAAGAACGGCTCTGCGCGCGCCAACGGCGCTAGCGCGGACGCCGGATAAACGCCGTCGCTTTCACCGCCTCGACCACTTGTTCGGCCGGCGGCCGCGCTTTGAAGCGAACCTCGGTGCGCGCCAGAATGTCGTGCAGGGCCAACCGCCGGGGATGGAAGGGCACCAGGAGAAACCCGGCCAAGTACGCCACCAGGATCACGGTTGCCAGCGCGACGTAGAGGGCAGGCAACGCGAGCTGCGGCAAGGTTAGATTGGCCATGCGAAAAGCCACGCGCTGGTCGCGGTAGAGAAAATAGACGATGGTGGCCAGCACCGTCCAGGCGAGCGGGCCCCAGGCAAACACCAGAACGCGAATCAGCGCCGCCTTCCACGAAATTCGACCTCCGGCGGGATCTTCCACTCGGATGCCGAGCAGCCACTTGCCCGGGGTTTGCCCGAGCAGACGATGGAAAAGTACGAAGTACGCTATCGCCGCAGGGAAGACCCACAGCTTGGCGAAATACCCAAGCACTGCCAGCAGGAGCGCGTCGATGGCCAGCGCGATCCCGCGCGTGCGCAGACCGGACAGCTCACGGCGGTCGGCGCGGGCCGACTCCAGCGCTGCCAGCAGATCGTCGTAGTTGGCAAAGCGATCCGCGGGCTCCTTGGCCATCATGCGTTCGACGATATGGGCCAGCACCTCGGGCACGTTGGGATTGGCAAGCCGCACCGGCGGGGCTTTGTCGGTGACGTGCATCGCGATCACACCAACCGGCGAGGGGCCGGAAAAGGGCGGCTGGCCGCACAGCATGTGGTAGAGCGCGCAGCCGAGCGAGTAGATGTCCGAGCGAAGGTCGACCGCGGCACCGCGTCCCTGCTCGGGTGACATGTAAAGTGGCGAGCCGATAATGGCACCATCGCGCGTGAGCTGCGCGTCGCCATGCATGCTCTTGACCAGCCCGAAGTCGAGAATCTTGATGCCCGCTTCGCGATCGAGCATCAAGTTCGACGGTTTGACGTCGCGATGGACGAAGCCTTGGGCAGAGGCCGCACGCAGCCCGCGCGCTGCCGCAATGGTGTATTCCAGAGCCTTGGCCCAGGGCAACGGTTCCGGCCGAGCCAGGAGCGAGTCCAGCCCCGGTCCTTCCAGATACTCCATGACAAAGAAGTGAAAACCGCGATCCTCTCCGATGAAATAGATCTGCGCGACATTGGGATGGCGCAGCCTAGCCTGCGCGCGCGCCTCGCGTTCGAAACGCGCGACCACGTCCGGGTCGTTGGCAAATTCGGGCGCCAGCACCTTGATGGCGACTTGGCGTTCCAGCGAGGTGTCGTTGCCGTAGTAGACCGCGCCCATGCCCCCGCGGCCGAGCTGGCGCACGACCTCGAAGTGCTTGAGGCGCGTGCCCTCCAATGGCTCGGCGGACATCCGGGTCTCGGCCTCAGCCGCGTTCCTGACCAGGATGGTTGCGTCGAGCGAAGGAAGGCTTTTCTCTCCATCGCCCATGGACAAAGAGAATAGCGCAGAACACATGCCCGAGGTCGGCTTGCACCTGATCGACTCTCCAAGCAAAGTGAACAGCCTTGCGGTGCGGTCTGCCCGTAGACAACATGTCGATTGTCCGGCGCGTTATTCAGTTTCGTGAGCCGTTCGGCTTCCTTGCAACCACTGCCGTAGCGCAGTTTAATAAAGGGGAAGGAACCCACCAGAACGGGTCAATCCGCGAGGCAACCGAACCAACCTTCATGGCCCCGATGCTGCACTGCACAGGAGTATGTCCACTATGAAGGCCCGTCTCACCCAGGTCTTCGCTGGCGTTTTCGCTCTCACTGCCTTTTCACTGCCAGGCTGCAGCTCCGACAGCTCCCCAGCCCAACCTGGTTCTGGAGGAAGCACCGGCGGTGCGGTCACAGGTTCCGGCGGCGTGAGTACTGGTGGCACTACCACGAGTCCGACTAGCTCAGGGGGTGCTCTGCCTAGCGGCGGTACACCTGCATCTGGCGGGCAGTCGCAAGCCGGCTCGGTTTCTCAAGGTGGCTCGGCCACTGGCGGCGCCGCGACCAATGCGGGCGGGCAGTCAGCTCTTGGTGGCAGCGCCTCGGGTGGCAGCGCGAGCGGCGGGGCGGCCAGCGGCGGAAGTGCGACTGGCGGCAGCGAGGCAGGCGGCAGCAAGACGGCCGGAAGCGTGGCCGGGGGTAGCAGAACGGGCGGTAGTGTGGCAGGCGGTAGCGTGGTGGGGGGGAGCGCGGCCGGAGGCAGCAGAACGGGCGGAGGAGTTACCGGCGGCACCACCACCGGCGGGGTTTCCGCAGGCGGTAGCGGTGCTGGCGGCAAGACCGGAGCCGGCGGCTCTGCGGGAACAGCCGGGGGCGGTGCGGTCGTCACTCCAGCCACGGGAACCTATCCCGTGTCGTCGGGAACCCCCACCATCTATCTGGCGTCAGATTCAACTGTCTCGTACTACGCCCCCAACGCCAACAACCAAGAAGGGTGGGGGCAGGAGCTGCAGAATTTCTTCACCAGCAGCGTGGTCGTGGTGGACGATGCCATTGGCGGCAGAAGCTCGAAGTCGTTCATTGACGAAGGGCACCTGACTGCGATCTTGGGGGTGATAAAGGAGGGGGACTACCTCTTTGCCGCATGGGGAATAAACGATCGCTACACGAGCGATACGACTCGTTACACGAACCCTGCGACCACTTATAGAACGTATTTGCAGCAGTACATTGACGGCGCCCGCAGCAAGAATGCAATACCAGTCATCATCACGCCCACGCCGCGATTGGACTATCAGAATGGCGTCTTCAACAATGACTATGTGGCCTATTGCCAGGCCGACGCGGCCGTAGCCGCGTCATCCAACACGCCTCTCATTGACCTGCAAACCATGGCGCTCGCCTACTACACGCAGATCGGAATTACGACAGTGCAGACGACAATAGTCTTGGTCTCAGGCGGCCAACCCAACGTGTTGCACTTTCAGGCGCATGGTGCCTATGAGATGGCGCGACTGGTGGCGCTAGGGGTCCAAGCGCTCAATCTCCCCATTTCGCAATACGTGATCCAAGCCAAGTTGGATGGGGGCTAGCCAAGACCAAGGCTTGACTGTTGACAAGCTCGGGCATTCGGGTTCACATCGGCCCTGGCCTTTGTCGCGGAGAGGCGCAGCCATCGTACAAAACACTACGCTAAGCGATGAAGGATCTTCGAAACATCGATAGGGCAAGGGGGTCACGATGCGTAACAGCACTAGATTCAATCGCCATCTGGCGTCGCCGTGCGAGGTTGTTGGGATCTCGCTAGCTCTGTTGGGTTGTTCGTCCCGTCCGGCGGGTGACGATACCGAAGCGTCTTTCCACGCGCTGGCGGTTAGTTCCAGTGCCATCTACACGATTGCTGGCGTGGCCAGCGGTAGGTGTGTGCAGATCGCCGGGCAGAGTTTGGCTAATTCCGCGCGCGCCCAACTCGCCACCTGTTCAAACTCGGCGAGCCAGCAGTTTCAGTTTCCAGTCCTTTCGGGCAGCTACTACCATGTCGTAAATGTTGCGAGCGGTAAGTGTCTCGATGTGCAGTCCAAGTCCACGGCAAACGGGGCGGCCGTAATCCAATACACCTGCGGCAGTGGCACAAACCAACAATGGGCTATTACGAACAATCCGGACGGCTCCGTTCGACTGACAGCGCGCCACAGTGGAAAGGTCATGGAGGCGAACCAGGGAGGCACCGCGGATGGCACGTATATTGTTCAGTGGACTTCGTCGGGCGCGGCGTACCAAGAGTTCAAGTTGGCGGCCAGAGGAACCGGCGGCGCCGGAGGCTCAGGCGGCAATGGTGGTGCGACCGGAGGCTCAGGCGGCGCGACCGGAGGCTCAGGCGGCGCGACCGGAGGCTCAGGCGGAACTGCGGCCACAGGCGGCGATACCTCTTCCGGGGGCAGCATGGGGGGCGTCATCAGTGGTGGCGCCTCGTCGTTGGGTGGCACCCCTACCGGGGGAATTTCGACTGGCACCGGAGGATCAACGGTACCGGCATCTGGTGGGAATGCTCCCCTGGCTCCAACCGATCTCAACATTGCCGACCGAGCAGCGCCACTCAATGTGGAAGGAACTCCGCTGTTCGGCTGGGTGCCGAACGACCCAGATGGGAATGAGATTCAGTCAGCCTATCAGATACAGGTGACGCGGGTGAGCGACGGCTTGCTGATTTGGGACAGCGACAAGGTATCGTCCAGTGCCCAATCCTTCGTTCCCTACTCGGGACCCACGCTTGCCGCAGGCACAAGCTACACCTGGACGGTTCGTACCTGGGACCGAACCGACCAGGTTTCGCCTTGGGCGGCGAGCGCAAGCTTTGACACGGGCATTGGCGACGCAGATTGGCAAGCCAGTTGGATTCGGCGAACCACTGCGGAAGCGGATGACTATACGCTTGCGCGTCGCGAGGTTACGCTGGGCGCCAGTCCGGTGACAAGGGCTCGGGCGTACGTATCGGCCTATCACCAATACGAGCTTCATTTGAACGGGACTGTAGTCGACCGCGGACCAGCCTTTTCATATCCTGGCGAAGGCTATTACCAAGCTACTGACATCACAGCTCAAGTGCAGGCGGGAGCACCGCTCGCCATTGGCATCATCTACCACTGGTACGGCGCGGGACAGGGTCGCCCGAC